>JBMOPM010000047.1:0-14334 GCA_049323575.1 Gemmatimonadota bacterium | reverse complement strand
CGGTGGACGGCATCCGGGTCATCGGCCGTAACACGCAGGGCGTCCGCGTCATGAACCTCGACGACGGCGACCGCGTGGTGGACGTGGCCCGCGTGGTGAAGGAAGAAGAGAACGGAACCGAAGAGGGGGCGGCCGACGCGCCCGCGTCGGCGGAGGGTGACGAGCAGGTCGATCTGGACCTGGAGTGACGTAACCCCTAGCATTGTCGGGATGACCCTGACGGCGACCTTCCCTCCCTCCCTGGATGCGCTCCGGGAAGCCGCCCAGGGGCTCGAGGGCGTAGCGGTCCGCACACCGCTCGTGCCGCTGCCGGAACCGGCCGCGGGCCCGGGTCGCGCGGTCTATCTCAAGGCCGAGTACGCGCAACCGATCGGCGCGTTCAAGATCCGCGGTGCCTACACCGCGATCCGCCGGCTCGACCCGGAGGTCCGCCGGCGGGGCGTGGTGGCGTACTCCAGCGGGAACCACGCGCAAGGCGTGGCCTGGGCGGCCCGGGCCTTCGGGGTCCGCGGCGTGATCGTCATGCCGGAGAACACCCCCGCCGTGAAGGTGGACGGCGTTCGCCGGTACGGCGGCGAAGTGGTGTTCGCCGGCGCCCGGCGCTCGCCGGAACAGGCAGCCCGCGCCGAGGCGATCGCCCGTGACGAAGGCCTGACCCTCATCCCGCCGTTCGACCATCCCGATGTGATCTGCGGCCAGGGCACCTGCGGCCTGGAGATCCTCGACCAATGTCCCGACGTGCGCACGATCCTCGTGCCCGTGAGCGGCGGCGGCCTCCTCGGCGGGATTGCGGCCGCGGTGCTGGCGTCGGGCCATCCGGCGGAGATCGTGGCGGTGGAACCCGCGGGTGCGGCCAAGCTGAGCGCCGCGCTGGCGGCGGGTGAACCGGTGGACATCGGCCAGGGCGACAGCATCGCGGACGGCCTGCTCACGCCTCGGGTGGGGCGCCTCACCTGGCCCATCATCCGGCTCGCCGTGTCGCGGGTGCTGACCGTGACCGACGGGGAGATCGCCGCGGCGGTGCGCTGGCTGCACCAGTACGCCCGCGGCCCCGACGGCATCCCGATACGGGTGGAACCATCCGGCGCGGTGACGACCGCGGCGCTCCTCGCCGGCCGGGCCGAGCTGCGGGGCCCGGTCGTGGCCGTGGCGAGCGGTGGCAACGTCGATCCCATGGTGTTCGATCGGCTGGTGGGCTGAATGACGCTGGCGCCGAAGATCCTGATCGCCGACGACGATCAGGCGATGTCGCGCACACTCACCTGGATTCTCAAGGAAAACGGGTACGACGTCACCACGCTGACCGGCGGCGAACATCTTTTCGACCACCTCGCTGCGGACCAGTTCGACCTCCTCCTGCTCGACATCATGATGCCCCACGTGGACGGCCTGCAGCTGCTGGAGCGGCTGCGGAAGGATCCCCGCTACCGGGATCTGCCGATTCTCATGGTCTCGTCGATGCCGCCCGAGGAAGCGACGGTGCGGGCGCTGGGTCTCGGGGCGTCGGATTTCATCCCCAAGCCGTTCCGCGTGCGCGAGCTGCTGGCCCGGGTGAAGAACCACCTGCGCGTGGGCCGGGAGCTGAACCAGGCCAGAGCCGATGCCCGCAGCCGCTCGGAGATGGTGGCGATCCTTTCGGAGGTGACGGCGTCGCTCAAGCCGGACGAGATCTACCAGATTCTGGTGCGGCGCGTGGCGCAGGCGCTGCGGATCTCCAAGGTGTCGATCATCAGTGCCTCGCCCGGGGATGAATTCGCCACCGTGGTGGCGGCATTCGAGAACCCGATGCTCAAGAGCCTCAGGGTGGACCTCAAGCGCTACCCCGAGATCCGCCGGGCGCTCGAGTCGGGCGAGATCGCGCTGGTGCAGGACGCGACGAGCGATCCGCTCTACGACGCCGTGCGGAGCGAGTGGGCCGCGGCGGGCCTCCCCGTGCCGGTCCGGTCGGCGATCGCCATCCCGTTCAAGCTCCGGGGCCAGCCGGCGGGCGTGTTCTTCCTTCGCACCGGTCCCGAGGATCCGCCGCTCAACCAGCACGACGCGACGTTCGGCCAGCAGGTGATCACGGCCGCGGTGGCGGCACTGGAGAAGGCGTACGATCTGGAGACGGCGGTGCTGGGCGAGGAGCAGATGCGCCATCTGGCCGAGGTGGATCCGCTCACCGACCTGTACAACCGCCGCGCACTCGACGCCAAGCTGGATCGCGAACTCGAACGCGCCAACCGCTACGGCACGGCCCTCGCCTGCGTGATGATCGACATCGACGACTTCAAGCGGGTCAACGACACCTACGGCCACCAGATGGGGGACCGGGTGCTGCAGCAGGTGGCCGAGATCCTCTGGCGGGAACAGCGGGCAGTCGACGTGGTGGCGCGATACGGGGGCGAGGAGTTCGTGGTGCTGCTGCCCGAGACCGGGATCGTGGGCGCCCGGATCTTCGCCGAGCGGGTGCTGAAACGCGTGGCGCTGCACGATTTCGGCGAGCCCGGCAACCCGGTACGCACGACCATCAGCATCGGCCTCGCGACGTATCCGGGCCCGAACGTCTCCGACGCGAAGTCGCTGATCAGGCTGGCCGACGCCAATCTGTACCGCGCGAAGGCCGAGGGGCGCAACTGCTTCCGGGACTGAATCCTGCGCTGTCCCCGCTGTCACACCATCTATCCGCCGTCCGCGCGATTCTGTCCCCGTGACGGCGCGCCGCTCATCCCCATTTCCGGGCCGGCGGGGAGCCAGCGGCCGGCGTCGGTTCCGCCGCCGGAACGTCATCCGCGCGCCGCGGCCCTCACCGGCCTGCTGCTCGACAACCGCTACGAGGTGGAGCGGCGCCTGGGCGAGGGCGGCACGTCGTTCGTCTACCGGGCCATCGATCGCGAGACCGGGGAGCCGGTCGCCATCAAGATTCTGTCGCCGCGCCTTGCGGGCGACCCGGACCTGCTGAAGCGCCTGCGCCGCGAGGCGGCGCTGGTGGGCCGGCTGGACCACCCCGGCATCTGCCGGCTCCACCGCCTCGGCGAGAGCGAGGACGGACTGGTCTATCTCGTGCTGGCGTTCCTGCCGGGCGAGCTGCTCAACGACCGCGAGATTCGCGAAGGTCCGTTCGGACTGTCCCTGGGCCTGCCCATCCTGTTCGATCTCTGCCGCGGCCTGGGATACGCCCACGACGCGGGTATCGTGCATCGCGATCTCAAGCCCGAGAACGTGATGCTGGTGCCGGAACCGTCGAGTCCGAACGGCGTGCGCGCGGTGCTGCTGGACTTCGGCCTGGCGCGGCCGATGCGCCCCGAGGAGAACCAGCGCCTCACGGCCACCGGCGTGATCCTCGGCACGCCGGATTTCCTGAGCCCGGAGCAGATGCGGGGCCAGACGGTCGACCATCGGAGCGACATCTACGCGCTGGGCCTGCTGGCTTTCGAGATGTTCGCGGGCCAGCTGCCGTTTGCCGGGCGCGCCTCCGCCGATCAGACGCTCCATCGGCTGGAGGGGCGCCTTGTCCCGCTCGGCGCATACCGGCCTGACCTGCCGCCCGAGCTGGGATGGGCGATCTCGCGGGCGCTGGCGCCCGATCCGGCCTCCCGCTTCCAGTCCGCAGCGGAGTTCCAGCGGGTGCTGGAGGCGGTGCCGAGGTAGCGACAACCCGGTGTGTCCCTATTTTTCCGCGACACTCCCACCTCAGGACGACACATGACGCGCCCTCGATCCATCACGACCGGTGGCTTTGCGCGGTTGGCCCTGATCGGCGCCCTCGCCCTGGGAACCGGCTTCGCCGCGGGCATCACGGCGCGCGCGGCAGCCCCCGCCGGCACGCCGCCTGATTCCGTAACCACCCATGGCGAATGGGTGACCATCAGGAAGCCCGGTGGCGATTCGGTCATCGCCTACGTGGCCTGGCCGGAACGGAAAGACAGGGCGCCCGCGATCATCGTCATCCACGAGATCTTCGGGCTCACGAAGTGGGAGCCCACCGTCGTGGACCGTCTGGCCAAGGAAGGCTTCGTGGCCATCGCCCCGGACTTGCTCTCCTCCAGGCACGGCAAGACGCCCGAGGACCCCGAGGCGGCCCGGGCGCTCTTCCGCGAACTGGAGCCCGAGCGCGTCACCGCCGACCTCGACGCCACCTACGACTACGTGAACAACCTGCCGGGCGTGAAGCGGGACGATATCGGGACGATCGGATTCTGCTGGGGCGGCGGCCAGAGCTTCCGCTACGCGACGAACAACCCCAAGCTCAAGGCTGCCGTGGTGTGCTACGGGCCAGCCCCCGACTCGGCCGCGCTCGGCCGGATCAACGCGAAGGTGCTCGGGGTCTACGCCGAGCAGGACGCCCGCATCAACGACTCGCTCCCCGCGGTCGCCCGTCGCATGAAGGCCATGGGCAAGTGGTTCGACTACGCCATCTACCCCGGCACCGGCCACGGCTTTCTCAAGCCCGGCCGGAAGGGCAACGACGGGCCCGAGGTCGAGAAGGCGTGGTCGCGGATCCTGGGGTTCTATCGCGAGGTGCTGGAGTAGACGGCTGGCGCCGCGCTTCGCTTACCTTTCGCTCCATGATTCACCACACTGTTCTCTTCCGCTTCGTCCCTGAGGTCAGGGCGGAGCAGCTCGAGGCCGCCCGCGAAGCGCTCCTCGGCATGCCGAAGGCGATCCCGTTCATCCGCGGCATCGCCTTCGGTCCCAACCTCGCTCCCTCGGCCGATACGTATTCCCACGTACTCGAGGTACAACTCGATGACATGGCCGCGGTCAACGCCTACCTCGAGCATCCGGAGCACAACCGGGTCGTGTCCGAGTACATCCATCCCATCCGCGAGTCCCGACTCGCCGTCGATCTGGAGGTATGATGCTCGCGTTGCTGGCCGCACTGGCGCTGGCAGCGCCGCCGGATTCGATACCGCCGCACGAACTGCTGCAATACGAGCTCACCATCGTCGCGGGCGATCCGACCGGCCACATCACGGGCCAGGCCGACATCACGTGGCGCATCACCTCTGGCGCGCCGATCATGCTGACCATGGACCCGGCGATCCGGGTGGTCCGGGTGATCACGGCATCGGGGCCGGCGGGTAATCGCCGCGGCGGCTGGGGTCGCAACGCGGACACGGTATTCGTGCCACAGGAACTCGCGCCCGGCGATACGCTCATCACCCGCATCCGCTTCCACGGCCTCCCGAACCACGGCCTGGTGGCCACCCACGGAGCGCCGGGCGGCTGGTTCCCCGCGCCGTTCGACCCGCGGGCTGCCGTTCCGCTGACCCTCAAGGTGGAAGTCCCGGCGGGATACCGCCCGGAGGCGGTTGGCAGAGCGGAGCGGGTCGACACGCTCGCTCACGGCCGCACCGTGACCACCTTCCGCTCTTCGGGGCCGCTCTGGCTGGGCGACGTGCGCATCAGCACGATCCCATGAGCCGGACCGCGCCGGGCGCGCCGCGCCACGTCCTCGGGTTCAGCCTGCTCACGGGCGTGGTTCTGCTCGGGTCTGCCTGCTCGAGCGCGCTCTCGCCGCTCAAGAACAAGATCAAGGTGGGGGAGGAGGACTTCGCCGTGTTCGCGGCCGACGGGCCCGGGGGGCAGAGCGATCTGTTCGCGGTCCTGGCCGCGGGCGGCTCCGTGCACCAGCTCACGTTCACCCAGTTGGCGGAGGACGCGCCGGCGCTCTCACCGGATGGTGGCGGCGTGGCCTTCCTGCGCGCGCGCGCCGGCGCGGACAGCGGCTCACGTCGCGTCTGGGTGATGAACCTGCTGAACGGGGCGGAGCGCGAGCTGCCGCTGCCGGACGGCGCGGGCGCGCCCAGCGAGGTGGCCTGGTCTCGCGACGGGCGGTCGATCTACGTGCGCACCGATGCCGGGCTCTACCGCGTAGCCGCGCCGCCCGCCGACCCCGCGCCCGCCCGGGTCTCCGGAACGGATTCGCTGGCTGCGGACTCCGCGCTCGCCCTGGTGCTCGGCGATCCGCCGCTCGCGCGGGTCACGCCGTGCCCCGCCGGCGTTGCGGGGATTTGCGTCACCACGGTGACCGGCGAGACCCAGGTGCTGGAGAAGGAAGGGCGCGACCCGACGCGCTGGGGGCCTGACTCGCTCGGGTTCTTCGTGGGCGACGGGAACGACTTCGAGGTGCGGCCGCTGGGAGGCGGGCGGAGCCGGCGGCTGCTGTGGAAGAGGGTGCCGAACGGCGCGCATCACATGACGTACGCCCGCGCGTTACCGCGGCCCCGGGAGCAGTAGCGGTACCGGGCCAGATGCCGGCGATTACCTCGCGATGGCGCGCCGCGCTCCCTCCAGCATGAGCCCCACATGCGGATGTTCCGGGGTCCACTCCCGGGCGCAGACCTTCTCCACGCCGTAGGCGATCACCGCCAGCCACACGCCGGTCCACAGCTCGGCCGGTCCCGGCCGCACCAGCCCGTCCGACTTGCCCATCGCCACGATCTGGGTGAGCGCCTCGCGGAACTCCCGTGCGGCGCCGAGGCTCCGCTCGTCCAGCACCCGGTCCTCCCGCTGCTGGAGCAGCATGCGCATGAGGCCGGGGTGGGTGACGGCGGCATCGAGGAACCGCCGCCCGATCCAGTCGAGCCGCTCCAGCGGCGAGACCGCGCGCTGGGCCTCCTGGCCCTTCACGATCCCCAGCGCCCACTCCTGGGTGCTGCGATAGACCTCGTTCAGCAGCTCTTCCTTGCCGCTGAAGTGGCGATAGATCGTGGCTTCCGCGATCCCGGCCCGCTCGGCGATCTCGGGCGTGGTCGTCGCCTTGTAGCCCACGGAGGTGAACAGGTCGAGCGCCGCGCCCAGCAGGCGCTGGCGCGTGAGATGCGCATCGCGGCGAAGTCGATCGGTACCCATGTGCTCCTGTTGAGTGCGATGCCGGGACCGGGCTAGATTCGGAGGCTTTTGTGCAACGGAATCTGGCTTCTTCGTGAGGCGATATGAAGATGCTCGTCCTCGGCGCCGGCCTCCAGGGCTCCGCCTGCGCCTATGATCTGCTGCAGAATCCGGCCGTGGCCGAGGTGACCCTCGCCGATCTCCATCCAGATGGGATGGCGCCGTTCCTCGCGAAGCTCGGTGATCCCCGGCTCAGGACCGTCCGCCTGGATGCGTCCGACCGGGCGGCCGCGGCGGACATCATGGCCGGGCACGACGCGGTGATGTGCGCCTTGCCATACTACTTCAACGAGCCGATGACCCGCGCGGCCATCGCATCGGGCTGCCACTACGCCGATCTGGGCGGCAACACCGAGATCGTCTTCAAGCAGAAGGCGCTCGACGCCGAGGCGCGGAATGAGGGGGTGTCGGTCATCCCCGACTGCGGCCTCGCGCCCGGGATGGTGAACATCCTCGCCGCGGAGGGCATCCGGCGTCTCGACGTAGTGGGGAAGGTGAAGATCTTCGTCGGCGGGTTGCCGCAGCAGCCGGAGCCGCCCCTCAACTACCAGATCGTGTATTCGCTCGAGGGCGCCCTGGATTACTACACCACACGGTCCGCCGTGCTGAGGGGCGGGCGCCGCACCGAGGTGGAGGCGTTGAGCGAGATCGAATACGTGGATTTCCCGGAACCGGTGGGCCGCCTCGAGGCGTTCCATACGGCCGGCGGGATCAGCACCATGCCGTGGGCATACGAAGGCAAGGTGGACGTCATGGAGTACAAGACGCTCCGCTATCCGGGCCACGCGGACGTGATGCGGCCCATCCGGGAACTCGGGCTCCTGTCCAACGAGCCGATCGACGTGAAGGGACAGCGGGTCAGGCCGCGCGACGTGTTCATCGCCGTGGTGAGCCCCAGACTTCGCAAACCGGAGGGACGGGATCTGGTGGCCCTGCGGGTGGAGGTGAGCGGCGAGAAGGACGGCAAGCCGGCCGCGACCGTCTTCCAGCTCCTCGACCGGTACGACGAGGTGCACGGCATCAGCGCCATGATGCGTACCACGGGGTATTCCCTTTCCATTACCGGCCAGCTGCAGGCCACGGGGCAGGTATCGCCGGGCGTGAAGACGCCGGACGAGGCGGTACCCTTCCGGGCCTATGTGGATGAGCTGGCCAGGCGGGGCGTGAAGATCGAGGAGCTCTAGGACAGGACTGGAGGATCGAATGCTGGACTTCAAGGCGCTGTGGGAGGGCGCCCTGACATACGATGCCTTCGTCGCGCAGGCGATGAAGCATCAGAGCCTGTGGGAAGGCGGCCGCCGCCTCGCGCGCATCCCGGACTGGGCTGCCGCGGGTACCGGCGCCAGGCTGCGCTTGCTGGTGATCGCCGAGGACTGGTGCAGCGATGCGGCCAACACGGTCCCGGTGCTCGCGAAGCTGGCGGACGTACGGGCCGGCGTCGAGCTCAGAATCATCAGGCGGGACGAGCACCCGGAGGTGATGGACCGCTATCTCACCAACGGCACGCGGTCGATCCCGATCGTCATCGCGCTGGACGAAGCGTTCCGCCCCCGGGGCCATTGGGGCCCGCGTCCCGCCGCGCTGCAGCGCTGGGTGCTGGAAAACCGGCCGATCCTGTCGAAGGAAGACTTCCAGCGCGAGAAGCGCCTCTGGTACATCAAGGACCGGGGGGAAACGACGCTGAGGGAAGTGTTTGCCGCGGCGGCCCTAGAAGAACCAGCCGCTCGTCATCGTGAACTGGAAACCCTGCCCGCCGGCGAAGTTGAGCGTGGTGATGTAGCTGCGGAGGAGGCGGATCATCAGCCCGCCGCCGGCGGCGAGCTTCCAGCGGTTGAACGATAGCGAGAAATCGCCCTCGAATACGCGCCCGCCGTCCGCGAACGCCAGCACCCCGATCGCGCCCAGGTCGCCCAGCACCAGGATGTCCTGGCGCACCTCCAGATTCGCGAAAAGCTGTCCCGTGCCCAGGGAGCGGCCGTTGGCGAGGCCGCGGTGGCTCTGCTCGCCGCCCAGGAGCATGATGGGCCGCTCCCAGGCATGGAGCAGGTAGCGCGCTTCGAGCGGCGGGTGGCCCCAGGCGTTGGCGGCGCCCACCCGCGCCGCGACGGTGGTGGCGGCCGCGACCGGGACGTAACCGCTGGCGATCACGTGCCAGCGCCCGTAGCCATCACCGCCCGTGCCCCCGAGCAGGCCGGCCTCGCCCAGGAACCCGGCGTGCGTGTCGTATTCCCGGTCCCGGGTGTCCACGACCACGGTGAGCCGGGCGGTGTAGTCCGTCTGGTCGAGTTCGCTGCCCACCTCCTGCCGGAACAGGGACGCCGCTTCCTTCGAATCGGGTGTGAACCTGGCGTGCTCGATTCCGGTCCCGAGCGCGACCCCGAGCGGCCCCACGATCCGCCGCGTGACCTCCGCGTGGAAGTCGAAACGCGTGCGGGTCACGCGGAAGAGCGGGTCGTCCTGGTCGGGCAGGGTCGGACCGGAAACGCTCGCGATCGACGCGAGATGCGGCGACGCGGGGCCCAGGCCGTAGTACTTGAGCCGCGACTCGTGATAGCCCGACGCCGCCGTTCGCAGTCGCCAGCCGTCGGCCAGCCGGGGCGCCTCGAAGCTCACCGAACCGCCGTAGGTCCCGCTGGAGCCCAGGAGCGCCCGCACCCGCAGGGCCCGGGTAAAGGCGACGCGGTCGAAGTAGTCGGCGGGCTGGCGGTAGTCGTAGACGATGCCCAGCAGCGGACCGTCGTTGACGGCCTTGGAGATGAACGGGAAGTAGCTCGCGCTCCAGGGAATCCCGGGCGCGGACGCCGCCGCTGGGCGGGCAACCGCGGAATCCTGCGCGACGAGCGGCGCCGTCAGGACGAGCGCCGCCGCCGCGATCAGGCCGTGCAGCCGGGGCCTGCCAGGCGTCATGGCCGCTGCTCGTAGAGGTAGGCGGTGTCGCGGAGCCGGGCCTCGCGTCCGTCGTGGCCCGCGTAGCGGTTGGGATAGAGCGACGCGGCCCCGATCTCGCCGCGCTTGTTGAGCGCGTAGAAGTTGAGGTTGAACGTGGGTTTGCCGCCCTTCAACAGGCGGTCCGGGGTCATTGCCACGACGCGCTTGAGCGTCTCGAGGCAGGCGTCGGTCGGCGACATCCCGCGGCGCATGTGCTCCACGGTCAGCATCGCGCCGCAGACCATGATGTTGGACTCGCCCCGTCCGGTGGAGCCGGCGGCGCCGACCGCGTTGTCGGTGTACTGGCCTGCGCCCACGATGGGCGAATCCCCCACGCGGCCCGGGATCTTCCACGCGAGCCCGCTCGTGCTGGTGACGGACGAGATGTCGCCGGCGGCGTTGATCACGTTGAGGTTGATGGTGCCCGTGGGCCGGGCCGCCATGGGCTCGCCCTCGGGCACGTCGAGCCAGTCGTCGTTCTGGCCCCGATTGGCCCGCCAGCGGAGCCATTTCTCGCGCGACTGCGGCGTGAGGAGGTCCTCCTCCTTGAAGCCGAACGACAGCGCGAAGCGCTTGGCGCCCTCGCCCACCAGCAGGATGTGGTTGGTGTACTTGAGCACCAGCCGCGCCACCTCGCTCGGCGTCTTGATGCCTTCCAGCGCGGCCACGGCGCCGGCCCGTCGGGTGGGGCCGTGCATGCAGGACGCGTCGAGCTGCACCACGCCCTCCTCGTTCGGCAGGCCGCCGTAGCCGACGGAATCGTCGTTGGGGTCCAGCTCCTGGATCTTGACGCCCTCGACACCGGCGTCGAGCGTGTCGGCGCCGTTCTGCACCAGCTCCACCGCGCGCTGGACGGCGCGCAGACCGTTGGCCGAGCTCACCGCCGCTGCGGTAGCGACGGTGCTCCGGCGCACGAACGGGCCGACACTCGCGCCGGCGGCGGCCGGCAGGGCGGCGCCCACCGCGGCGAGGCCGGCGGCGCCAAGGAAATTGCGGCGAGAGAGCGAATCGGTCACGGGATCTCCATGCTCGCTGTTGGTGCCCCGTCCTGGCGGCGGTTGTGCGGGTAATGCGGCGCCGGGACCCAGGCCGGCGCTCGACCGGAATTAGGCGCCCGCAGTGCCGATTTCGCAACCGGCGCGGGACCATGGCAGCTTGCCGTGCCCGCGGTGGCGGCTCTACGTTTGGCCGCCGGCCGGCAGCTGCACGCCGGGTCCCGGCCCGGCGCCGGCCGATTCGGTGGATTCAGCCAACGGAGTATCTGTTCCCATGCCCCGTCGTCCTCGCCTCGACCCCTCCATTTTCCACCTCCCGGTGGAGAAGATGCGGTCGGGCTACTACTCGGACAAATACTTCGTCCGCGCGCGCGAAGTCCTGCTCAAGGACCGCTACTCGCCCACCGTCACCATGCAGGTGTTCGGCAAGACCCACGCGTTTCTGGGCGGCGTGGATGAGGCCATCGCCATTCTCAAGCTGTGCTCGCATGGATGGGACCGGCTCAAGGTCTGGGCCCTCTACGACGGCGACGAAGTGGAGCCCTGGGAAACCGTCATGCTCATCGAAGGCCCCTATGACGCCTTTGCGCACCTGGAGACGCTCTATCTCGGCGTGCTGGCCCGCAGGACCAAGGTGGGCACCAACACCAGGCGGGTGGTGGAGGCAGCGGCCCCCAAGGAGGTGATGTTCTTCCCCGCCCGCCACGACCACTGGCTGGTGCAGACCGGTGACGGCTACGCCGCCCACATCGCCGGCGCCATCGGCGTCTCCACGGATGCCCAGGCCTCGTGGTGGGGCAACGAAGGCATCGGGACGGTGCCGCACGCGCTCATCGCGGCCTACGGCGGCGACACCGTGCTCGCCACCCGCAAGTTTGCCGAGCACGTGGATCCCGACGTGCGGCTCGTGACCCTGGTAGACTTCGAGAACGACTGCGTGCGCACCTCGCTGGAAGTCGCCCGCGCGCTGGGCAGCCGTCTCTACGGCGTGCGCATCGACACGAGCGAGATGCTGGTGGACCGCTCGGTGGTTCCCCAGATGGGCCGGTTCCGCCCCACCGGCGTGTGCCCGCAGCTCGTCTGGAACGTGCGCGAGGCGCTCGACCGCGAGGGTTTCAGCCATGTGCGGATCGTGGTGTCGGGCGGGTTCACGGTGGAGAAGATCCGCGAGTTCGAGGCGCTCAAGGTCCCGGTGGACGCCTACGGCGTCGGCAGCTCGCTGTTCCAGGGCCGGTTCGACTTCACGGCGGACGTGGTGATGCACGAAGGCCGGCCCTGCGCCAAGGTGGGGCGGGAGTACCGGCCGAACCCGAGGCTCGAATTGGTGGAGTAGACGCCCATGCCCACACCCCTCCTGTTCTGGGATGTCGACACCCAGGTCGATTTCATGCTGCCCGGGGGGAAGCTCTATGTCCCGGGGAGTGAGGAGATCATTCCGGCGCTCCGGGCTCTGACCGATTACGCGCACCATACCGGCACGCGCATCCTGGCGAGCGCGGACGATCACGACCCGTCGGACCCGGAGCTGAGCGACCACCCCGATTTCGTCGAGACCTTCCCGCCCCACTGCATGCACGGGACGCCGGGACAGGAGAAGATCCCGGAGACCGCCCTGCACGAGCCGCTCACCATCCCGCCGGAGCGGGGCAATCCGGGCATCCTCCGCCAGCTCGTGCAGAGCCATCTGGGCGACCTGCTGATCCTGAAGCGCCGCTTCGATGTGTTCAGCAACCCCAACATGGATGCGGTGCTGCGCGGGCTCGACCCGAAGGCCATCGTGCTCTACGGCGTGGCGCTCGACGTGTGCGACAGGTTCGCCATCGAAGGACTGCTGGAGCGCCGACCCCAGACGACGATCTACTTCGTCACCGATGCGGCGCGCGCCATCCGCCCGGAGCTGGTGCCCGGTCTGCTGGAGAGCTGGGCCGCGCGCGGCGTGCGCATGGTGACGACGGCGGACGTGGTCAGCGGAGCCCTCGATCGCGACCTGCGACCCGTGGCTCGCGATTCGTGACGTGCGCCTCGTAGGGCGCGACCCGTGACGCCAGACCGCCCCGCCTTCGGCTCATTCTTCCTCCCCGGCCCGGTCGAGGTCCACCCCGACGTGCTCGCCGCCCTGTCGCACCCGATGATTCCCCATCGGGGGCCGGTGCTGCAGGCGATGCTGGAGCGGATGGCGGCGCCGCTCAGGCGGCTCTTCCGCACCGCGCACCCGGTGATGATCGGCACGTGCTCGGCCACGGGCTTCATGGAGGCCGCGGTGCGTGCCGGCGTCCGCCGGCGCGTGCTGGTGCTGGTGAACGGTGTCTTCGCCGAGCGGTTCGCCGTGATCGCCGAGCGGTGCGGGAAGGAGGTCGTGCGCGTCCGCGTGCCGCCGGGTCGCGCGGTGGAGCCCGACCAGCTGGAGGCGCTCTTCGACGGCCCCGCGGTGGACGCGGTGGCGCTGGTGCATTCGGAGACGTCGACCGGCGCGCTCTCCGACCTCGAGGGGCTCGCCCGCGTGGTGCGCCGCCGACCCGACGTGCTGCTCCTGGTCGATGCGGTCACCTCGCTCGCCGCGCTGCCCGTCGAGACCGACGCCTGGGGGATCGATTTCGTCTTCACCGGCTCCCAGAAGGCGCTGGCGCTGCCGCCCGGCCTCGCGCTCGGCGTGGCCTCTCCCCGGCTGCTGGAGCGGGCCCGGGCGCTGGCGGACCGCGGCTTCTATCTCGATCTGGTGGAGCTGCACGCCGCGGCGGTGGAGCACCGGCCGACGCAGACGCCGGCGCTGTCGCTCTACTTCGCCCTCGAGCGGCAATTGGAGCGCATCGAGGCCGCGGGCGGGGTCGAGCCCCGATGGGAGCGGCATCGCGCCATGCTGGCGCTGATGGAGGCCTGGGCCGCCGACCGGTCGGACGTGCGGATCATGGCGCCGCCGGGACGGCGGTCGTGGTCGGTGACCGCGCTGGAACTAGCGCCGGGGCTGCCCAGCGACGCGGTGGTCGCCCGACTGGCGGCGGCTGGGTGGACCGTGGGCACCGGTCTGGAGGAGTTGCGCGACACCGTGATCAGGGTTGGGCATATGGGGGATCTTGCGCCGGCTCATCTCGAGGCGTTGCTGGAGGCGCTGGGGGCTGCTCTATCTGGAAGCCCCGTACCGACCCCGTAAGCTCCACCGCGGCCGCGGCGAGTTGCTGGGCGGAGCCGGCAATCTGCTCGGTGGCCGCATTGAGCTGCTGAGCCGCGGCCGCGATCTGCTCCGCCATCGCGGCGTACTCGTCGGTGCCCGTGGCCAGCTCGCGCATGCGCGCCGCGATGTCGTCCACCGTCTGCCGCACCTCCGCGGCCGAGGCCGAGATCCGCCGGGTCCACTCATCGGTGGTCTCGGCTTCGCGCACGATGACACGAAGGCCCTCGGTGGCGCTGCGCGCCGCCTCGCAGGCGTTGCGCCCTCCGGCCGCGAGCCGGAGCAGCCGTTCCCGCGAGAGCTGCACCTGCGACAGCACGCCCTGGACCGTGTCGGTGGTGGCGGAGGCCGCCGTGGACGTCTGGCCGG
>JBMOPM010000046.1:0-14546 GCA_049323575.1 Gemmatimonadota bacterium | reverse complement strand
CGGGTTCGACTGCGGTGACCCTGATCATGCCCTTCCGCCGGTAATGAGACGGGAGGGCGACGTCGCCCTCCCATACAGCCTCACCAGCTTATACAGATCACGGCCTAAATGCAAGTCACTCGGCCACTTTGACGCCACCACCGGACGTAGTGCTTGAGGGGTCGTGGTGGGGCTGCCGGAGCCAGTCCACCTCGTAGCCGCGGACGCTGTGATAGATCGCCTTGTCGAAAAACTCGCCGATCAGCAGGGCCACCTCCTCCTCGGTGAGGATTTCCATCGCGGTGTCCGCGATCCCGTTCCGGCGAATGAAGTCCCAGAGGTGGCGTTTGGCGAGGACGAGGGCGTAGGCCAGCTCGCTCAACGGCACCCCCCGGACGGCCGCCTCGCGTCCCCGCCGGGCGTAGGCGTGCTCGATCTCCCGCTCGTCCTTCTCCGTGAGCCAGCGAGAAAGGTTGGTGTACAGATCGAGGATGGCGCGGCGCAGGTCGTCCCGCGAGATGGTGTGGAGGTGGCGGGTACGCGGGTTGACGGCGACGTCGCAGAGCAGTTCGTCCACCAGATCGCTGGCTCGACCCTCCACGGCGTTCATGAGGTGTGGCAGGAGCATGCGACGGCCCCCCCTTCCCGGCTGGATGGTCCGACATGCGACCTCGCGTCGAAGTATCGGCGGCGGTACCAGGTTCCGGCAGGGGTGGTCGATGGATAGCGCCACGCCGAGCCGGTAGACTTCATGAGACCCATCCCCTCGCCCGGAGGTTCCATGCCCAGCGATCCCCAGAGCGTTCCGTCCAACATCCGCGCCGCCGGCGGCATCTACTTCGCGGCCGTGCTGGAGGATGCCCGGCTGCTCCATGCGATGGACGCGATCGCCCGCCGGTTCATGGACGGTCTCCTGCCTCTCTCGCGGAGCTATACCGCCAAGGGCCTCTACCGATGGGTGCGGCAGGCGGGCAACCGGCTCGCCGCCACCGATCGCCGCCGCGCGTATCGGCGTGTGCTTGGCATCGGGCCGGCCGGCAACGAGAACGGCCCGGAGCCCAACACGGAGTTCGACGCCCTCTGGGGGCGTTTCGTCGGCGCGGTGGCGTCCTTGGCCGACCGGCTCGACGGGGATCGCGGCGCTGAAGCGCTCGAGGCAAGCCGCGCCCTCGCTGCGAATCTGTCACTCCACGGCGACGGGCCGGCCTGGTACATCGCGGTCGAGCTGGACCGCGATATCGCCGAAGCGCTCGACGTCCTCTCCTCACCGAGCATCGGCAGCGCCTATGGCACCCGCGACGCGTGGAGCCTCGTGGAACGGGTGGAGCGCGAGGAATTCGGGATGGCGCCGGATGTGGCGCGCCTTCGCGCTCAGGCTCGGGCCGGCCGCCGGATCCTGGACGGGCTGGCGGCCGTGGCCCCCGCGCTCGAGCGCCGGGGAACGCGGGCCCTTCCGCTGCTGCGCGAGCCCCGGCTCCTCCGGCAGGTGCACCGCTGGCTCGAGGCCAGCCAGCCGCGGGGGGAGGCCGGCAATGGCGAGCCTCGCTGAACGCAACGGGGCCCCGCGTCCCTCCGGGGCCCCGTAGCCTTCCGCCTGGTGAAGAAGATCGGCTACTGATCGGGCAGCTCTGGCGCCACCGTGCCGTGGGCGGCTCGTACCTCGCGCTCCTTCCACAGCGAGTAGATGGCTGGAATCACGAGGAGCGTCAGCACCGTGCTGCTCACCATGCCGCCCACCATCGGCGCCGCAATCCGCTTCATGACGCTGGCGCCGGCGCCGGTTCCCCAGAGAATGGGCAGGAGGCCGGCCATGATCGCCGTGACCGTCATGAGCTTGGGCCGCACGCGCTCCACAGCGCCCTCCATGACGGCGTCGTAGAGGTCGTGGAGGGTTGGCCTGCGCCCATCTGCCTGCTTGGCCTGCCAGGCGTGATCGAGGTAGATGAGCATCACGACGCCGGTTTCGGCTGCCACCCCGGCAAGGGCTACGAACCCGATCGCCACCGCCACCGACCAGTTGTAATCCAGGAGCCAGATGAACCAGAGCCCGCCCACGAGCGCGAACGGGAGCGAGAGCATCACGATGGCCGTCTCGCCGAGGCTGCCGAAGTTGAAGTAGAGCAGCAGAAAAATGATGGCCAGCGTTGCCGGGACGACTAGCTTCAGCTTGGCAGCCGCTCGCTGCATGTACTCGTACTGGCCGCTCCACACCATGGTGTAGCCCGGTGGCAGCGTCACCATCCGCTTGACCCGCGCCTGCGCGTCGGCCACGAAGCTGCCGATATCGCGGTCCGCCACATCGATGTAGACCCAGGCCGTCGGCTGGGCACCTTCGGTCCTCACGACCATCGGGCCAGCCACTTGCCGTATCCTGGCGACCTGGCCCAATGGCACGAACGCCCGGGTCCCGCCTGCCCCCGCACCGCCACCCATGGTGGTCCCGCCCCCCATCCCGGCGGCCTGGGTGCTGCCGGCGCCCACCCCGTAGCTCGCGGGAATCAGCACCGACGCCAATCGCTCCGGATTGTCCCGCAGTTCGTGGGGGTACCGGACGCGCACCCCATACCGCTCGCGGCCCTCGACGGTCTGGGTGATGGTCATGCCACCGACCGCCGCGGCGATCACCGCCTGCACGTCTCCCACGTTGAGGCCGTACCGCGCGGCAGCGGCGCGGTCGATGTCGATGTCGAGGTAGTAGCCCGACACCGCCCGTTCGGCGAAGACACTTCGCGTTCCCGGCACTTGCCGGACGACATCCTCCACCTGTCGTCCCAGCCGCTCCAGTTCACCGAGGTCGGGCCCGAAGATCTTGACGCCGACCGGCGTGCGAATGCCCGTCGCGAGCATGTCGATTCGCCCCTTGATCGGCATCGTCCACGCGTTGGTGATACCCGGGAGGCGCACCGCCGAGTCCATTTCCGCAACCAGCTTTTCATGCGTCATCCCGGGACGCCATGCCGACTCCGGCTTGAGCGTGATGGTCGTTTCGACCATGTCGAGGCCGGCCGGATCGGTGGCGGTATTTGCCCGCCCTGCCTTGCCCCAGACATGGTCGACTTCGGGAAAGCTCTTCAGGATGCTGTCCTGAACCCGCAGTACCTCACGCGCCCGCGCGACGCTGATGCCGGGCAGCGAGGTGGGCATGAACAGGATCGTCCCCTCATGGAGGGGCGGCATGAACTCGCTGCCCAGCCGCTTCCACGGGACCCAGCTCAGCATGACCGCCATCACTGACACGGTCACCACGGCCCATCGATGCCGCAGCACGAAGGCGATCATCGGCCGATAGAGCCGGATGAGGACCCGGTTGACCGGGTTGGCGGTCTCCCGATACAGGCGGCCCCGGACGAACAGCCCCATGGTGACCGGCACCAGGGTGACGGCGAGGAGGCTGGCCGCCGCCATCGAGAAGGTCTTGGTGTAGGCCAGCGGCTGAAAGAGCCGTCCTTCCTGGCCTTCCAGCGTGAAGACCGGAATGAACGACACGGTAATGATGAGGAGGGAGAAGAACAGCGCCGGTCCGACCTCGCGGGCCGAGTCCCCGACGATTCGCCACCGTTCTGCGGCGGTGAGCACGCTGGTGGTATACGATCCCCCCGTGGTCGGCAGGCCCGCACCGCGCAGCTTCGTGTCCACCGCGCGCTCGAGGTGCTTGTGCATGTTCTCGATCATGACGATCGCTGCGTCGATCATGGCGCCGATGGCGATGGCAATGCCGCCGAGCGACATGATGTCGGCGCCGACGCCGACCCGCCGCATGGCGATGAACGCCATCAGGATGCCGACGGGCAGCGTCAGGATCGCCACGAGCGCCGATCGGGCGTGTACCAGGAATACGATGCACACCAGGCCCACGATCAGGCTCTCCTCGAGCAGCTTTTCCCGCAGCGTCGCGATGGCGCGCTCGATGAGCTCGCTGCGGTCGTACACCGGCCGCACGACGACGCCGGGAGGAAGCCCCGCCTGCACCTCGGCCAGTTTTGCCTTGACGCGCTGGATCGTGGTGAGGGCGTTCTGGCCGAACCGCATCACGACGATCCCGCCCACCGCGTCGCCCCGCCCGTCGAGATCAGCGATTCCCCGCCGCACCGCCGGGCCGACGCTCACCCGCCCCAGCTCGGCGACCCGGATGGGTGTCCCGCGTGGCGAAGCACCCACGACGACGTTCTCGATGTCCGCGAGGCTCTTCAGGTAGCCCAACCCCCGCACCATGTACTCGCGCTCCGACAGTTCGACCACCATCGCGCCGACGTCGGAGTTGGCGTTCTGAATCGCCGCCATCACGGTGTTGATGGGAATCCCGTACGCCAGCAGCCGGGACGGATCTAGGTCCACCTGGTACTGCTTCTCGAACCCGCCGACCGACGCGACCTCGGACACGCCGGGCACGGCCGTGAGCGCGTAGCGGAGGTACCAGTCCTGCAGGCTGCGCAGCTCGGCCAGCGAGCGTCGGCCCGTCGTGTCCTCGAGGGCATACTGGAAGATCCACCCCAGGCCCGTCGCGTCCGGCCCGAGCGTGGGGGTCACCGCGGGCGGCAGCTTGCCCTTGATGCCGTTGAGGTACTCCAGCACCCGCGAGCGCGCCCAGTAGAGGTCGGTGCCGTCCTCGAAGATCACGTAGACGAACGACACGCCGAAGAACGAGTACCCGCGGACCACCTTCGCCCCCGGGACTTTGAGCATCTCCGCCGCAATCGGGTACGTCACCTGATCTTCCACGATCTTCGGCGCCTGCTCGCTGAATTCGGCCTGGACGATGACCTGCACGTCGCTCAGGTCGGGCAACGCTTCGAGCGGCGTGGCCCGCAGGGCGATGATGCCACCGATGACCGCCGCCGCCGTCAAGAGTACGACGATCAACCGGTTGCGCAGCGACCACTCAATGATTCTGGTGAGCATCGTGCTGTCCTTCCGGTGTCCGATGATCCATGCCCGGCATGTTCCGCATCGCGGTGTCCGGCGGGCTCTTCTTCGATGCGGGGGCCGCTCCCGGGGAGTGGGGCGGCGGGGGAGCCGTCGCCGGGCCGGTGGTCGGCGCCTTCAGGTCCATGCCCGGCATGTTGCCCATCCCACCCAAGGCCTTTCCCAGGTTGGATTCGGCATCGAGCAGGAACGTTCCCGACGCGACGACCCGGTCTCCCGCAGCGATCCCGCTGATGATCTCGACCCGATCGTCGGTGCTGGCGCCCAGCCGGACCTCGCGGGGCGTGAACATCCCGCTGGTATCAGCAACGAAGACGATGTTCCGCTCCCCGGTGGCCAGCACCGCTGACCGGGGCACGCTCAGGACCGTTCGCGTGGGCGCCTTGAACCGGATGGTCGCGTACATCCCCGGCTTCAACGTGAGATCCGCATTGGACAGCTCAACGCGGATCCGTCCCGTGCGCGTCTCCGGATTCACGGTCGGGTAGACGTAGATGATCCGGCCGGACCGCTCGACGCCGGGCAGCCCCGCGAACTCGGCCGTAACCGCCAGGCCAACCCGCGCGGAGGGCAGGTCGGGTTCGAACACCTCGCCTTCCAGCCACACCCGACTGAGATCGGCGATTTTATACAGCGGTTCGCCAGCCATGACCCGCTGGCCGGCCAGCACCAGCTTCTCGACGACGATGCCAGTGACCGGTGCGACGAAGCGCACCGACTTGCGGACCTGCCCACTCTGCTCGATGGCCGCGACGACGTCCGCCGGCACGTCCCAGTATGCCAGCCGGCGGCGGGCCGCCCGCAGCAGCTCATCGGCGCCCGCCTGGGCAGACGGGGTTCCCGCGGCGACCTCGGACACGAGGCGGCGTGCGATCAGCAATTCCTGCTGGGCGCTCACCAGCATCGGCGAATACAGATCCAGCAGGGGGTCACCCTTCCGAACCGGCTGCCCCGTGATGTTCACAAAGAGCTGCTCCACCCAACCGTCGACCTTGAGCGCCACCGTTGCGACGCGGGTTTCGTCGTAAGACACCTGGGCCACCGTGCGCACCTCGCGCTCCATGGGCCCGACCGTAGCCTCGGCGAGGGTGATCCCGATGCGGTTGCGATCCCGCGCGGAGAGCATGACCGGCTGGGCGCTGTCGCCGCCGGCTGTCGCGCCGTGGTTGTGGCCTTCCATTGCCGCCTCCGGCGAGGCGGCGCGGGTCGTCAGGTACACGGTGACCGCGGTCGCGATGAGTCCCACGGCGGCAAGACCGGCCGTCAGCCGCCGCCGCACTGGTGAGCCAGCCTGGAACGGGAAGTTGCTCATCGGGCGCCTCCAGGCGTGGTAGCGCCGGCCTCGATGGTCGCGGCGACGAGTGGGGTTGCGGTCAGCATTTCCAGTTCGGCGAGGATCTGGCCCTCCTCCGCCTCGAGGCGGTGGATTTCTACCCGATAGCCATTGACGGTCATGATGGCATCCAGAAAGGTCATGAAGTTGACGCGCCCCACCTGGTACGCGGCGCGCGCCGCGGCAACTGTGGCTTCGGCCTCCGGGAGCACCGTCCGTTCGTAGAGGGCGCGCAACCGACGGGCGCGTTCCAGCTCGGCGACCAGCTCGGCCACGCGACCCCGCGTGTCCGCGCGCATGGCGTCGAGGTCGGCTTGAGCCATCTGGCGCATCGCCGCGGCCTCATCCCGCATCCTGAGTTGCCGGCTGCCGGCCCAGATGGGCACCGTGGCCCCCAGCATGAGGCTCAGCATGCGGTCCGTTCCGCCACCTCCCATCGGTTGCTGGCCGTAGATCACGGCGACTTCGAGGTCCGGCCAGATCTCGCGACGGGCGAGGCGCTCGGCCGTGGTGGCCGCACGGAGCTGCTCCGCTCCGGCCCGGATCATCCCGCGAGAAGTCAGCGCCAGCGTCGTCAGCGAATCCGCTGATGGCAGTGAGTCGGGAAAGGCCGGGAGTTGCGGGATGCCGGTCGGCGAGTCCGCTGGCCGGTTGAGCACCGTGTTGAGGCGGGCGGTCGCGGTGAGCTGCATGGCGGCCATCTCCTCGATCTGGCCGGTCATGCGGCCGATTTCGAGCTGCGCCCGCACCACATCAGCCTGGGTCGCCTCGCCGACCGCGTACATCCCGCTCACGGTGCGCGAGACGCTTTCCAGCAGTCGCAAGGTCTCCCGCATCACCCTCAGGGTCGCATCGGCACGGTACAGGTCGTAGAACGCCATGGCAGCGCGGCTGCGCTGGCCCCAGATCGATTCGCTCACCTTGGCCTCTTCGGCGTCGGCTCGCGACTGGGCCACCTGCCCCGCCAGGCTGAGCTTGCCGGTACCTGGCATCGGCAGCATCTGGCTCAGCTGGATCTGGTTCATGCCCAGTGGGGCCTGGAGGCCAAAGCCGGGAAGCCCCCGGTTCATCGTCGCCAGCTGGAGGCGGGGATCAGGAAGGCGGCGGGTACCCGGCACCCGCGCCGCCGCCGCCCGCGCCGAGGCCTGGGCCGCGTGGATCGCAGGATTCACGCTGTCCACCGCGCGATACAGCGCGGGAAGCGTGAGGGGGCCGGGCGTATCCTGCGCGGCCGCTGCGAGCGGCCCGAGGACACCGGTGAGGAGCGACAGGAGCATCGAGCCCCGACCGATACACGGGCGGAGGGCACGATACGCCCGATGGAGCGTTCGTGAAGACATGGCTGATCCTGGTGAAGCGTTGCGGCGCGCAGCCCGTGGGACGGCGCGACGAGTGTCAACGGTCGCCGGGAATCAGGCTCGGGGAGGTGGGCTGTCCTGCGAGAGGGCGACGGATTGCAGGGAGAGCGGCGGGAAGAAGCCTGCGCCGCACAACACTACGGAAGCGTCGAGCGGCGCGATCACGAGGATCGCGACCGCCAACGGTGCGCATCCGGCCATGCCAAGGCAGGCCGGGACATGATGCGACGCGGGCTGGCCAGGCGCCGGGGCAGTCGGGTGCTCGCAGGCGTTGGCGCTGGCCGGCGAGGGGCCGGGTACCTCGGTCGTCTGCAGCCGTCCTCCAGCACCGGTCATGGCTTCTGCGCACAGCGGAGCCGAGCCCAGCAGCGCGTACTGGGCGGCTAGCAATAAGAAGACCGACTGGGCAATGCGCCGCAACATGGGTCGAATCTAACATCGCGCGGGAACGGAAGTCCATGAACCTGGGCTGAGGGAACCTTCGTAACCCGCGTTGACTCACCACCCTCGCGAGCCTCATTCCGCTCGCGGTGCGCACCGACATCGATTCGCTGTTCGGCGCGATCGCGCTGGCCACGGCGGGCGGCACCGTGAGCAGCACGATCGCGGCGCTGTTCATCGTGCCGGTACTGGCGCTAAGGGGGAAGCGGTCGAAGCCGCGCCGTGCCGTCCGCCGCTGATGTTCAGGGACAGCATTTCCCGGCGACGCCGGGCATGCCGCGCTGGTGCGCGTGGGGAACTGACGGCGGGATGCGCTGCTGCCCCATCGCTCTTCGGTGACCGAAATAGGTGGACAGTGTCTGTTACGATCCGGTGCCTGCGGGGAGCGCGACCAGGGCCCGCGATTGCACGGTAGAGCGAACTCCCGGGCGGCGAACCCGCGTGGACCTGACATGACAAAACCCCGCCCGACACCTGGTGTCGAGCGGGGTCATGCCGAGAGCGGGAGACGGGACTCGAACCCGCGACAGCCAGCTTGGGAAGCTGGAGCTCTACCAACTGAGCTACTCCCGCAACGGCCGGAAATCTCTTCCCGACGGGCGGGGCTGTCAACGGTCGGCGGGCGGCGCCATGGAGGGGCGTGTCGGACACGCCCCTCCATCCCCAGGCCGAATCGCCGGCTTACGCCTTCTTCTTGTACCGCCAGGAGGCGATGCCGGCCCCCTGCACCTGCAGCCGGATCGGGAACGACTGGTCGGGCTTCAGGACCGGAACGTCGACCTCCTGCGTCGCCGCGACCTGGCCGGAGCCATCGAGGAACTCGAAGACGAGTGTCACCGGGACGGGCTTGAGCTCCGTACCGTCCAGCTTCTTGGGCTGGCGGCCCTGAGCCTCGGCCTGGAGCTTGGCCCCGGTTTCGCTGGGCGAGAAGTTGCTCACTTCGACCGTGATCGGTGAGGCCTCAAGGGTCTCGATGATCCTGATCGTCTGGTCCTGATGCCCCAGCACCTGGTGCGCCTGGGCCAGGAGCCGCTGGCCCTGGTCGTTGAGCGGGTCGATCGCGGCCAGCTTCTCCGCAGCCTCGAGCTGCTTCGCGGCATCCTTCAGCGCGAAGTACGTATTGGCGAGGTTGAAGAGCGCGTCGCGGTTTCCCGGCTCCTTGGCGATCACCTTGGTGAACGCGTCTGCCGCCTTGTCATACTGCTTGTCGTTGAAGAAGCCCACGCCGAGGTTGAAGAGGTCGG
This sequence comes from Gemmatimonadota bacterium, assembly GCA_049323575.1. GTDB lineage: Bacteria > Gemmatimonadota > Gemmatimonadetes > Gemmatimonadales > GWC2-71-9 > JBMOPM01. Next base: position 5,268 of record JBMOPM010000046.1, on the reverse strand, counting down.
TCGCGGAAACCTCGCCGCCTTCGAGGATCGCCCCTTCCAGCGCCTTGGCGCTGTCCGGCATGCCCGCCTCACGGAATGCCACCGCGAGCTGCATGCGCGCGCTGGCCTCGGTCGGGTAGGTGGCGACGTAGGAACGGAAGAGCTTCACCGCGTCCTGCGCGCGGCCCACCTTGAGGTAGAGCTGGCCCAGGTACTGGGTGAGGGACTTCCGGGTCTCGGTGTACGTCGTGTCGCTGCCCGACGCGGCGACCGCCTTCTCCAGGTATTTGATCACGCTGTCGGGCTGGTTCTGCTGATCGTAGATCAGCGCCGCCTGCTGAAAGCCCTGCGGCAGGCCGCTGAAGATGCGGTTGGCGGCGTTGAGCAGGACCAGCGCGGAGTCGGTCTTGCCGCTGTTGGTCATCTCGATCGCAGGATTGACCAGCGCGACCCACGTGTTCTGTCGATACTGTCTGATGTCCTCGGCGCAGTCCGGCAGTCGCTGCTCGGCCTTGGCGAAGGCGGAGTCGGCGCCCGCGGCGTCGCCGCGGTAGAGATAGGCGCGCGCCACGTAGTACCAGGCCGGCCCGCTGTCCTTCTCGGGCACCTTGGTGGCGTTCGCGATCAGCAACTGTTCGGCGTCAGCAAGTGCCTTTGCCCGCCTGGCCGCCTCCTTCTCGCCCACCGCCTTCTGCAGCGCGCTTATTCCCTCCTTGGTCTTGCCATCGGGCTTCATCGGGCACAGGGCCGGCATGAACTTCTCCCCCTGCGCCTGCACCACACGGTCGCTCACCCCGGGCCCCTGTGCGGCGGCCAGGCTGGCGAACACCAGCGAAAGGACACCGCACCACACGACTCGCTTCATCAGCTCTCCTTGGCAGTCATCAGGTCCAGTGCGCGGGCCGCCAGCTCGCGCGCCATTTCGTGGGCCGGCCGGCCGGTCGCCCGGGCCGCGGCCGCCACGTCCTCGAACTCCGGCTTGGCCCTGAGGCCGTCCGGAGTCTCCAACAGTTTGACGCGCACCGTCACGCCCCCGCCCACGTCGAGCGTGATCTGGCGCCGGGCCAATGTCGTCCGCTCCGCGCGCCAGCGCCGCAACCCGGCCGTGGTGCTGTGCCGGAACAGTGCGTCCGCCACCGCATCGGCCTCGGCGGGGCCGGCCAGGGCCTCCACGCGAAAGCCGGTGCGGCCCTTCTTGGCCTGGGTGGCCCACACCTGCACGTCGAGCGCCCCGGCCGCGACCGCCGCCTCGCGCAGCGGCTCCAGGTATTCGGGGCTCAGATCGTCGACGTCCATCGCGAGGACGACCACGTCAGCCAGCTCGGCCGCGGCCTCCGCCACGATCACCCGGAGCACGTTCGCGTAGTGCGCCGGATCGCGCGTGCCCGCGCCCCACCCGGTCGCCGCGGCCCGCCAGCGCCGGGGCGGCTCCCCCTGCGACAGTACGCGGAGCAGCGCCGCACCGGTCGGCGTCGTGGCCTCACCCGTCACCGGGCCGTTGGGGCCGATCTCGAGCCCCTCCATCAGCAATGCCGTGGCGGGCGCCGGAACGGGGATGGTCCCGTGGGAGGCCTGCACCCACCCGCTGCCCAGCGCGGCCGGCCAGGCGTAGATCCGGGTGATGCCCAGTTGCTCGAAGCCCTCGATGGCGCCCACGATATCGATCACCGCATCCACCGCTCCGACCTCGTGGAGCGCCACCCGCTCCGCCGGCACGCCATGCACGCGCCCCTCCGCCTCACCCAGAAGCTCGAAGGCCCGAAGCGCGCGTTCCCTGACCCAGCTCGACAGCGGGGCGCGGCGCACGACCTCCAGCAGCTCGCCCACGTGCCGGTGGGGTCCGTGGACGTGACCGTGCCCATGGGGATCGTGGTCCTGATGGTGGTCGCGGTGGTGATCGCCGTCGTGATGATGGTGGTGCGAAGGCGCAAAATCGGCGGACGGCCCCTCGATCTCCCCGCCCGGCAGATGCACCGTCACCTTGGTCGCCGCCAGCCCGTTGCGCATGACGGGGTCGATGCGGATGGTCACGTCGGGAAAGCCGAGCCGGGCCGGCAGGCCCGCGAGCCACTCGCGTGGCGCACCAAGAGCGACGAGGGCGCCCAGCAGCATGTCCCCGCTGATACCGGCAGCGGGATCGATAATGGCAAAGCGCCCGTCAGGCATAGACGCGAAATATCGCCGGGGCCGGCGGCCGGTCGCCAGTCGTTTCTCGAGGGGGAAACCGGGTACCTACGCCCGATACAACCAGCCGGCCCCCGTGTTGAAGAGCACGATCCGCTCGTCCGGCGCCAGCAGCCCCGACTCCTTGAGCACCGCAGCGGCAGCGAGAGCGGCCCCGCCTTCCGGCGACAGGTCCACCCCCTCGAGCCGGGTGATCTCCCGAGCCATGGCGGCGAGCTGCTCATCGGTCACGGCCACTGCCCCGCCGCCGCTTTCACGCAGCGCCCGGAGCATGAGCCGATCACCCAGCGGGCCGGGCACGCGGAGGCCGCTGGCCACGGTCCACGGATCGGGCCATGGCTCGCAGTGGTCGGCCCCCGCGGCAAACGCCTTGACCACGGGAGCGCATCCGGCGGACTGCACGGTGTACATCCGCGGCAGCGGGCCCTCGATCCAGCCCGCCTCCTCGAGTTCCCGGAACGCCTTCCACATCCCGATCAGCCCGGTCCCGCCACCGGTGGGATAGATGATGGCGTGGGGCAACCGCCATCCGGACTGCATGGCCAGCTCGAGCCCCAGCGTTTTCTTGCCCTCGATGCGGTAGGGCTCGCGGAGCGTGGAGACGTCGAACGCGCCGCTCTCCGCCGCCCACGCGCGGGCGAGCTTTCCACAGTCCCCGATGTGCCCGTCCACCAGTTCCAGTTCCGCGCCGAACCAGCGCATCTGGTCGAGCAGCGGCTTCGGCGTGGTGCGCGGCGCGTAGACCCGCGCCGCGGCGCCGGCGCGCGCGGCATAGGCGGCGAGCGCCACGCCGGCATTGCCCGCAGTGGGGACGACGAACCGGCGGGCTCCCGCGGCGAAGGCACGCGTCACTGCCGCGCTCATCCCCCGGGACTTGAAGGAGCCGGTCGGGTTCGCCCCCTCGTCCTTGAGCCAGAGGTCGCTGAAGCCGAGCCGCGCGGCCGCCCGCCCCAGCCGGATCAGGGGCGTGTCCCCCTCGCCGAGGGACACGGGCTCCTCGGCGGAAGCGAGGGGCAGGAACGAGCGGTAGCGCCACATGGTGTGGCGGCGGCCAAGTTCCGTGCGCTCGGTCACCGGCTGCTGGCGGTTCGGATACCGCACCAGCCAGGGCTGGCCGCATTGGTCGCACACCGAAGGGAGGCCTTCGGCGGACCTGCCGTTGCCGCAGGCGGAACACTCGAGCACCCAGTCGTACTGCGTCATGAATTCCTCTCCGGAAAGCCTCATGGTCGCCGCCATCACCCGCCGGGCGCGGCGGCCTCACCGTTCCTGCAGTTGCGCCAGAATCCGCTCCGCCTGCGCCAGCGAGAACCCCCGCAGCGCGGCGATCTCGGCAGCCGACGCAGAGCGGACGCCGGCGAGACTGCCGAATCGCTCGAGAAGCCGGCGGCGCTTCGTATTCCCGATGCCGGGGATGTTGAGCAGTTCGGACGTGATGATCCGCTGCGTCCGGCGTTTGCGGTTGTAGGCCACGCCGAAGCGGTGGGCCTCGTCCCGCGCCCGCTGCAGCAGCCGGAGCGACGGGCTCCGGCGCGAGAGCCGGAGGCTTTCCGGGCGGCCGGGCAGGAAGATCTCCTCCTCCCGTTTGGCCAGGCTGATCAGCGGATGATCGGGCAGCCCGAGGGCCGCGAGCGCTTCGTGCGCAGCGTTGAGCTGGCCTTTGCCGCCGTCGATCACGATCAGGTCCGGCAGCGGCCTGCCTTCCTCGCGCCGGCGGGTGATGTAGCGGGTGACGACCTCATGGATCGCGGCGAAGTCGTCCTGCTGCGCGATGCCCTTGATCTTGAATTTCCGATACTCCGCCTTCTTCGGCCGGCCGGACTCGAACCACACCAGCGCGCCCACCGTGTCCCGGCCCTGGTTGGTGGAGATGTCGATGCAGATGAGCGACCGCGGCACCACGTTCATGCCAAGGTCCCGCCCCAGGGCGTAGACCGGATCCTCCGCACGCTCATCAGTCTCGAAGGATTCGATCCGGAGGCTCTCCAGCAGGTGGCGGGCGTTGGCGTCGGCCAGCGCCTGCCACCGGGCAGCGGTGCCCCGCTGCGGGACGGTCCAGTCCGCCTCCGGCAGGATCTCGTGCAACACGTCGGCCTCGGCGGGCGGGAACGGCAGGACGAGGCGCCTGGCCTTGCCTTCCACCGGCACGTAGTAGCGCACCAGGAAGGCCTCGAGCACGGCCTCGTCCGTCTCCTCCTCCACATTCTCGAGGAAGCGGTGCTCGCGCGAGATGACCCGGCCGTCCCGCACGCGGATCAGGACGCCCACGGCGTCGTCCCCGTCCCGGGCGTAGCCGATCACGTCGGCGTCTCCCTTGCCCACCAGCTCCACCGCGTTCGGCACCTCGAGCTGCTCCAGCCACTTGAGCGTGTCGCGCAGCTCTTTGGCCCGCTCGTAGTCCTGCCGCTCGCTCGCCGCGAACATCATGTCCCGGATCCGCTGTCGCACATCCACCGTGCGGCCTTCGAGGAAATCGAGCACCTCGTCGATCATCGCGCGATAGCTCGCCTCGTCCTGCCACCCCACGCACGGCGCGAGGCACCGCCCGATGTGATAGTCGAGGCAGGGCCGCTCGCGGCGCTCGCGCGGGATGTCGTCGCGGCAACTGCGGACGGTGAAGATTCGCCGGATGAGCGCGAGGGTGCGGCGCATGTCCGCCACGTCGGTATAGGGCCCGAAGTAGCGCGCGCCGGGCAGGTCGCGACGCCGAGTCACGATCACCCGCGGGAACGGCTCGCGCACGGTGACCGCGATCGACGGATAGCTCTTGTCGTCCTTGAGCCGGAGGTTGAATCGCGGCTCGTACTCCTTGATGAGGTTGTTCTCGAGCAGCAGCGATTCTGCCTCGCTCCGCGTGACGATCGTCTCGATGTCCGCGATGAGCCTGACCAGCCGCCGATGGCGCGCGCTGTCCTGGAAATCGTTCGCGAAGTAGGACCGCACCCGCGCCTTGAGCCGCTTCGCCTTGCCGACGTACAGGATCTCGCCGTCGGCGCCCTTCCAGAGGTAGACGCCGGGTCCATCGGGCAGCGTATCAAGCTTGCGCTGGAGCGGATCCACCGGGGTCGTCATCGCACGCTCAGCCTCGCACCAATCCGGGTTCGC
>JBMOPM010000045.1:0-15090 GCA_049323575.1 Gemmatimonadota bacterium | reverse complement strand
CCGGGCCAGGTCCTCGAGGTACGCCGTGACCCGGTGCGGCTCCCGCTCCCGCGCGGCGCGCGCCACGATGTCCGGGAACACCTCGAGCTTCTTGATCAGCTCTGCCTCCTCGGGTGCAGGCAGGGCCGCCATGTCCAGCTCGGTGCCCACCTCCTCCGGCGTCCTGCCCGCCACGCGAAAGATGCCGCTCATCCGTGCGTGCGCCATCTGGACGTAAAACACGGGGTTCTCGTCGGTCTGACTCTTGGCCAGGTCCACGTCGAACGTGAAGTGCGAATCGCCCCGGCGCATCAGGAAGAAGTAGCGCGCGGCGTCGACCCCCACCTCGTCCATCAGGTCGCGCAGGGTGACGAATTCCCCCGAGCGCTTGGACATCTTCACCTCTTCTCCGCCGCGCACCACCTTCACGAGCTGGACCAGCGTTACCTCGAAGAAGTCCGCCGGGTAACCCAGGGCGACGAGCACCGAGCGCATGCGGGGGATGTAGCCGTGGTGGTCGGCACCCCAGACGTCGATCACGAGGTCGAACCCGCGCCGCGCCTTGTCCACGTGGTAGGCGATGTCGGGCACGAAGTAGGTGTAGGTGCCGTCCTGCTTGCGGAGCACCCGGTCCTTGTCGTCGCCGAACTGGGTGGTGCGGAGCCAGAGCGCGCCGTCCTGCTCGTACGTGAGGCCGCGCTCCTTGAGCAGCTCCAGCGTGCTGGGGACCTCCCCCAGGTCGTAGAGCGACTGCTCCGAGCGCATCACGTCGAAGACCACCCCGAACGTGCGCAGGTCCTCATCCTGCTCGGCGCGCTGGATCGCCAGCGCCAGCTTCCGGCACTCGGCAATGCCCTCGGCGTCCGGCAAGTCGGCAAACGCGCGGCCCTTGAGTTCCAGCACCTGCTGCGCGTTCTCCTGCAGATAGGCCCCGTGGTAGCCCCCCTCGGGGATGGGCCGCGGCCGGCCCACCGCCTCCTGGATCCGGGCCCAGAGGCTCTCCGCCAGACGGTCGATCTGCACCCCGGCGTCGTTGATATAGAACTCGCGGGTCACCTCGTGGCCGGTCCACTCCAGCAGCGAGGCGATCGCGTCGCCCAGGGCGGCGCCCCGCCCGTGGCCCACGTGGAGCGGCCCGGTCGGGTTGGCGGAAACGAACTCCACGTTCACCCGCTTCCCGCGGCCGAACGTCGCCTTGCCGTAGTTGTGACCCTGGGTGAGGATCCGGCGGACCACCGCGGCGAGCTGATCTTCCGCCAGCCAGAAGTTGATGAACCCGGGCCCGGCGATCTCCGTCTTCTGGACGACGTTGGGTGGCAACCGCAGCGCCTCGACCACGCGTTGCGCCAGTTGGCGCGGGTTGGTGCGCTGCTGCTTCGCTACCACCATGGCCAGGTTGGTGGCGAGGTCGCCGTGACCCGCGTCGCGGGGCCGCTCCAGAACAAAATCGACCCCGGCTGCGCCGAGGTCGGAGGCAATGCGGGCCAGTTCGGCCCGGATGAGATCGTTCACTCGGATGCCTTGGTCAATTCTTCGCGGCTGCGGGCTTCGGGCTCGACGACTCGGCCTTCGACTCACTCTTGGCGCCGGATTCGGCCGAGCTTCCCTCGCCGGTCGTCGCAGGCTTTCTCGGCCCCTTCCCGTCCTTGCCGTAGTCGGTGATGTAGAACCCGCTGCCCTTGAAATGGAGGCCCGCGCCGGCGGAGATCTTCCGCTGGGCCGTTTCACCGCAGGCCGTGCATTTGGTGCGCGGCTTGGCGGTCACCTTCTGGAACAGTGTAAACTCATGCCCATTGGGGCATACGTATTCGTATGTCGGCATGGTCTGCGATCCATCCTAACTAAAAGTCGGGGCGGAACTTAAGGCCCAAGGCGGCGGGTTTCAAGGAAGGATTCGGGTCCGAGCCGGCGGGCGTCCAAGCCCGCTGCCCGGGTTTCGAACACCCCGATGGGGCAACGCGGACGCAAGGGCGGCGCGGCGGGGGGGGGAATCGTCGGCTGTCATCCCGAGTGAGGGCAACCACCGCAAGGATCCCGATAGCAGAGGCCCGACTGAGAGGACGCCAGACAGCGGCAGGTGGCGCGTCGACTGGGGTTTGGCGTGTAGCCCGCCATTCTTCGGCGGAAGCCGGAAGGAGGGGGGACGAGGCGCTCCTCGTGCTCCAGGACGATGGAGATCGGGCTCCGCGATCGTGCCATCATCGTCCGGACAGGAGAGCTGTTCGTGGTCCCCAAGGGTGTGGAGCACATCACCCGCGCGGCACGGGAGTGCCACGCGCTCATCATCGAGCCGCGCGGCATGGTGAACACCGGCGGCGCCGGGGGACCCCTGACCGCGGCGAATGAGGTGTGGGTCCAGGGAGCTCGACACCTGACGTCCATCACCTGCCACCTGACACCAGCCCCCGGAGCCCTCCGTGACATCCACGAGCCGTTCCCCTGTCTCCACACGACCGCTGCGGCCAGGACGATCGCGTGCTACGCCGAGGCGGTCGGGGGGAGCGATGAAGGGCGCCTGAGGACACGGTTCCGCGGAGAACATTCGCCATGATCCTTGCCTTGCTCCTCACCCTCGCTCCGCCTCCCGATCCCCTGCCGTCGTGGTCCGACGGTGCCGCGAAGCGGGCGATCGTGAGCTATGTCGAGGACGTCACCAATCCCCGGAGCCGCAACTTCATCGGCGAGGAGTGGCGTCTCGCCGTGTTCGACGACGACGGCACCATCTGGCCGGAACGGCCGTTCAGCCCCTTCGCCGGGTTCGTGGCGGATGCGGTGCGCCAGGGGCTGAAGACTCACCCGGCGTGGCGCGGTGAGCCGGCGCTTCGCCCCTTCGTGGCCGGTGACAGCGCGCGCTGGGCGGCGCTCGCGCCGGCGGATCTCATGCGGGCGGCGGCCATCGTGTTCGCCGGCGAGCGGCAGCCGCGGGTGGACGCGATGGCGAAGGAGTGGGCAGGCACGGCGCGGCACCCGCGCTTTCGCCGGCCGTGGCGGGCGCTGGCCTACCAGCCGATGGTGGAGCTGATGCGCTACCTCGAGCGGAATGGATTCCGGGTGATGATCGTGTCGGGCAACGACGCGCAGTTCCTGCGGGGCAACAGCGAGGGCGTGTTCCGGATTCCGCGGGACCACGTGATCGGCTCCCACGTGGAAACGACGTTCCGCGTCCGCGGGTCGCCGGGGATGGAGCGAACGGCCCGCGTGGCGCCGCCGGTCGCCGACGGCGCCGGCAAGGCCGAGCTGGTCTACCGCGCGCTGGGCCGTTCGCCCGTGATCGTCGTCGCCAACGCCGACGACGACATTGAACTGATGCAGCTTGCCATCCAGCCCACGCACCGGTCGCTGGTGCTCGTGGTGCGCCACGACGATCCGGCCCGGGAGTATGCCTACGATCCCGGCACCACCCGCATCCAGCAGCTCCAGGCGGCGGCGGGCTGGATCCCGGTGAGCGTGCAGCGGGACTTCAAGAGGATGTTCCAGGGACCGGTCAAGTGACCTCCCGGCCTACCGCGCTGCCATCGCCTTGCGGGCCCCCTTCTCGGCCTTCTTGCCGAACAGCACCTTCTCTATCTCCGCCGCAGCCGCGGAGCGCCAGCCGGCGCTGGTGTTGACGGCGAGCAGAATCACCGTGTCGTGATCCTTGGGGTAGCGGGCGTACCAGGCCTGGAAGCCCGGCGCGTCGCCCGCGTGCTGGATCACCGGACTGCCCCACGCGGTGCGGCCCACGACGATACCGTAGCCGTAGCCGTTGGCACCGGCGGAGTACATCCGCAGCTTCTGGGCATCGCTCAGCAGGCCGTCGCCGCGGAGGTGGAGCGTCCATATGTACATGTCGGACAGCGGCGCGACGATCCCGGTGGCCGCGATCGGCGGCGTTCCGGGCCAGCCGTAGCCGCGGGCGACGTCCGGCGTCTCCGGGGTCACCCAGCCCGTCCGCGTCATCCGCCCCCGGTCGAAGTAGTACCGCCACACGAATTCCTGGTAGCGCATCCCGGACCGCTCCTCCACGAGGCGTTCCAGCAGTGGGTAGCTCCCGCCCACTGACGCGAAACGCTCGACCGGCTCGATGGTCGGCTCGTCGCCTGCCCGGGAGAAACCGGCCGGGACGATGCCGCCGGCGTCCGCTACCCTGACGGGTTCCAGGTCGCGGCGGAGCAGTTGCTCGATGCTCGCGTCGGCCGCGCTCGCGTCGGCCAGGTACTTCCCGATCTGATCGTCCATCGCGACGACCCCCTGCCCTTCCAGGGTCATCATCGCCGTGGCGACGAACGTGTTGGCCACCGCGCCCAGCGGATAGCGCGTCACCGCGGTGGCGGGCACGGCATGCTCGCGATCGGCGAGGCCGTAGCCTTTGTAGAGGATGATGTGGCCGTCCCGCGCTACGAGCACGGTGCCGGAGAATCCCCGGCTGACCAGCTCCGCGAGGCGGTTGTCGAGTCTGCGTGCGTACGGGTTGCTGGCGACGAGGACTCTCTGGAAGATCGGGTCCGGTCGGATTCCCCCCGTCGCGCCGATCGCGGCCGCAAGGCCGATGGTGAGCAGCATCCGAGCCCTCCGAGGCTGAAAGGCGGGTCCAATGTGGACCCCGGGAGGGCGTCAGGAAATCACTCCGGGACGAATCGCGGCCGGGAAGGGATGGAGTGCCGCCTGCCTAGAACGGGCTCCCCAGCACCTCTCCCACCTTCTCGCGGTAGTTGCGTCCGATCCGGACCCTGGTGCCGTCGATCAGGATCATCACGTAGTCCCCCGAGAACCACGGCTGCACCTCCTTCACGCGTTCGAGATTGACGATGGTGCCGCGGTGAACACGGACGAACCGCTGGCAGTCGAGCCGTGCCTCGAGCCGGGCCATCGTTTCCCGCAGCAGGTGCACCTCCTTGCCCACGTGGAGCCGCACGTAGTTGCTGGCCGCCTCCACCCAGTCGATATCGCCCACGCGAACGAAGTGGATCCGACCGTCCTCCTTGATGGCGATGCGCTCGCTCGGCCGCTCGGCCGCCAGCGATCCCAGCACAAAGAGCAGGTGCCGCGTCGCCTCCCGGGAGCGTTCCGACACAACCTGCTGGCGCAGACGCTGGAACGTGTGACGGAACCGCATGGCGTCGACCGGCTTGAGCAGATAGTCCACCGCCTGGATTTCGAAGGCCTGAAGCGCGTACGAGTCGTAGGCCGTCACGAAGACCACGCGCGGGGCCCGCTCGGGCCCGACCTCGGTCAGCACGCCGAAGGCGTCCAGCTCGGGCATCTGGATATCGAGGAACACCACATCCGGGGCCTGCTGGCGGATGGCGTCCACCGCCTGCCGGCCGTCCGCGCACACCGCCACGATCTCGGCATCGCCTTCGGCCTCGAGCAGCCGTATCAGCCGCTGCCGGGCGAGCAGCTCATCGTCAGCAATCATCACGCGAAGCGTCACGTGCCACGTCCCCGGATCATCGCCGACCCGGTGTCGCCCGGCACGGAGATCGCCCTCAGGTGCGCCGGCGTGTGGGCCGAGTAGCAGAGCTCGAAGGGCCACCGCATGGTCGCCACCGCGCCGCCGCCCCGGGCGGGCTCGAGCGCGAGCGATGCCCGCTCTCCGTAAAGCTGTGCCAGCCGCTCCCGCACGTTGCTGAGTCCCATTCCGCCCTGGCGCAGATGGCCGTCGACCGGCAGCCCGCATCCGTTGTCGGTGATGGACAGCACCATGTCGACCCCGTCTCGGCGCGTGGTGATGTGGATCCGGCCCGTGCCCTGGCGGGGCCGCAGGCCGTGGTGGATCGCGTTCTCCACCAGCGGCTGCCAGAGAAGCGTCGGTACGGCGGTGTCCATGGTCCCGACCGCCAGATCCCAGGTGACGGCCAGCGAATGCTGAAAGCGCACCTGCTCGATCTCCACCTAGGCCGCGAGCATGTCCAGCTCGTGGCGCAGCGGTACCACCTGGTGGCCCTGGTGGTCGAGTGAAAGGCGCAGGAGCCGGCCCAGACGCGTGATCATCGCGTCCGCGGCACCGGCATCGGTGTGCACCAGCTCGGCGATCGAGTTGAGCGTGTTGAACAGGAAATGCGGCTGGAGCTGCATCTTGAGGATCTGCAGCTGGGTCCGGGCGAGACGGGTTTCCAGTTCGGCGGCGCGCAGCTCCCGGGCCCGGTAGAGGCGAGCGGAGCGCCAGGCCTCGGCTACGGTCACGATGGCCACGTACGCGAGAAAGCGGCTGTCGAACCGGTACAGCAGGCCCCGCACGAACGTCACCGGCGTGCGGTAGTCGAGCAGGTCCACGAACCACCGCTCCAGCACGGTCGCCACGACCACGAAGCAGCATCCCGCCACGAAGTGGCTCAGGACCGTCCGCAGCCGGCGGCCGGGCTCGAGGCGGAGCCGCCAGGAGACCCAGAGGGCGGCCGGCGTGAGCAGCGCCCAGATCCAGGCGCTGACCATCGAACCGACGAACAGCCGTCCCCAGGGGATGAGATCGGCGTCCGGTAGCCTGTAGTAGACGAGGGAGTTGGAGAACGAGAACAGGCCGAACAGCGTCCACCCGCCCGCGATGATGCCGAACAGGGTCCAGAACTGGCGGGTGGAATCGTGCGCCCTTTCACCCATCGGTCGCTGCCCGACGTGCCAAGCGCAGCACCAGCGTTCACCGGGCCGTCAGTGATGCCCGGGGCAGCCCGGCAACCGAGCATTCCCGCACGCCTGCGAAGTTCCCCCCCCCGAGGTTCAGGTGGCGCCGTTCGTCGGCGCGGACCGGCATGGCGATTTGCGCCGAGCTCTCCTCCCCTGCGTACGAGTCGGTCGGGAAAGGCGTTTCGGCGCGATCCCGGCGGACAGCCTTCCGCGCGATGATGGTCTACGTGGGGATGAACGGGCGGTGCCGCCAAGCGACCCGGGACGAACGGCCGCGGGCGAGGGGCAAGCGGGGCGAGCGGAGGGCGGACGTGATGACCTGCATTGCGGCGGAGAGGTGGATTGGGATTACGCGACCACCGGGATAAATGGCGTCACGGACGGCGGGCCGGAATGCGGCGAAGCGTTCGAGTGCCATATGTCGCCGGACGACCGCAGGTCACGGCGGCGACGGCGATCGCGCGAATGCCGCCTCCGCAGCGACGGCTTCGAAATTCGGGACGAACTCGTCGTCAATGTGTTGGAGGCCGAGACTGAAATTGCTCTGGCTCGCCCGGAAGCGCGGAAACCACGAAAGCTTGTTCAGGCGGATCATCGGCTTGAACATCTGGCCCACCGTCCCTCGCACCCAGCGCTCCGACGGGTCCTCCGGACATGGTCCGACCCTATCAACAATGAACCAGCCGGCAAGAAAATAGCTTCGTGGCCACCCTTCTCCGCTGATAACCCAAAGCCTGGCCCCGACAAGGTGGTTCACCGCCTTTCTGGTCCTGAAAACCATGGGATCGCCGGCATCCTGAAAGGAGTAGCCCATCTTCTCGGCGTTATGGTAGCCAACGAGGTCTTTCACGATGTCTCTCCGGGGCCGAACGCAAGGCGCTAAGGCTGCCGCCGCGATGCCTGAGCCACGCGCGTTGGCACACTCCGAATGTCGCGAACGTGCTCGCTCCAGCAGCTCATGTAGTGACCGCCATCCTCCAACAGCGCTGGTGTGGCATTGCTCCTGATGCCGCCAGGGGGCGACACGTTGCATCCTCAGGGGGGTGACGCTGACTAGTGGCTACCGACAAGCGAACCGGGCGACCTCCGTGGGGGACTCAAGGTCTTCGTAGATCGCCGGCTCACTGATCCCTCCCGGAGCCCACAGCAACTCAGGGCTTCTCCTGGGCGACAATCCACGCCTCCAGAACATCCACGCGCCGTAGTCCCTCGGCCGTGCCCCGAGGATTGGACTGGTTGAATTGCATGCTCGCTGGTGACACCAAAAAGCTGTCCAAGGCGATACGGACGGCGGCATCTGGTGTTTTCGCCATCACGCCGGGATACGTATGTACCTGCGTCACCGGGTCTGTGGATCGGCCAAGATGCTGGTTAAGAGCCGCATCGCGGTACGGGATCGCGACCATGAAGCGTTTGAGATCCAGGGATGCCCCGATGCGACGTTCGACCTCGCTCTTGCCCTCGAACAAGGCAAAGGGCATCATCAGGAACGCAATCGAGAGGGCCAACGCGATGATACGCACACCTAACCATGTGCCGTCGGCATGCCCTTGGATCTCGTTGAGTATCCCGACCACGAAGCAAAAACCTGCCCAGATGAACGCCGAGATGAGCAGGAGAAGGCTGTACTCCTTGGTCAGCACCTTTTGAGGGCTGATGAAGATGTAGTCCGGCACTGCTTGTGCCGCCACGTAGTACCAGATTGCAAAACTCACGAGCCCAAGAGCGATCGGTCCCGTAAGCCGAAGCAAACCGTCTTTGGAACGAAGCCCCCTTGGGTCCAGAGCAATTGACATGACGACGGTGAGAACCGGGAGCGTCAGCGGGAGATTGTCGAGCATGAATTGGAAGACGCCCCTGATGACCCCGGGAAACCGAAAGACAGCAACCAAGAGGGCAGCGGCAACGCCAATGGCGCCTGCCATCCAGCCCTTGGCCGCTTTTGAGAGGGGAGACGATGCCTTGACTTCACGCATGGGCGCCGCAGTCGTCACAACATCGCCCCCCATCCCTGGCAAGGGCTTGCTCGCATCGGGGTGCCTGAGTCGTTGGATGTGTGGGGAGATACAGCGAGCCGCGCCATGCCTGCACGGCTAATCGATGCAATTGTGGGAAGCTTGGGAGATGCCGTCAAGCGCAGGCGGCCATACGGTCGCACATGGGCACGATTGGTTGCACGCTGGGCCAGCCGAGACCCGTCAACACAAGGCAGCGGCCTTTGCGGCCGCTCCCCTCCTTCGCCACGAGACCCACCCGCCACCGAGCACGCCCCCGATGGCCGACGGGGCCCACGCGATTTGCTTCATTGGGTCCGACCACGCGGCGAGCCGGTCAAGGATCGAGTGGCGCTCCACCTGACCCCGGACGTTGTACACGGACTCGAAATCCGGGTCGGGTCCCCTGGCACAGGATCGCACCACGCAGCAGCCACTCGGTCCTTCAGCCGCCCGAGCGGCCTCAGGACGACGTCACGGCACCGTGGCCGACCCCACCACCGACCAGCTCGACGTCTCGAGCACCGCGCTGCCGGCACAGGTATCGATCAGGTTTCCCACGAACTCGAGGTCCATCTCCAGCTTGGTGCCCGAACCGGCACTGATGCCCGGCTGATCCGACCCTTGGAACTGGCAGCCGCCGGCCTGGTCGGGCTTGAACACGCTCTTCGTACCGCGCACCCGCCGGTGGCCGTAGACCGTGCCGGCGGCGACGTTGCCGTCTTCCTGGTAGGTGGTGGGGTCCAGGTTGCGGCCGCCGCCCAGGGAATGGGCATGGTTCTTTCCGTTGACCGTGAACGTTCCCCGTACGTACTGGCGATACTCGCCGCACGAGCAGTTGCACGGGATGACGGGGCCGACCCCGGCTATCATGTCGAAGTCCGCACCCAGCTTGGTGCCGGTGAGCGTGGCGGGAACAGCACCCGACGGGATGCTGTCGAAGATGGCGTCTTCGATGTGGCAATACGGAGCAACGGGCGTCGCGACCGGAAGCTTGCCGCTGAGCAACTGGGTCTCCGTGATGATGCTGTCCCGCTGGTCGGTGACGCCGGTCGCGGTCCGGACCGGCCGGGCCGGGCGACCGAGGGACACGTTCGCCAGGCTGTGACCGCCCGACGCACGGCCCCGCTCCGCCGGGGCCCGGAAGGGCCCGGGGGCCGCCGCGCGCCGCGAGGCACCAAGCCAGGCCGCGGATCGAACGCGCTGCATCACGGCAACCCGGCTCAGGCCGGGATGAGCCCGGTCCAGAGTTGCATGCGGTCCATGACGAGCTCACCCGTCACGCCGCGGATGACGCCGGCGCCCTCGAGGTTGAGCACCGCGCGCGTCACGTGGGTCTCCCAGTCGGTGCTCGACATGAGCGCGTCGAGCCTGGTCGACTCCCCCCGGATGAGAATGAAGCCGTTGAGGTCACCGCCGTGGGCGTCGAGAAAGACGGTGTCGAACGCGTCGATCCGGCCGTTCTGGCGCAATCCGCCCAGGTACTGCATGAACTCCTGGAAATGCTGAGCACCGAGTCGCTCGCGCCCCGGCACCGCTCGATTCCAGCCGAAGAGCACCACGTTCGAAGGCATGCTGGTCCTCCTGCGCCGGGGGTGGTGATGGAGAGGCGGGTCCAGGCGCGAAGGTACGGCGCGGGGCAAGCGGGAGCAAGCATCCCGCGCGCGGCCCGGGCCGGCAGGGGCTCAGGCGTCGGCTGCTCGCCGCTGGCGTTCACCCCCTGCCGTACACGCCCCAGACCTCCCGCAGCGCGTCACTGATCTCGCCGAGCGTGGCGCGGGCGCGGACGGCATCGATGATGGCAGGCATCAGGGGTTCGCTCCCGGCGCCGCACTCGCGCACCGCGGCGAGCGCGCTGGCCACTCGCGCCGGATCGCGTCTGGCCTTCGCTTCGGCCCGCCGCTCCTTCTGCCGGGCCGCGAGCGCGGAGAAATCGGGCCGCTCGATGTGCGGCGGCGGGGCGTCGTCCGTGAAGCGGTTGACGCCCACCACGACCTGCTCGCCGGATTCCATCTTCTGCTGCAGCTCCCACGCGCTCCGGGCGATGCGCTCCTGGAAGTAGCCGCGCGCCACGGCCTGCGCCGCGCCGCCCAGCGCATCCACTTCCTCCACCAGCTTCCGCGCCTCCGCCTCGATGCGATCGGTGAGCGCCTCGACATAGTAACTGCCGGCCAGGGGATCGATGACCTGGTTGAGCCCGCTCTCGTATGCCAGGATCTGCTGCGTGCGCAGCGCCAGCGTGGCGGACTGTTCGGTCGGGAGCGCCAGCGCCTCGTCGTAGCCGTTGGTGTGGAGTGACTGGGTGCCGCCCAGCGTGGCGGCGAGCGCCTGCACGGTGACGCGGACGACGTTGTTCAGCGGCTGCTGGGCCTGAAGCGTGACGCCGCCGGTCTGGGTATGGAACCGGAGGCGGCAGGTCTGGTCATCGGCGTGGAAGCGCTCGCGTGCCAGGCGGGCCCAGAGCCGCCGCGCCGCGCGGAACTTCGCGGCCTCCTCGAACAGGTCGTTGTGCGCGGCGAAGAAGAAGGAGAGCCGGGGCCCGATCGCCTCCAGCGGAATGCCGGCGGCCCGCGCGCGACTCAGGTACTCGATGGCATTGGCCAGCGTGAACCCGACCTCTTCGACCGCGGTGGCACCGGCCTCGCGCATGTGGTAGCCGCTGATGGAGATGGGGTTGAAGTTCATCTTCTCGTCCGTGACGAACCGGAAGACGTCGGTCACGAGCCGGAGCGAGGGCTCCGCGGGATAGATGTAGGTGCCCCGCGCGATGTACTCCTTGAGCACGTCGTTCTGCACCGTGCCCGTGAGTCCGGTGTGCGGCACGCCCTGCTCCTCGCCCACCACGACGTACATCGCGAGGAGGATCGCCGCGGTGGCGTTGATCGTCATCGACGTGGAGACGTCACCCAGCGGGATGCCCTCGAAGAGGCGGGCCAGGTCGTCCACCGTGTCGATGGCCACACCGACGCGTCCCACCTCGCCCTCGGCCATGGGATGGTCCGAGTCGTAGCCCATCTGCGTGGGCAGGTCGAACGCCACCGAGAGCCCCATCTGGCCCGCCTCGAGCAAACGGCGGAAGCGCTGATTGGTCTCCTCCGCGGTACCGAAGCCGGCGTACTGTCGCATGGTCCACAGCCGCCGGGTGTACATGTCGGGGTACACGCCGCGGGTGAAGGGAAATGCTCCCGGGAGACTCGAGTCCGGGTGCGGGACGTCGGCGGCGGTGTACAGAGTCTTCTTCACAGGCTGCCGTGGGTCAGTGTCATGGGTGGTGCGGCGCGGCGGCTGGGAGGTCACGCGGCCCCGCCCTCCACCCGCTCCAGCGTCTCCCGGACGAACTCCACGTCCTTCTTCGCGCCGATGACCAGCGGGGTGCGCTGGTGCAGGTGGCCGGGCTGGATCTCGAGGATGCGCCGGCGGCCGTCGGTGGCGGCTCCGCCCGCCTGTTCGGCGATGAAGGCGAGCGGACTCGCCTCATAGAGCAGCCGGAGCTTGCCGTTGGGATTCTTGGTGTCCGCCGGGTACATGAAGATGCCGCCGCTGATGAGGTTGCGATGGAAGTCGGCGACGAGCGCGCCGATGTAGCGGCTGTTCTTGCCCGGGATCAGCTCGGGCAGGTCGCCGTGGAAGCCGCGCACCGCGGTCTGGATGCCCCTGCTCCAGCGGGCGTAGTTGCTCTCGTTGACGCTGTAGTACTTGCCCGTCTCGGGCGTACAGATGTGCGGATGCGACAGGAGGAACTCGCCGATGGTGGGGTCGAGCGTGAAGCCGTGCACGCCGGCGCCGGTGGTGTACACCAGCATGGTGCTGGAGCCGTACATGACGTACCCCGCCGCCACCTGCCGCAAGCCCGGCTGCAGCACATCGGCCAGGGTCCCCCGTCCCTCCATGCTCACGCGCCGGTAGATGCTGAAGATGGTCCCCACCGGGGCGTTGACATCGATGTTGGAGGAACCGTCGAGCGGATCGAAGAGGACGGCGTACTTGCCGGCGGGATACTCGGGCGGGATCGGGATGATGACCTCGTCTTCCTCGGAGGCCATCACACAGACGCGCCCGGTGTGATTGAGCGCGTTCTTCATGGTCTCGTTGGCGAAGACATCCAGCTTCTGCTGTTCCTCGCCCTGTACGTTGGTGGAGCCCATCGCGCCGAGGATGTTCACCAGGCCCGCCCGGCGAATCGAAGCGGCGATGATCTTGGCCGCGAGCGCGATGTCGTAGAGCAGGCTGGAGAGTTCACCGGTGGCCTCGGGGAAGCGGTCTTCCTGATCGAGAATGAACCGCTCGATGGTGGTCACCCTGCTGTTGGTGAGCACGCCGTCGTCTCCGTGGTGTAAGGTGGAGCGCTCCGCTCGGAGCGCACTGTCATCGAGCTGCCGTCCGTCGTCACCGTCACCGTGCCGTCGCGATCGGTGCGGCGGAATACGATCCCGCGCACTCTGATTCGCTCCATGGTGGCCGGCGCCGGGTGCCCGTACGTGTTGCGCCCCACGCTCGCCACCGCGACGCACGGGTGCAGCTCGTCCAGCCAGACGTCGCCCGTACTGCCGGCCGAGCCGTGATGGCCCAGCTTGAGCACATCCACGCGGCCCACGCGCCCGCGCAACACCGCTTCCGCGGGGAACCCCACGTCACCGGCGAAGAGCGCCTGGAACTCGCCGTATTCCACCAGCAGCACGAGGGAATCCTCGTTCAGGTCCTCGCCGTACCGGCCCCAGGCCGGGTCGGGGTGGAGCAGCCGGAAGCGGACCCCGTCCAGCTCGAACCCGTCGCCCGGGCGGCCGCGATGCCAGCGGAGTCCGCGTTGCCCCACGTCGGCCAGCCAATCCAGATAGAGCGGATCATCGAAGCGGACGCCGGGCTCGAGGACGAGCGCCGCCGGCCACTGCTCCAGCACCGCGCTGGCGCCGCCGACATGGTCGGCATGGGCGTGCGATATCACGATCGCAGCAATGCGACGGACGCCGTGGCGCCGGAGAAACGGGATGACGACCCGTCGGCCGGCATCGTCGCCGCGGAAGCGCGGCCCCGCGTCGACCAGAACCCACTGCCCGCCCGGCGTTCGGATCGCCGCGGCATCGCCCTGTCCGACGTCGAGCAAATGTAGCGCCAGCGTTCCACTGGCGTTACCGCCCAGCGCGGCCAGGTCGGAGCCGAGCCCGAGCCACAGCGCGGCCGCGCCACACCAGGCCCAGCGGCGGAGCGCCTCCGGCCACGTGCAGCGCGCCCGCACCGGCCAGAGCGCGAAGGCCAGGAGGAGAAGCCACGGCAGCGCGGCCCGCGCCCCGGTGGCGGTGGGAAACCAGCCGCCCGGCAGGTTGCCGCCCCAGACGGCCGTCCTTTCCAGCAGATCCAGCGCGGCACCCGATCCCGCAGCGAGGCTCGCGGCCAGCGGCCGGCAGATGCCGTCGGCCAGGAGACTCAGCAGCACCCCGGGCACCGCCACGGCGGCCAACGGGATCCCGGCGAAATTGAGGAGCACGCCGCCCAGCGCCACAGAGCCCAGCGTGGCGGCCGTGATCGGCGCGGTGGCCAGCGTCGCGCCGACCGAGGAGGCAAGGGTGCGCCAACCGACCGATGGGCCCAACGCGCGGTCGCTCCAGCGGCTGAAGGTGACCGCGCCCCAGAGCGCCGCGACGCTGAGCCACCCGCTCATGTCGGTGACGGCCCACGGATCCACGATCATGACCAGGAGACAGCTCGTGGCCAGCAGCGCGTCGGCCCGGGCCCGGCGCTGCCGGATCAGGCCCAGGGCGAGCAGTGCCGCCAGCACGGCAGCGCGGGCCGCGGGCGACGGCCAGCCGAGGAAGACCACGTACAGCGCCGCTACCCCGGCGCCCGCGACGAGCGCCCGCACTCGACTCAGGCCGGCCGCGCGCAGCAGAAGGACGATCCAGCCGGCGAGCAGCCCGATATGAAAGCCGGAGATGGACAGCAGGTGGACCAGGCCGGAGCGGGAGAAGCCCTGCCTGAGTTCGGGCGCAAGGTCGGCGCGGCGCCCCACGATGAGCGCCTCCACCATCGGCGCCCGCTGGCCGTAGAGGCGCTCGGCCGAACGGGTGATGCGGTTACGCAGGCGGTCGGACAGCGTGGGCTCGGCGCCGACCGGCCGAGTCTCCTGCACCACCAGCATGCCGCGCGGTCGAGCGAAGCCCGCTCGATCGGCGATCCAGCGGCCAGCAACGCGGGAGACCGTGCCGGCGGGCGCGGAACTTCCCGCCGGCCACCGGGCCGCCACGGTGCCCGAGCAACCCGCGTCGAGCGGCCGGACCTCGATCCGACCACCGCCATCGCCCACCGGCTCCGCGACGCGCACGCGCAGCGCGACGCGGCCTTCGGGGATCCGGACCGCGCAGGCGCCCGCGGCCTCGAGCCGAGCGATGTCGCCGTGGAGCCGGCCAAAGAGGAGGGCCAGCAGCGTCACGGCCGGCCGCGGCGCCACGTGGGCCGGCCCGGCCACGGCCAGCACCATCGCGCCGGCCAGGACGGGAAGCACCAATGCCGGGGCCCCAAA
>JBMOPM010000044.1:0-15217 GCA_049323575.1 Gemmatimonadota bacterium | reverse complement strand
CGCCACCTGGCATCTGATCCATGCGAGACGTCCTTTCCGAGTACCATCGCCTCACCGCTTCCGGCGCCCGTGTGGGCCGCGCCGTGGTCACCAGCGTGTGGGGCTCGGCCCCACGACCCGAGGGAGCATGCCTGCTGGCCACGGCCGACGGGCAGCTCACGGGCTCGGTCTCCGGAGGCTGCGTGGAGGCGGCGACCGCGCAGGAGGTGGCGCTGGCCATCGAATCCGGCGTGCCCCGGCTCGTCACCTACGGCGTCACCGACGAGAACGCGTGGGCCGTCGGCCTCGCGTGCGGCGGAACGATCAAGGTGTTCGTCGAGCCCACGGTGCGGCCGGAGATCGTGGCCGCGGCGAGCGGGCCGGGCGGCGTCGTGATTGCCACGGTGATCGAAGGCAACGGCGTCGTGGGGAGCTGGGCCGAGATCCGCGATGACGGCAGCGCAAAGGGCGACCTGGCCACCCATGCGCCGGAGATCGCGTCCGCCGCGCTCGAGGCCCTGCGGCGCGAGGCTTCCCGGACCATCGAGCTGCCCGGCACCGCCGAGCGGCCGCCCGCTACCGTCTTTCTGGAAGTGTTCCCCCGCCAGCCGCGGCTGGTGATCATCGGGGCCGTGCATATCGCCGCCGCGCTGGTGCCGCTCGCCAGGCAGCTCGGCTGGTACACGATCGTCGCCGATGGGCGCGAGGCGTTCCTCGTCCGCGACCGCTTTCCCGCGGCCGACCGGCTCCTGCTCGCCTGGCCGGAGGAGGCGTTCGAGCAGGTGGGCCTCGATCCCGGCACGTTCGTGTGCGTGCTGTCGCACGATCCCAAGTTCGACGACCCCGCGTGCATCGCCGCGCTCAAGTCTCCCGCCCGCTACGTCGGCGCGATTGGCTCGCGGAAGACCCAGCGGGATCGCCGCGAGCGCCTGAAGGCCGCCGGCATCACCGACGAACAGCTCACGCGGCTCCACGGTCCCGTGGGGTTCGATCTCGGCGGCCGGCGCCCCGCAGAGATCGCACTCGGCATCCTGGCCGAGATGACGGCGGTCCGCTATGGCCGGAGCGCGGCGGACGCATGGCGCGCTAAGTAGCGCGTTAGCGATATCATATAGGCCGCCCTGAGGCGGGCTGTCGCGCATGCCTGCGCGTCATCGCGCACTGTGCGGCGAAGAGACCGGACACCCGAGCAGCGCGCCATCTCTGATCAGGGGTCACCCGCCCCCGGCCCCGTACGGTGGCCAGCCGCCGAGATCGAGGGTACTCTTGACCGAAGGTTCTCGCCTCGCCCCGGGAGGCCCGTGTCCCACCTCCTCGACCGTCTGCAGTCCGCCCTCGGCGACCGCTACGCCGTGCAGGTCGAGATCGGGCGCGGCGGGATGGCACGGGTGTACCTGGCCACGGATCTCAAGCACGACCGCCAGGTGGCGATCAAGGTGCTGGAGCCCGGCATCGCGGCGCTGCTCGGCGCCGAACGCTTCGACCGCGAGATCCGCTTCGCCGCGCGGCTCAACCATCCCCACATCGTGCCGTTGCTCGACTCGGGCGAACTGCCTTCCACGCTCGCCGACGGACCTGGACTCCTCTACTACACGATGCCGTACGTGGAGGGCGAATCCCTCCGGCACCGCCTCGACCGCGAGCGGCAGTTGCCGCTGGAGGACGCCATCCGCACCTGCATGCAGGTGGCGGACGCGCTCAACGAGGCCCACGCTCACGGCATCATCCACCGCGACATCAAGCCGGAAAACATCCTCCTCAACGGGCGTCACGCGCAGGTGACGGATTTCGGCATCGCCCGCGCGATCGACATCGCCCTCGGGACCGGTGTCACCGTCACAGGCATCGCCGTCGGTACGCCGGCCTACATGAGCCCCGAGCAGGCCTCGGGTTCGCCGGTCATCGATGCACGCACCGATGTGTACTCGCTCGGCTGCGTGCTCTACGAGATGCTGGCAGGCGAGAAATGGGCGCGGATGGGACGAGCACCGCCCAGCGTGCACTCGGTGCGCGAGTCGGTGCCCTCGGGGGCGGACGTCATCATCAACAAGGCGACGGCGCGCGCACCGGCCGATCGCTACCAGTCGGCGGCGGAGATGCTCGACGCGCTCGAGACCCTGCTTGCGACGGACGAAGTGGGGATCCGGGTGCGGCGCCGGCCGCGCGTCCGCCGCGGCGCTCTCTGGACTGCGGCCGCCATGCTCGGCGCCGCCGCGATCATCTGGGTCGCGGGCGGGCAGATCGCCGGCACCGACCGGCTGGCCCTGCCCGCCACCAGCAGGGAGGCCCGGCGCGCGCTTGCCGCAGGAGCCCGCGCGCTCGACCAGTGGAGACTGGCCGACGCCGCGGAGCAGTTCGGCATGGCGGCGCGGGCCGATCCGGGCCTCGCACTGGCACATCTGCGCCGGACCGAGGCGCTGTGGTGGTTGCGCGAACCCGATGCGGAGTGGCAGCGGGAGGCGAGACTGGCGGCAGCCGCAGCCCCGAGACTCGCGGGCGACGACTCAATCGTCGCGATCGGTCTGGGCACGCTCGCGAGCGGTGACTATCCCGCGTCATGTGCCATCTTTGCCGCGCTGGTGAGCCGAGACCCGGCGAGCCTCGCGGGCCACTTCGGTCTCGGTGAATGCCAGTCCCGTGACTCGCTGGTGGTGCGCACCGCCGATGGCGCGCTGGCGTTTCGCGGGAGCTGGGCCCGGGCCATCGATGCGTACGAACAGGCCGTGCACCTCGTCGCCCGCGAGCGAGGCGCGTTTCATGCCCAGGCGTTCGCCCGGCTGGACCGCCTCCTGTTCACGGAGCCCACGCAGGTGCGGTCCAGCGGCGACCTCGCGGCATACCCGGGGATCGATCACGACACGCTCAGCTTCGTCCCGGTCTTGCGCGAGGCGCTCCTGGCCGCCGAGCTCCACACCAAGCCGGCCGGCTTCGGCGACGCGCTGGAACGCAATCGAGCGCGCAGAGCCCAGCTGGCCCGCGACGTCACCCGACTGCTCCCCGGGAATGCCGGCGCGCTGCGCGCCCTGGCCTTGAGCCTGGAAACCTCCGGCGAGATCGCGTATGACCGCTGGGGCGACAACTCGGCGATCGCCCTGATCCGCCGCGCACGGAGCGTCGAGCGCGATCCGGCCATCCGCCTGGATATCGGGCTCGACCAGGTCCGCATGCTGCTCAAGACAGCCGATTTCCTGGCGGCCCGCGCCCTCGCAGACACCCTGCTCGACGGCATGCCGGCGCGCCCGGACGCCGCGACCGCCGGAACCGTCCAGCCACTGGCCGCCCTGCGTGGGCGCATCACGCAGTCGGCGGCCCTGCTCATGCCCCTGGCCGAGGGCTTCATGTTCGAAGGGATTCGCCTCCCCATCGAACCCACGCGCACGGCGCTCGCGTTGCTCAACTATTCGGCGTTCGGCGCCCCTGCGGAGAGCATCCGGGTGCTCGCCCATCGATTGCAGGCCCAGCTCGCGTCCTGGGAAGCGCCGGTCCGGCAGGAAGCTGCACTGGCCGTCGGGCTGCGCGAGCCGCTCAGCTATGCGTATCGGTCGGTCGGGACGGTCGCCGCGAGGATCCCTGACTCGAGCCTGTCATACCTCGCCCGGATGTGGCGCGGCGTCGACCAGGGACGGCACCAGGACGTGAGGCGAACCTTGGCGGCCCTCCGCCAATACCGCCAGGACCAGCGCGCCGGCTCGCTGGCCATGGGCGCCGCCGTGCAGGAGGCATACATCCACCTCGCGATCGGCGACTCCGCCGGGGCGATCCGGTTGCTCGATCTCCCGCTTAACGAGTTGGCGACGGTCGGCAACAGTCTTTGGTCTTCCCCCGTCAACGCGGCGGGCCTGCCTCGGGCGATGGCGCTCAGGGCGACACTCGCCGACCGGAAGGGCGACCGCGCCACGGCGACCCGGTGGGCCAACGCCGTGCTCCAGCTATGGGACGGAGCCGATCCGGCCCTGACCCCGGTGCTCGACCTCATGCAGGAAATCGTGAACCGCAACGCAGGTGAGCGCTGACGGCGACACCGTCAAGCAAAGGGAGGATCCCCATGGCACACGAGTTCGGCTGGCTGTCCGCCCGCGTCGCGCTCGGCGTTCTCGCCGTTCTGACCGCCGCTTGCCGGCCACAGCCTGGCGGGGTGTCGGTCCCACCGCAGCGGGGCGACACCTTCGACGCCGATCCCGCGCACACGGGCAAAGCCAGGATCGACGGGGCAATGCTGGAGATCCAGCCCAATACGGACCTGCGGGACAGGGCGGGGCTCTTCCGGCAGTTGGACGGCGAGGGGCGGACCATCGCCCTCATCGTCAACACGTCTTCCAAGGATCTGAAGCTGAGCCGTCTGAAGATTCCGGCCGGAGATACCGTGCGCTGGGTGGCGAAGAAGATGAATGGGGAGTACCGCACACAGTTCAGATCCCTCCGTGGCGACCAGCCGGCTTCCCCCGTCCTGCGATTGGCGTTCTTCACGCAGGACCACGATTACCCGTTCGCGGAATGGGTCTTCGGCGAGTATGCCTTTGCCGGGATGACCGACGCCGCGGACCTGGTGGCACTGTTCGGCGGGGGCGTGCGACCGTGGTCCACCTGCGGCGGAGGCGGCTGCTGCACCATCACGACGTCCGTGAACTGACGGCAGCGGATGGCGGGCGTCGCCGCCGAACCTGCGGGAGGCGCGGGGAGCGCGCGGGCATCAGGTGAGGTTGCGAATCGCCTTGATCACGTCCTTCTGCGCCCGGGCGTCCCTGGTCGCCACGAAGATGGTGTCGTCCCCCGCCAGCGTCCCCACGATGCCGGGCCAGGCCAGCCGGTCGAGCGCCACCGCCACGCGGTTGGCCTCACCAGGCGCGGTGTGGAGCACGACCAGCACGTCGCCGGCCGCGTCCACCGCGAGTACGCCCTCCGCAATCCGCTCCTCGTCGGGGTTGCGCTCGGGCGCCAGGGCGCGGCGGGTCCGGCGATAGGCCCCATCCACCTTCACCAGCTTGAGCGCCGCGATATCCCGGCTCACCGAGGACTGGGTCACTTCCCAGCCCTCGGCCGCAAGGGCTTCGGCCAGTTCCTCCTGCGTGTGGATCGCCCGCGTGGAGACCAGCTCGAGGATCTTGAGATGGCGGCGCCGGCGGTCCTCGGTCATCGTCCCCCCGGCGTCCGTCCCGTGAGGCGGGCCAGCGCGCGATCGAACCGGGCGCGCTCCCTGGCGTTCCAGCGGCGCGCCGCGCGGATCCTCCGGCGTGCCTCGTCGAGGCCCAGATTGCCGATCCCGCCCTTCGAGGACCGTGCCGCGATGATCTCCGCGGCCCTGAGCGCCGGCATCGGGTCCCCGCGCTTGACCGCAGCCGCCACGTCCCGGTAGGCCGCGCGGAACGGCGTACCGGCGCGCACACGGCGCATCACCTCGTCGGTGGCGAGGATGTCCCCGCCGAGCGCCGCGAGCCCCTTCGCCCGGTCCACACCCAGCCGCGGCACTGCGGCCGCCAGCATGCCGAGCATCTCGCCGGTGAAGTCGAGCCCGCGGAAGAGCGGCGGCTTGAGGAACTGGACGTCGCGGTGGTAGCCGCTCGTGAGCCTGCCCTTGAGGGCCATCACGCTGGCGAGTTCGCCCTCGACCAGCGCCGCGCGGGCGCGGGTGAGCTCGAAGAGGTCCGGGTTGCGCTTCTGCGGCATGATGCTCGACCCGGTCGCCAGGTCCGGCGGGAGCACGATCCAGCCGAACTCCTCACTCGAAAAGAGGATCACGTCCGCCGACAGCTTGGCCAGATCATGGCCGAACTGGCTGCACCAGAAGAGCACGGCGGCCTCGAGCTTGCCGCGCGCGTTCTGCACCGACGCCACGTTGTGGTCGAGGCCCGCAAACCCCAGCGCCTTCGCCGTCGCGTCGCGGTCGAGCGGCAGCGGCACGCCATAGCCCGCCGCGCTCCCCAGCGGCGAGCGATCCAGCCGGGGCCAGAGCCCCCCGAGCGACTCCGCCGTGTCGAGGATCCCCTCGGCGTAGGCGCCGGCCCAGAGCCCGGCGGACGAGGGCATCGCCCGCCGCTGGTGGGTATAGCCGGGCCAGAGCGCCGTGCGGTGGGCCGCCGCGAAGGCCACCAGCGCGTCGGCCAGATCGAGCGCCAGCGCGTGCAGCGCGAGGGCGCGGTCCTTGAGGAAGAGCCGGAGGTCGCAGGCGACCTGGTCGTTCCGCGAGCGCCCCGTGTGAAGCCGCTCGCCCACGGTGCCGAAACGCTCGGTGATCCAGAACTCCACCGCCGAGTGGACGTCCTCGTGCTCTGGCCGGATCACCAGCTCGCCGTCCTCGACGGCCGCGAGCGCGGCCAGGAGCGCACGCCGCATCCGCTGATGCTCCGCCCGGCTCACGAGGCCGCCCCGGCGCAGCGCTTCGATGTGCCCCAGGCTGCCGATCACGTCCCAGCGGAGGAGCCGGGCGTCCCAGGTACGGTCATCGGCCACGGTGTAGGCGAGCATCGCGGGATCGGCGCCCGCGCCGCCCCACAGCGCCGTCGCGCGGCCGGACGTGCGTCGCGTGACGCTCGGCTTGCGGCGCGCCGCGGCCCGGGGCTTCATCGCAGGTACTCCCGCGCCACGTTGGCATAGAACGCCCGCGCCTCCGTTACCTCCGGGAGGTCGACGCACTCGTCGGCGGTATGCGAGCGGCGGCTCGTCCCCGGCCCCACCTTGATCGCGTCGGCGTCGCGGACGAAGACCCAGTCGGAACAGGTGGGGCTGCCATACGGCGTGGCCGTCGGGCGCACCGCGCGGCAGACCTCCAGCAGACGGCTGGGTGTCGGCGTTTCACAGGGGACGAGGCGCGTGGATGTCACCACCACCTCGGAATCGAGCGAGGCGCGAAGCACATCGGCGATCTCCTCGTGGGTCCAGGCCGGCGTGCTCCGGATGTCGAGCACCGCTTTCGCCACCGGCGGCGTCACGTTGCGGCTGATGCCGGCCTCCACCATCGTCGGTGTGATGGTCACCTGGCCCAGCACGGGATGCGGGCGGTCCTGGCAGAGGGCATGCAGCTTCACGAGATCCGCGGCCAGGCGCACCACCGCGTTGGTGCAGGCGCCATCCGTCGCGGCGTAGCCGGCATGACGCTGGTCCCCTCGCGCCACCAGGTCCACCATCATGAGCCCGCGCTGCGCGATGGAGAGGTCGAGGTTGGTCGGTTCGCCCACCAGGGCCGCGTCCACTCGCCCCACCCGCTGCACCATGGCGCCCATCGTGGTGTGCTTCGTTTCCTCGCCGTAGCCCAGCAGCACCACCAGCCGGCCCGCCTCGAGCCCGGCCTGAGCGCAGTCCCACGCCGCGCAGAGCATCGCCGCGACCGACGCCTTCGCGTCGCCCGAGCCGCGCCCGTACAGCCGGCCGTCCTCGATGACGGGAGTGAACGGATCGCGGGTCCATCCTTCGCCCGGCGGGACCACGTCGAGATGGGAAACGAACGCGAGCGTGGGCCCCGGGCGCATGCCGCGGACCTCGACGCGCACGCCGGTCTCGTCGCGGGACACCTCGAGGCCCCACCCGCGCACGATCCGCTCGATCAGGCGGCCCAGCCGCTCCTCCGTCCCACTCACGGACGGCGTGGCGACGAGAGCCTCGAGCAGCGGGATCTCAGTCGGCGAGATCGACGCCAAGGTAGGTCGCCTTCTCCTTTCGGCCGACGATCATCGTGCCGCACCCGGCCCCGGTGAACACTTCGAGCAGCAGCGAGTCCGGCGCGCGGCCGTCAATGATGTGTGTGCGCTCGACCCCGCTCGTGGCGGCGCGGATGCACGCCTCCACCTTGGGACGCATGCCGCCGGTGAGCGCTCCGCTCGCCATGAGGCCGGCCAGATCGTCGGGGTCGGCGAAGGTGACGAGCGAGGAAGGATCGTTCCGGTCCCGCAGCACGCCGGGCGCGCCGGTGAGGAAGATCAGCTTCTGCGCCTTGAGCGCCACCGCCAGCGCTTCCGCCACCGTGTCCGCGTTGACGTTGTACACCCGGCCGTCCTGATCGCCGGCGAGGCTCGCCACCACGGGCACGAAGCGGGCCTCCATGAGGGTCGTGAGGACCCGCGGATCCACGCGGTCGATGTCGCCGACGTGGCCGTAGTCCACCTTGACCGTGTTGCCGTCGTCGTCCACCACGGTGACCGGCGGCCGCCGGTGCGCCGTGAGCAGATCGGCGTCCACGCCGGAGAGACCGACGGCCTGCACCTCGTGGTCGCGCAGCGCGCTCAGCAGGGCCACGTTCAGCGAGCCGGCATACACCATCTTCACGACCTCGAGCGCCTCGTCGTCCGTGACCCGGCGACCGGCCACGATGGTGGTCTCGAGGCCCAGCCGTTGGCTCAGCGCCGTCGCCTGCGGCCCGCCCCCGTGCACCACCACGAGCCGGATGCCGAGCGACGACAGCAGCGAGAGCTGAGCCGCGACGGCGTCGAGCACCGCCGGCTCGCTCACCACATCGCCGCCCAGCTTCACGACGAACACATTGTCCCGGTAGGCCCGCACGTAGCGCAGCGCGCCCTTGAGGCCGGCGATGCCCTTGGATGGATCGATGGTCAAGCGATGGTCTCCTGTTGGTCCGGGGTCGCTTAGCGCGCAGCCGCGCTCACCCGTGGCTCGCGGATGACGGGTGGCTCAGCAACTCGAGCAGCAACGCCCGCTGCACGTGCAGGCGATTCTCCGCCTGGTCATACACGGCCGAATTCGGGCCGTCGAGCACCGCGTCGTCGATTTCCACATTGCGGCGGACCGGCAGGCAGTGCATCGCGATGGCCTTGCCCTCGCGCGTGGCGCGCATGCGGTCCACGGTCACCCGCCAGTCGCGCAGCCCCGCCCGCAGCTCCTGCTCCGCCTCGGGGTTGCCGTAGTGCCGGATCGCCCCCCACGCCTTGGCGTATACGGCGTCGGCGCCGACGACCGCCTCGTCGGGGTCGTTGATGATGTGGACGAACTCCCCGCCCTGCTGCTGCGCGATGCGGCGGATGAGCGCCGTGTCCTCGGGGTCGAGCTCGTAGCCGTCGGGGCGCGCGATGACGACTTCCATGCCGAGCGAGGCCGCTGCGATGGCGGCGCTGGCCGGCACCGCGGTGGGCAGCGCCTTGGGATGCCAGCACCACATCAGCACGAAGCGTTTCCCGCGCGGATCGCCCAGCTTCTCCTTGAGCGTCAGCGCATCGGCCAGGCCCTGGCACGGGTGCCGCCGCGACGACTCGAGGTTGATCACGGGCTTGTCGCAGAACGCCGCGAAGTCCCGGATCACGCGGTCCTCCCGGGTCACCGACCAGTCAGTGCCGCGCGGGAAGGTGCGGACCCCCACGACATCCGAATAGCGCGCCAGCACCCGGGCCGCATCCACGATGTGCTCCACGGTGGTGCCGTCCATCACCGCGCCCAGCTCGGTCTCCAGGGTCCAGCTGCTCTTCCCCGGCTCGAGCACCACCGCGTGCCCGCCGTGCAGGAACATCGCGGTCTCGAAGCTCGAGCGCGTGCGCATGCTCGGGTCCATGAACACGAGCGACATCACCTTCCCCTCGAGTCCCCCGCGGATCTCGCCCCGCTTGATCCGTTGGGCGAGCGCGAGAAGCGCCGCGATCGCCTCGGGGCTCCAGTCCTCCATCGCGAGGAAATCCCGCTTCGTCATGCATCTCTCCCCGGCCCCGGGGCCGGCAGGGTCGCGAGGAATGCGTCCACCACCCGGTGGAAGGCCTCCGGCTGGTCCAGCACCAGCCAATGGCTCGTGTCGCTCACGGCCCGCCAGGGTCGCTGCGGCTCCTGGGCGTGGAGGCTGAAGATCGATTTGTTCCGGTCGTCCACCACGAGGAGCGACGGACCGTGGTAGCGGGCGAGGTCGACGGCGGGATGGAAGTCGAGCAGGGATTCGTACGCACCCAGCATCACCTCGTGCGGCGTCGCGGTCACCCCCGCGAGGATCATCTGCCGCGTGGCGTCTTTTGCGCGCTCGAGATTGCCTTCGAACGTCTCCCGCAGCAGCGCCGGTCCCTCGCTCGAGCGCAGCGCGCCGAGGAACTGCTCCAGCGCACCGGGAGGTGCGCCCGTGAAGGCCCCCGCCGCATCCACCAGCACCAGGCCGAGAACGCGTTCCGGCGCCCGGCCCGCCGCGGCGATCGCCACCGAGGCACCGAAACTGTGGCCGATGAGCACGAACCGTTCGAGGCCCAGCGCGTCGGCCACCGCGAACAGATCCGCGGCGCATCCCGCGATCGAGTAGTCGGCGTCGGCCGACATCGACGAGCCGCCGTGCCCGCGGAGGTCGAACGCGACCACGCGATGCGCAGACTTGAGATGATCGATCGTGCCCCGCCAGAGCTCCGCCGTGGCGCCGAGACCGTGCACCAGGAGACACGCGGGCGCTCCCGCCCCCGTCTCGACGGCGGCGATGGTACCGGCCGGTCCGGCCACCAGCGTCACGCCAGCACCTCCCGAAGCCCGGTCAGGAGCTGCTCCGCCTCCGAGATCGAGAACGAGAGCGGCGGGAGCAGACGGAGGATCGACGGGTCGCTCGAGGTGCCCGTGAGAATGCGCCGGAAGAAGAGCGCGCGCTGGATGTCGAGCGCGGGCCGATCGAACACCAGGCCCAGCAGGAGGCCCCGGCCGTGCACCCGCCTGGCACCCAGCTCCGCCGCACCGCGTTTGAGGTATTCGCCCACCACCATCGCGTTCTCGATGAGGCCCTCCCGCTCGATGACGCGGAGCGTGGCCAGCGCCGCGGCGCAGGGCACGGGGCCCCCGCCGAACGTGCTGCCCAGGTCGCCCGTCCTGATCGTGGCCGTGATGGCCGGCGTGGCCACCACCGCCGCGATCGGCAGGCCCGAGGCCAGGCCCTTGGCCATGGT
Organism: Gemmatimonadota bacterium; assembly: GCA_049323575.1. Classification (GTDB taxonomy): domain Bacteria; phylum Gemmatimonadota; class Gemmatimonadetes; order Gemmatimonadales; family GWC2-71-9; genus JBMOPM01. The sequence goes on along the minus strand of JBMOPM010000044.1, from coordinate 4,400 downwards.
CAGGATGTCCGGCGTCACGCCGAAGGCCTCCGCGGCCGTGAACGCGCCGCACCGGCCCACGCCGCACTGCACCTCGTCGAAGATCAGGGCCGCCCCCGCCGCGTCGCATGCTTCGCGCGCCGCGGCCAGGAATGCGGGCGAGCAATCCCGGGCCCCGGAGAGGCCCTGCACCGGCTCGACGATGACGGCAGCGACCGTCCGGTCCACCGCGCGACGCATCGCGTCGACGTCGTTGAACGGGACCTTGATCGAGAGCGGCATGCCGGCCCGGGTCGCCCCTGCCTCGTATTTCTCGCCGTCGGTCACGGCCAGCGTCGCCACCGTGCGCCCGTGCCAGCCGCCGGTCACCGACACGATCCGCTGCCGGCCGGTGGCCTTGCGCGCGAGGTGGAGCGCGTTCTCGTTGGCCTCCGCGCCCGAGTTGCAGAAGAACACGCGCTCCAGCGGGTCGGGGCAGAGCGCGGCCAGGCGGTCCGCCAGCTCCTCGCGCTGCGGCAGCGGGACCGCGGACGAGTAGAACAGCAGCGTGGCCGCCTGATCGGCGATGGCCTTGACCACCTCGGGATGCGAGTGCCCCGTCGCCGCCACCGCGTGGCCGCCGTAGGCATCCAGCCAGCGGTTGCCGTTGGCGTCGATCAGCCACGAACCGCGGCCCGATACCGGCCGGATCGGCATCTGGGAGTAGACGGGCAGGAGGTGCTCGGTTGTCGTTGGGGTCATCGCTCGCTGTCGCTGATCGCGGGTTGCTGATCGCAGGGCACGGGTCCCATCGGGGGACCAGCGGCCGGCCACTAGATGGGATACGCCCCGGCGAACCTCAGGCCCGCCGTTTCCTCCAGCCCGAGGGCCAGATTCATCGCCTGCACCCCCTGGCCGCCCGCGCCCTTCACCAGGTTGTCCACCGCGACCATCACCTGGACGTCCCGCCCGTCGTCGCTCTGGGCCACGTGGATCAGCGCGTGATTGGTGCCCACCGCGTGGGTCAGCTCGGGTGGCGCGCTCAGCAGACGGACGAACGGGCGGCCGCGGTAGGCCTGCCCGAAGCGCTCGGTGACCTGTCCCGCGTGCTCCGGCTCCGCCAGCGTCGCGTGCAGGGTGAGGTAGATCCCGCGGACGAACGGGCCGGAATGAGCCATGAGCCGTGGTGCCGGCGCCGAAGCCCGCTCCGCGCCGCCGGTCCACGCCGCCCACGCTCCCAGGATCTCCGCTTCGTGCCGGTGCCCCAGTACCGAGTATGCGAACACGTTGTGCGCCCGGGCCGGATGGTGCGTGGTGGGCCTGGGATGCACGCCGGCGCCGCTGGAGCCGGTGATGGCGAAGAGCGCGGGCGCACCGTCGAGCTTCAATCCGGCCAGCGGGTAGAGCGCGAGCTGCGCCGCCGTCGCGAAGCAGCCCGGCGCGGCAAGCGCGGTCTTCCCCCGGAGCGCCGGACCCAGCACATCCGCCAGCGCGTAGGTGAAGCGGTGTACCAGTTCCGGCGCGGCGTGCGGGCCATAGTAGCGCTCGTAGAGCCGCAGGTCACTCACGCGGAAGTCGGCCGCGAGGTCGATCACGAGCCCCGGGCCGGCGTCGAACACCCGGCCGGCCAGCTTCGACGATTCGCCGTGTTCCAGCGCGAGGAACACCACGTCCTGCCCCTCGGCTGCCTCCTGCGGCTCGAGGCCCGAGAAGCGCGCGTCGGTCACGTCGGCGAGCGCCGGGTGCACGTCGCCAATGGGTCTGCCCGCCTGACTCCGGCTGGTGGCCACGCACTCCGTCACCGCCGGATGCTGGAGCAGCAGGCGGAGCAGCTCGCCGCCGACGTACCCGGCGGCGCCGATCACGGCGACTTTCATGGGTGACGGCCGTGGCGGTCCGCCAGGTGCACGTGTCGCTTCACGTTCCACCCCCGTTCCAGCGCTCGAGCCGCTCCGCCACGACCCGCACCAGCCCCTCCGCGTCCCGCAGCGCGTTGTGCGCGGGCAGGCCCAGCTCGGCGCGGATGTAGTCGCGGCCGACCTCGTTGTCCGTGGCCGGGCCGGTGATCGCGGCGATGGGCAGGCCGAAGCGGTGGCGCATGAGCTCGTTGGCGCCCCAGCAGGCCACCGGATCGGGCGCCGCCATCACGTAGGCCGCGCCGACCCGGGCGAGCTCCGGATCGCAGAGGATGTCCTGCACGCCGTACTCGCCGAGAATGCCGTCGCCCAGCTCGGCCACGATCACGTCCGGCTTCGACTGCGCGAGGCGGTTGAAGATGCCCTTGGCCACGGGCACGGTCATGCCGGCGTGCGTGCTGGCCGCGCCCGCGTCGTTGAACGTAAGCGCGACGACCGCGCCCGCGTCCCGCATCGAGAGCGAGTCGCGCATGAGGGACACCCCAGTCAGCTTCGCCGCCGCCACCCTGCGCCCGGACCGGGTCAGGCCCCGGACCAGCTCCGTTGCGGCCACGGTCTTGCCGGCATTCATGCAGGTGCCGGCGACGTACACCACCGGCACCGTGCTCTCCAGGGTATCCGCCGGCGGGACGCCGCGGTCGCGGATGTTGGCCGGCCGCCCGATCCGGTCGCCCAGTTCCGGGAAGGTCAGCACGGCGCCGAGCACTTCCGCCTTGAACGGCGCGCCGTACTCGGGGTTGGCCGACGTGCACCGCCCCAGGATGCCGCCGAGGTTGAGCACCTCGATCGTGTCGCCTGCGGCGATGTGGCTCGGCACCTCGCCCGCGTAGCCGCGGAGCGCGCGCCGGCTGCCCAGCGTGCCGGCCAGCACGTCGCCGGCGCGGAGCGCCACCATGCGGCCGCTCAGGTCCTCGACGGTGTTGTAGGTGCTCTTGTCGTGCAGGATGCGCACGGCGAGCACGTAGCCCTCGGCCGCGATGATCTCGTCGCCGATGATCACCTCGCTGCCGAGCTGCGCGTTGCGGGTGGAGGACGAGATCCGGTCCAGCCTGATCCGGGTGGTCTTGACCATGGCGCTACCGATCCGCCCGCGCCGCCAGCAGGGACGGGATCGCCGCGACCCGCGCGAAGGCGCGGGCCTCGTCGCCGGTCCAGAGCCGGTTCTCCTCGCCATAGGTGGCGACCGCCGGATCCATCATGGAATACGGGCTGCGCGTGGCGAGGACCTGGAAGCGGCCCGGCGCGAGGCGCACGCGCGTATCGCCGGTCACCCGCCGCTGCGAGCTGGTGATGAGCGCCTCGATGTCCCGCAGCGAGGGATCGAAGTACTGCCCTTCATGCAGCCGGTCACCGTAGAAACGGGCGAGCTGATCCTTCCAGAACGTCTGCCACCGGGTGAGCACCAGCTTCTCCAGCTCGCGGTGCGCCGTGATCAGCACGATCGCCGAACCGGCCTCGAAGCCGATCCGGCCCTTGATGCCGAGGGCCGTCTCGCCCACGTGAATGTTGCGGCCGATCCCGTACTGGTCGCAGAGCGCGCCCAGCCGCTCGATGATCTCCACGCCGCTCAGCGACGCGCCGTTGAATGCCACCGGCAGCCCCTGCGCCCAGCCGATCACGACCTCGGCCGGCGCGGGCGCGTCGGCCGGAGGATCGAGGAACTCCGCCGGCGGTCCGGCCCAGGTGTCGTGCGTCCACCCGCCGCCCAGCGTGGTACCCCAGAGCCCCTTGTTGATGCTGTACGTGCCGGCTTTCGGCGGCACCGGCAGGCCCCGCGCCTCGAGGTAGGCGATCGCCTGGGCGCGCTGGAGGCTCTCCTCGCGGATCGGTGTGACGATCTCCAGGTCCGGCGCCAGCACGCGGATGGCGACGTCGAAACGGATCTGGTCGTTGCCGGCGCCGGTGGACCCGTGCGCCACGGCCTTGGCGCCGATGGCGCGGGCCACTTCAATCACCGAGATGGCCTGCTGCGTCCGCTCGGCGGCGACGCTGAGCGGATAGACCTCGCCGCGCAGCACGTTGCCCTGGATGAGGTAGCGGACGAAGCGGTCGTACACCAGCGCCTTCGCGTCCACGGTGTGGTGGGCAACGGCCCCCACCGCGAGCGCCTGACGGCGGATGGCCTCCACCTGCTCCGGAGGCGTGCCGCCGGTATCGACGAAGACGGTATGGACGGCGTAGCCCCGCTCGGTGAGCCGGGGGACGCAGTAGGACGTATCGAGCCCGCCGGAGAACGCGAGGGCGATGAGCGGCTGTTGCATATTGCATAAATATGCAGGACGCGCCCGGGATGCAAGCGGCGCCCCGGAATCGATCCCGCCGCCCGGACGGCGGCGTTCCAGCGGCGGTATCGCGGGCACACGGGGGGACGGCGGCGGCATCCCGCCGCGCCGGCCTTCGCGCAACGCGCGCGGGCGCGGCCCGGGTGGTGAGCGTCAGGCGAGCGGGCTACCAGATCGAATCCCAGCCCAATCCGCCGAGCAGGTGCACGGCGAGGTTGGGTGCCGTGGCGTGGCCATCGGCGAT
>JBMOPM010000043.1:0-15219 GCA_049323575.1 Gemmatimonadota bacterium | reverse complement strand
CCGGGCCCTATGTCCGGACCTTCGCCAGCAACACCAGCCCCGCCACCAGGAACACCGCATTGGGAATCCACGCTGCGGCGACGGGGTTCACCAGCCCGCCGGCCCCGACCGCCTTGGTGATCTGGATCAGCAGCAGAAACACCACCGTGGTGCCCAGGCCGATGGCGAAGCCCACGGCACTGCCCGCGCGCGGCGAGGTCACCGCCATGGGGGCCCCGAAGAAGGCGATGATGAGGCAGGTGACGGGCACGGCGATCTTGAGCGCCTGCTCCACCATGAGCTTGTTCGCGTCGCTGCCCGAGCGGCGCATCGCGTCGATGTAGCGTCCGAGCTCCTGGTAGCGCATCGCCTCGGGCGCCTTGGCCTCGGCGAGGAGTTCGATGGGGGACTGGGACAGGGTCTTGAGCCGCATCGAGGCGAACTGGAAGACCGACGCCTTCGCCGTGTCGGCGATGACGTGCACGGCGCCGCGCTTGAGCTTCCACTGCTGGGTGCGGGGGTCCCAGACGCCGCTGTCCGCCGTTACCACGTAGGTGGGATACTTGATGTCCGTCCCCTTCCGCTCGAACACCGTGCCGGTCATTACCCGGCGCGACGCGTCCAGCGACCGGACGGTGTACACCCAGCCCCGGTCCGCGCGGAAGACGAAACTGTAGCGCTCCGACGAGGGCTTTGCCTTGGCCTCCTGGATGTCCCGCGAGCGCTGGCTCGTCACGGGCGCGACCTCGCCCACGCCCAGGGCGAGCAGCGTGGCGCCGCCGGCGGCGAGGAACACCGGCAGCATCAGACGGTGGAAGCTGACGCCACCGGCCTTGGCGGCGGTCAGCTCCGAGTAGCGGCCCAGTGACCCCACCGTGAACACCGTCGCGAACAGCACGGCGGCCGGCATCACGATCAGCAGGTTCTCGGGGATCGAGTAGACGTAGCTGAGCGCGATCTCCTGTGCCGTGAGTCCCTGATCGAGCAGGCGGCTCAACTTGTCGGTCAGGTTGATCATGATCGACACCAGCGGGAAGCCGAGTGCCGTGAGCACGAAGATCCTGAGCCACGTGCGCAGCACGTAGCGGTCCAGCGTGCGGCCGATCATGCGGAGACGGGGGCGCCGGTCCGCGCGCGGGCGCCGGCGTCATCGGCGTCGGCGGGTGCGCTCGCGTCGCGGCGGAAGCGGAACCGGCTCAGCAGGATGTCGAACAGCTCGGCGAGGTCGCCGCCGCGGGTCGAGCCGCCCCAGCGGTTGGCCAGAATGAGGCCCCACACGCCGACCACCGTGAGGAGCACGATGGGGGACCACATCGCGACGGCGGGATGCATGAGGCCCCGGTCGGCGAGGCTCTCACCGGCGGTGAGCGCCACGTAGTACAGGCAGAAGATGGTGAGCGATCCGCCGATGACGAGCCCGATGCCGCCCCGCGGGAAGCGCAGCGCCAGCGCGATGCCCACCAGCACGAATACAGCGCAGGCCACGCTGATGGACCACTTCTTGTGAATCTCCACCATGTAGCTGCTCCACTGCCGCCGGCCTTCCTTGGCCACCTCCAGCGACCCCTGGACCTCGGCCCACGAGGACAGCATGGGGCCGGAAGGGGTCGGTGGCGTGACGATCGCGGCGGCGGCCGCAGCCGAGTCGGCCACGGCGGCGGAATCGCGGGCAGTGGAATCCACGGGGACGGTGTCGCGCGCGGCGGAGTCCTGCCGAGCGGCGGCCGCGGGCGCAGAGCGAATGGCCGCGGTGTCCCTGGCGGCCGAATCCGGCCGCTGTGGCGGCACCGTATCGGCGACCGATGGGGCACGGGGCCGGGGTGCTTGCGCGGCGGCCTTGGCGGGGAGCACCAGTTCCCTGACTCGGGCGATCAGCCCGCAATACGAGCCGACCGGCCTTTCCTCCACGGGCGCCGGCTGCTTCGGCGCCTCGAGGCCCAGCAGCAGGGCGAGATCCCGCCGGAGCAGGTAGTCGTGGGTGGCGCGGGCCTGGGCCAGGTCCCGCTCCGCCGTCCGGGCCACCTCCATTATCTCGCAGGTGCTCATCTCGCGGTCGCCGCGCACCATGCCGGCCTCGCTCCGCTCGAGCTGGTTGGCCACGTCCCGCACCCGGATGTCGTTGGTGATGAAGTAGGTGAGCTGGAGCTGGAGCGGGTCGCTGGCCCTGTACTCCTGCACGCTCCCGTTCCAGAGCAGGAGGCTGATGTCGCGCTGGTTGGGGGTGAACGCCATGCGCCCGCTGTCGGCGTAGACGATCCGGCGGTTCACCTGGCTGCCCATGTCGTAGATGGTGACGTTGCGCATGCGGCCGCTGTTGGCGTCGATGCGCGACGCGCGCAGATAGTAGCGCGACGGCGGCAGCTCGTTGATCACCTGCTCGCGGAGCTGGAAGGTCGGCTTCTTCTTCGAGATGTCGAGCCAGAGGTTGCGGAGCCGGGCGTTGCTGCGGGGGAGCACCTGATCCACGAAGATGAAGTTGCCGGCCGCCAGCACCACCCCGGCCGCGAGCACGGGCCCCAGCATCTGGCGCACGCTCACCCCGCCCGCCCGCATCGCGGTGATCTCCTGATCGGCCGCGAGGTGCGAGAAGGTGTAGAGCACCCCCACGAGCACCGCCATCGGCAGGGTCATCGCCACGATGAACGGCAGGCTCAGCACGAACACCTCGGCGATGACGTGCCAGTCCAGCCCCTTGCCCACCAGCGCGCCGAACTTCTTCGCCACCTGATCGAGGATCAGGATCCCCGTCAGCGCGGCGAGCGCGAACGTGAAGGGCGCGACCAGCTGGCCCAGGAGGTAGCGGGAGATGAGGCGCATCAGGGGGTCGGGTTACCTTTCCGGGATGGAATCTAGTCGAATCCTCCCGGTGATCGCTCTGTTTTCCTTCGTCGCGGCCTGCGGCGAGCCTCCTCCTCCGCCGCGCGAGTTCGACGGCCCGTCGGCGTTCCGCTACATCGAACAGCAGGTGGCCTTCGGGCCCCGGATCCCGGGGACGGAACCCCACCGGCGCATGGGCGACTGGCTCGACAGCCTGCTCCGCCAGCGCGCCGACACGGTCGTGGTCCAGGCATGGACCCATACCACCGCCAGCGGCCAGGCGCTGCCGCTGCGGAATTTCCTCGCGCGCTACAAGCCGGCCGAGCCTCGGCGGATCCTCCTCGTGGCCCACTGGGACACGCGTCCCCGCGCCGATGGGCCCGCTTCCCGCGATTCGACGGCGCCGGTGCCCGGCGCCAACGACGGCGGCTCCGGCGTCGCGGTGCTGCTGGGCGTGGCCGATGTGCTCAAGAAGGCGCCGCCGGAGATCGGCGTGGACCTGCTCTTCGTGGACGGCGAGGACTACGGCGCCTTCGACGACACGCGGGCCGACGTGCTCATCGGCGCTCGGTACTACGCCCAGCACCCGCCGAGCGGACCCCGGCCCGAATTCGCCGTGCTGTTCGACATCGTGGCCGACCGGGACCTCCAGATCTATCAGGAAGGGAACAGCCTCATCGGCGCTCCGCGCGTGGTGGAATGGGTCTGGAACCTCGCGGCGGCCATGGGCTACGGGCAGTACTTCATCGCGAGCCCGCGGTACACCCTCACCGACGATCACATCGAACTGCAGAAGGCGGGGATCCCGGCCATCGACGTGATCGACTTCGACTATGGTCCCGACAACTCCTGGTGGCACACCACGGACGACACGGTCGACAAGCTGAGCGCGGCGAGCCTCAAGGCGGTGGGGGACGTAGCCGTGGGGATCGTGCGGGCGGCGCCCCGGTTCTAGCTGTCGCTGCCGGCCGCTTGGCCGCTCGCATCTGGCACTGGTCACCTTTTCCGGTCACGCCCCCGGTTTTTCGCCTACCACCCCACCGTTCCGCCGTCCTACCGTCGTTCCATGTCTCCCTCCGAACGCCGGGCCCTTCTCCTCGTCGCAGGTCTCGCCGTCGCCGGGCACGGTCTCAAGGCGTTCCTCCTCCGGCCCGACGAGGCCCCCGGCGGCATCCAGCTTCTTTCGGCCGCGGGGCAGGCGCGTCCCGCCGGCTCGGCGCTGGCCCATCGCGACAGCATCCTGCGCCTCTCGCGTCCGCTGACTCCGGGGGAGACGGTCGACCTGGACCGGGCCGGCTGGGAGGAGATCGCGCGGCTGCCGCGGGTGGGGCCGAGGCTGGCCAAGGCCATCGTCGAGGACCGGGAGGCGAAAGGGCCCTTCGGCAGCCTGGTGGGGCTGGATCGGGTGCCGGGGGTGGGCCCGGGGCTCCTGGCCGCCGTGCGGGACCACGCGCGTTTCTCCGGGGTGGCGGTGACCCCGCGGGTCGATCTCGTCGACCTCAACACGGCGAAAGTGGAAGACCTGGAGCGGCTGCCGGGGATCGGCCGCGTGCGGGCCCGGGCCATCGTGGCATTTCGAGAGACCCACGGGCGCTTCGCGCGACCCGAGGAACTGCAAAACGTGCCAGGACTTGCATTTCCGCTCGTGGCCCGGCTTCTGCCCTATGTAACGGCTCGCTAGTGGAGGCCGGGTTGTTCAGCCCGGCCGGGGCACCTACTTTAACGAGTTGCGGGGCAACCGCTTATCACCTCAGTATCCGCAGACCCCAGGAGTCACGTGGCGACCGCCGCCGTTGCCGGAGATCGCGTCGGCGAGATGCTGCTTCGCGAGGGTCTCATCACCCGGGAGCAGCTCGACAAGGCGCTCGCTGAGCAGCGGGCGTCGGGTCACCGTCTTGGCTACGTGCTGGTCAAGCTCGGCATGGTGCCGGAGACGGAGATCACCCGCATCCTGGGCCGGCAGTATCGCATGCCGGCCGTGGATCTCTCCCGTTTCGAGGTCGACCCCAAGGTCCTCCGGCTGATTCCGGCGGACATGGCGACGAAGCACGTGGTGCTCCCGCTCAAGCGCGAGGGGCGCACGCTCACCGTCGCAATGGCGGACCCGACCAACCTCGGTCTGCTGGAAGACCTCAAGTTCATCACCCGCTACGACCTCTTCCCGGTGATCGCGGGCGAATACACCCTGCGCTCGCTCATCGAGAAGCACTACCAGTCGGCCGACCAGCAGCTTGCCGTCCTGCTCAAGGACATGGAGGGGCTGGGCGACGACATCGAGGTGCTGGAGGAGCAGGAGGAGGAGGCGGCCACCCAGGCGCAGATCGACGACGCGCCGGTGGTCAAGCTCATCAACGGGCTGCTCACCGAGGCGGTGCGGCGCGGGGCGAGCGACATCCACATCGAGCCGTTCGAGCACGAGATCCGGGTGCGCTTCCGCATCGACGGCGCGCTGCAGGAGATCATGAAGCCGCCGCTCAAGATGAAGGCGGCGCTCACCTCCCGGGTAAAGATCCTGGCAAACCTCAACATCGCCGAGCGGCGCGTGCCGCAGGACGGGCGCATCAAGCTCAAGGTCGGGACCAAGGTCATCGACTTCCGCGTTTCGACGCTGCCCGTGCTGTTCGGCGAGAAGATCGTGCTCCGGATCCTGGACAAGGGCAACCTGACGCTCGACCTGACCACGTTCGGGTTCGAGCCCAAGGCCGAGGCGGACCTGCTCCGGGCCATTTCCAACCCGTACGGCATGGTGCTGGTGACGGGGCCGACGGGGTCGGGCAAGACGACGACGCTCTATTCCGCCCTGTCGCGCATCAACACGGTCGACACCAACATCATGACCGCGGAAGATCCGGTGGAGTACAACCTCCCGGGGATCAATCAGGTCCAGGTGCGCAACGAGATCGGGATGACCTTCGCCGCGGCGCTCAAGGCGTTCCTGCGGCAGGACCCGAACATCATCATGGTGGGCGAGATCCGGGATCTGGAGACGGGCAGCATCGCCATCAAGGCGGCGCTCACCGGCCACCTCGTGCTGTCGACCCTGCACACCAACGACGCGCCCAGCACCATCACCCGCATGATCGACATGGGCATCGAGGCGTTCAACGTCGCGAGTGCCGTGAACCTGGTGGTGGCGCAGCGGCTGGTCCGGCGGATCTGCAAGCAATGCAAGGCGCCGCATATGTACACGCCCGAGGAGCTCCGCGCCCTCGGCGACCCGGCCAGACTCGGCCATATCACGTTCATGAAGGGCAAGGGGTGCGACGCCTGTGACGGCACCGGCTACAAGGGCCGGGCGGGTCTCTACGAGGTGATGGCGATGAGCCCAGAGCTCCGGCGCATGATCCTGCGCGGCGCCTCGGTGGCGGAGATGCAGGAGCAGGCGGTGAAGGAGGGCATGCTGACCCTGCGCATGGACGGGCTCAAGAAGATCGAGAAGGGCGTGACCACCCTCGAAGAAGTCGTGAAGGAGACGGCGGGATGACGGTCAACCTCAGGGCACTCCTCGAAGAGATGATCGCCAGGGACGCCTCGGACCTCCACATCACGGTGGGACGGCGCCCGAAGCTCAGGATCGACGGCGACATTGTCGACAGCTCGGCGACCGAGATCCTCACACCCAAGGACACGCTGACGCTGGCGTACTCGGTGCTGACGGAGAACCAGAAGAAGCGGTTCGAGCAGGAGGACGAGCTCGATTTCTCCTTCGGCATCCAGAACCTGGCGCGGTTCCGCGGCAACATCTTCAAGCAGCGCGGCTGCGTGGCGATGGTGGTGCGGATGATCCCGTTCCACGTCCGCACCTTCGACGAGCTGGGGCTGCCGCCCATCGTGGCCAAGCTGGCGGAGCGCCCCCGCGGCCTCGTGCTGGTCACCGGCCCGACGGGCTCGGGCAAGTCCACCACGCTCGCCGCGATGATCGACAAGATCAACAAGGAGCGGCGGGGACACATCATCACGGTGGAGGACCCGATCGAGTTCATCCACCAGCACCAGGGCTGCATCGTCAACCAGCGCGAGGTGGGCACCGACACGAAGAGCTTCGCGTCCGCGCTCAAGTACGCGCTGCGGGAAGACCCCGATGTGATCCTGGTGGGCGAGCTGCGCGACCTGGAGACGATGTCCGCGGCGCTCACCATCGCCGAGACCGGCCACCTGGCCCTGGCCACGCTCCACACCAATTCGGCCGCCGAATCGATCAACCGCATCATCGACGTGTTCCCGTCGCACCAGCAGCCGCAGGTGCGGGCGCAGCTCGCGTTCGTGCTCGAGGGCGTCATCACCCAGTGCCTGCTGCCGCGGGCGCGGGGACATGGGCGCTGCCTCGCGGCCGAGATCATGGTGGCCACGCCCGCCATCCGGGCGCTCATCCGCGACGACAAGGTGCACCAGATCTACTCCGCCCTGCAGGCCGGCAAGAAGTTCGGCATGCAGACGATGAACGACGCGCTCTATCAGCTCTATGTGAATCGCGAAGTGACCCAGGACGAGTGCCTGCGGGTCTCGCCCGATCCGACCGAATTCATCCGGATGATCGGCGGCGACAAGGCGGTCGAGGAGCAGCACGCGATCCAGGACCGGGGCACGGCCCGGGTCGGGCGGTGACATCCAGGATGACAGCCGGCCAGCGGTAGTTCCGGAGAGGCGACGATGCCCGTGTTCGAGTACACTGCGCGCAACGCGCAGACCGGTCAGATCATGAGGGGGCAGGTGGACGTCGCCAGCCGCGACGAGGTCACCGCCTACCTCCGGCGCAACCGGCTCATCCTGGTGAGCGTCCGGGAGCCCAAACCCATCAAGTTCAGCCTGGGTCAGGCCAAGGCCATCAAGACCCGGGACGTCGTCATCTTCACGCGGCAGTTCGCGACGATGATCAATGCCGGCCTGCCGCTGGTGCAGTCCCTCACCATCCTGGCGCAGCAGACGGAGAACAAGGCGCTGCAGGAGGTGACCCGGCAGGTGGTGTACGACGTCGAGGCGGGCAACACCCTCGCGGACGCGTTCAGAAAGCACCCCAAGGCCTTCACCGGCCTGTACGTCAACATGGTGGCGGCGGGCGAGGCCGGCGGCATCCTGGACACGATCCTTCTCCGTCTCGCCACCTTCCTCGAGAAGAACGACGCGCTGATCCGCAAGGTGAAGAGCGCCATGGTCTACCCGGGCGTCATCATGTCCGTGGCGGCCCTCGCGGTGACCGTGCTGCTCATCTTCGTCATCCCCACCTTCCAGAGCATGTTCGCGTCGGTCAACCTCGAGCTCCCGCTGCCGACGCGCATCGTCATCGGGCTCTCGGAGTTCCTGATCGGCTGGTGGTGGGCGATCATCGCGGTGGTCGTCCTGATCGGCTTTGCCTTCCGCCAGTACTACAACTCGCCGCAGGGCCGCAAGCAGATCGACGGCATTCTGCTCCGGGCGCCGGTGATCGGCGACCTGCTCCGGAAGTCGGCGGTGTCCCGGTTCACCCGCACGCTGGGCACGCTGGTCTCCTCGGGCGTGTCGATCCTGGACGGCCTCGAGATCACGGCCAAGACCGCGGGCAACATGGTCATCCATGACGCGGTGATGGCCTCGCGCCAGTCGATCGCGGGTGGCGAGACGATCGCGGGACCGCTGGAGAAGTCGGGGGTATTCCCGCCGATGGTGATCTCGATGATCGCGGTGGGCGAGCAGACCGGCGGGCTGGACGAGATGCTGTCCAAGATCGCCGACTTCTACGATGAAGAGGTGGACGTGGCGGTGAGCGCGCTGCTGTCCCTCATGGAGCCGATGATGATCGTGGTGCTCGGCGTGATCGTGGGCGGCATGGTGGTGGCGATGTACCTGCCGATCTTCGACATGATGAACGCGGTGCAGTAGGGGCCCGGGGGCGCCCTGCGCGTCGATCTGCACGGTCGATCGTGATCCGTGCACGCGCGCCAGGGTCATGCTGCCCGTGCTCCATCGGACATCCAGCAAGTCGGTGTGGGAGATTGACAACGGGCCCTGTGCGTCGAGACGCACGGGGTCCGTTTGTGGTTCTTGCACGCCGTTTCGACCTCGACGCTCCACTCTGGATGCCAGGGCGAGCAGGATCAGGGGGCAGTGGACGAGGCGCCGGATGCGCCGCGAGAAGGGGGGCAGCGGCCGCCGGCCGGATCCCAGGCCAGCCAGGGTGGGCTCGGGCCTTGGCGCCGAGGACGGCTCTCCCTGTGCCACGTGCTGCCGCACGCGCTGCTCTACGGCCCGAGCAGCGCCGCTGGTACCACGGCGATCCCATCCGGCCGGCGATAGGCATGCGGGCCGGTCGTGATCACCACCGCGTCGAGCACCTGATCGCCGATCTGCTGCCGTAACCATTGGAGATAGCGCACGTCCTGATCTCTTACGGTCGGCCTCAACGTGACCTCAGCGACCAGGATGCGCTGGTCCCGGCGCTGCTGTCGGTTGGGTCACCGGGCTCGACTGGCCGCGTGGATGGAGAGCGGTGGGGGGGCTTGAAATTCGGCATTTATTCGGGTAGCGTGGAGCGCCGCCCGCGCGGTGCCGGTGATATCACCAACCCGAAGGAGGAACGCCATGCCCATCGCCGAGCTGTTGATCCCGGAGTTCGACAACGAGATGGGGCGTACCCGCCGCGTGCTCGAGCGCCTGCCGGACGGCAAGCTCGACTGGCGACCGCACGAGAAGTCCTGGACGCTGCGCGAGCTGGCGACGCACGTCGCGCAGATTCCCGGCTGGCTCACCTACGCCATTCGAACCGACGAGCTCGACATCGCGCCGGTGGACGGCCCGCCGATGGAGCAGCCCCGGCCCGAGTCCACCGCGGGGATTCTCGCACTCTTCGAGGGCGCCCTGGGCGAGGCGCGCGCGGCGCTCGCGGGCACGAAGGACGATGCCTTCGATGCGACATGGACGCTCAAGGCCGGCGGGAAGACGATCTTCAGCGCGTCGCGCTACATGGTCGTCCGCGAGACCGTGCTCAACCACCTGGTGCATCACCGTGGCCAGCTCACGGTGTACCTGCGTCAGTGCGGGGCGCCGGTGCCCGGCACCTACGGGCCCTCGGCCGACGAGCCGAACTCGTAGGCGGCTTCTGCCGCTCGAGCGTTGGGGGAGCGGGCGTCGAGCCGGGGCGGGAAGCGGAAGCCGATGGGCTGAAGCCTAGTGTGCTCGCGCCGGAGGCTATGGGCTGAAGCCCCGCCTCGGCCAGGACGATGGGCTGAAACCCCATGGGCTCGCGCTGCGGGCCACCGATTGCAGGCTGGCTGGATCCCTCGCTCCGCTCGGGATGACAGGCGCGGGACCAGGGCATTGCCGCGGCGACCGCGCCCTTTGGAATCCTGCCCCGCTCGGCCGTGATGTGAATCGCAGGAAGCTATGGGCTGAAGCCCCGCCTCGGCCAGGACGATGGGCTGAAGCCCCATGGGCTCGCGCTGCGGGCCACCGATTGCAGGCTGGCTGGATCCCTCGCTCTGCTCGGGATGACAGGCGCGGGACCAGGGCATTGCCGCGGCGAGCGCGCCCTTTGGAATCCTCCCCTGCTCGGCCGTGATGTGAATCGCAGGAAGCTGTGGGCTGAAGCCCCGCCTCGGCCAGGACGATGGGCTGAAACCCAGGTCGACCGTGGCGCGGGTCGGGTGTAGCTCGCTTCTGGTTCGAGCACGCCAATCGCGGTTTGTACTCTCCTCTCGACGTCCTCTCGAGACGTCCAAGAAGCCAGGCCCTCCGGCGTGAATCCGGAGGCTTTCGACACGATTGCTTCTGATCAAGGCGTGGAAACCCGGGCGCCGATCGCAGGAGAGGAACCGATGCACGGATGAAGATCATCGCATCCTCGCGGTAGCTGGTTGACCGAGGGTCGCGCGGACGACCTCGACCCGGAGATTTCCATCATCTTCTTCGCGTCCTCTTCGCGCACGCCGGCAATGACCCCCGGGGCGACAACGAACTGGTAGACGGCATCGATGCGGTGCGTGGCGAGCAGCGTGTTCGACCCGAGGTCAAAGACGTCGATCACCGTGTCGAACACGGCGTCGTGATCCAGCATGAGCTGCGACGGCCGCCCCTCGACCGTGGTCACCGGTCCCAGGCCCCGCCGCCACCGACGGTCCGGTGCGAAGGCAGGGGGCCGGAGGACGCCGGTGGTGTACGGGGGTATCGGCATCGTTCGCGACGCACGACGATCCGGCCCCAAGAACGTCAGTCGTCCCAGGGTGCGGTCCACGACGAGAAGCGTGTCGGCAGGGGCGAGAGCAAGCCGGTACGCCCCCGGGTACTCCCCGGGGCCGCTGCCCGCTCGCCCCACTCGCCCCACGTACTTGCCGCCAGCCGAGAAGATCCACGGACGACGGCGGCCGGAAGGGAGTCCGGGGGCAATGCCAGGGCGAGGAGCAGATGGATCACGGCGAGGGGGACCAACGGGTTCTGGCGCTGCACGCCCTCGCGCCGGACTGTGATGTTTACGCTGCTCGCTGTCCCTCCCATCGCGCCAGCGCCGCGGGACGTACCGGTCAGCATGGTTTCTCGTCAACTATGGCCAGGCGAATCGGGGTGGTCAGGCAACGGCAGGAACAGCCGTGAGATGCGTCAAGGAATGCGCGAGATTGTGTCCCTGTCGGTCCGTCATGGGACGATATCTCGCGATCGAGGTCTTCGAGGAACCGACGCACCGTTGTTAGCTTGAGGACAGCCCTCAGTGCCGCGTCTCCTTCGAGCCGGGAGTTCCGCCATGACCGAACCACGCCTTCGCCCGCACCCCCGCGAACGATTCGACGGCCCCGAGCATGTCATCGATCTTGCGAGCGCGTCCGCCGATCTCCGGGCCGAACCCCACGCGGCCGTCGACGGCCACCGGCAGGTGGCGCTGTTCCGGCGCGAGGGTATTACGCTCGTGCTGTTCGAATTCGACGCGGGGGGCGGGATCCGGGAGCACCGCGCCGCCGGGCTGGTGACGATCCACGTCCTGGGCGGCAAGCTGACCGTCCGCACCCCGGCGGCGAAGCACGAACTGGGCGCCGGCCAGATCCTGGTGCTGAACCCTGACGTGCCTCACGCCGTGGGCGCAAACGAGCCGTCCACCATGCTGCTCTCGGTGCATCGCGTGCCGTAAGCGACGGCAATGACGCGAAGCGGCGGGATACGTTCCCGCCGTTTCCGCCGCGACGGCGGGTGGCCTTCCGGAAGGCACCCGTCCCGCCGAATTTGTTCGGGTCTCCATCCGAGGAAATCCATGACGGGTCCCCGCACCTTCGGCGGCGTCAACCGCCGGTCTTTCATTACGCTCTGCACCATGGCCGGTCTGGCCGATCCGCTCGCCGGCGCGCTCTGGCGCACGGCGACCTCGTCACAGAGCGATTCCGCCGATCTCGCCGCGCAAGCACCTGCGGCGCCAGAGCCACCCAGGATCACCGACGCGATGCTGGTCGCCGCGGCAGCCGTGATCGGCCTCGATTTCACCGAGGCCGAGCGGGCGATGATGCTGGAGGACGTGAACTCGGCGCTGCAAGCCTGGGCGCAGATCCGGGGCGTGAAGCTGGCGAACGCCGTCATGCCGGCCGTCCGCTTCGATCCGCTGGCGGGCGGCGTGACGGCGCTCGGCGGGCAGCCGAAGCCCGGGCGCCGCGTGACCCGCGCGGCGCACGCCGGCAGCGGGGCGCGTCCGGCGCGGCCGGCCACGCCGACGGACCTGGCCTACGCGTCGGTGGCGGAACTTGGCGCGCTGCTGCGGACGCGGCAGGTGTCGTCGGTGGAACTCACCAGGCTCTATCTCGACCGGCTCAAGCTGTACGATCCGACGCTCGTATGCGTCGTCAACCTGACGGAGGAGCGCGCGCTCGAGCAGGCCGAGGCCGCCGACCGCGAGATCGCCCGGGGCAAGTGGCGCGGGCCGCTGCACGGCATTCCGTGGGGGGCGAAGGATCTGCTCGCCGTGGCGGGGTATCCCACCACGTGGGGCTCGCCCATCTACCGGGATCAGGTGATCAACGAGAACGCCACCGTGGTGGACCGGCTGGACCGGGCCGGTGCGGTGCTGGTGGCGAAGCTCTCGCTGGGTGAGTTCGCGCAGGGCGACGTCTGGTTCGGCGGCACGACGAAGAATCCGTGGAAATTCGAGCAGGGCTCGAGCGGCTCGTCGGCCGGCCCGGGCTCGGCGACGGCGGCGGGGCTCGTGGGCTTCAGCATCGGCAGCGAGACGCTGGGCTCGATCGTGTCGCCGTCCACCCGGAACGGCGTCACGGGGCTCCGGCCCACGTTCGGGCGCGTGAGCCGCGCCGGCGCGATGGCGCTGTCGTGGACGATGGACAAACTGGGCCCGATGTGTCGCACCGCCGAAGACTGCGGTCTGGTGTTCTCCGCGATCTACGGCCCGGACGGCAAGGATCCGACGGTGGTCGACCGGCCGTTCGACTGGACGCCGGGACGGCCGCTCACCGGCCTGCGCGTGGGGTACCTCAAGTCCGCCTTCGAGGCCGACCATCCCACCAAGGCGTTCGACGATCAGGCGCTCCAGGTGCTCCGGGGGCTCGGCGTCGACCTCGTGCCGGTCGATCTGCCGACCGACCTGCCGGTGACGGCGCTCCGGATCATCCTCAGCGCCGAGGCGGCCGCGGCGTTCGACGAGCTGACCCGCACGGGCGAGGACGATCGCATGGTGCGACAGGGGCGCGGGGCGTGGCCCAACACCTTCCGCGTGGCGCGGCTGATTCCGGCCGTGGAATACATCCAGGCCAACCGCATCCGCACGCTGCTCATGCAGCGGCTGGACGAGGTGATGCGCGCGGTGGACGTGTTCGTGGCGCCGTCGTTCGCCAACAACCTGCTGATCGCCACCAACCTCACGGGACATCCCTGTCTCGTGCTGCCCAACGGGTTCAATCCGGACGGCACGCCCGTTTCACTGAGCTTCATCGGCCGGCTGTTCGGCGAGTCGGAACTCCTGACCGTGGGCGAAGCGTACCAGAAGGCGACGGGATTCCATCTGAAGCGGCCGCCCGCGTTCCGCTGAAAGCGGACCGCGTATCGTGGTCGAAGGAGGCGTTCGATGCGAGAGACCATCCGCCGTCTGGGCGCCGCCATCGCGGCGGCCGCCGTGCTCGGCGCCTGCACCATCATCCGCAAGGAGGGGCGGCCGGCCGGCACGGGGCCGTTCGTGCAGGCCTCGAGCGCGGTGGCGGCCGGCGAATACCTCACGACCATCGGCGGCTGCAACGACTGCCACACGCCCAACTGGCACGAGAGCGGCGGCAACGTGTCGCTGGCCGACCGACTGACGGGGGTGCCCGTCGGCTGGCGGGGCCCGTGGGGCACGACGTACGCGTCCAACCTCCGTCTCTCGGTCCAGGGTACGACGGCGCGGGACTGGATCCGGACGATGCGCGAGACCAGGGGCAAGCCGCCGATGCCGTGGACCAGCCTGCACGCCATGGGCGATCGCGATCTCGAGGCCGTGTACGCGTTCATCGTGTCGCTGGGCCCCAAGGGAGAAGCGATGCCGAAGGCGCTGCCGCCCGACAGCGAGCCCGCCACGCCCTACATCCTGCTGATGCCCGCGAGCCCGAAGGGGCCTGCGACGCGCGCGCGCTGACGCTCCCGTGCTGGAACTCGATCCCACGGGCGAGCGGGATGAGCAGCCTCGCGCGTCAACGTCGCCATCACACGTCGGGCTGCCTGAAGTGGTAGTCGATGTGGCGGTGGATCAGGTATCCCCACTGGGTGGCCGGTAGCTGCCCGAAAGCGGGATGCGGAGCCCATGCCGCATCACCGTTCGCCCGATGTGCCACGCATCGTGCGAGCGTGGAGCGGAACCGGGGCGACAGCGTCCCGAGCGCGGCACGGCATCGGGAGTGAGCCGGTCGAGTCTGGCGTGGAGGCGCGCGATGGCCGTGTCCTCGAAGATCGTCATGTTGCCTCTCATCGCAGCAGCCGCTGCATCGCCTCATAGCTCGCCCTAATCGAGGCGATCGGATCGGGCGGATCGTCATGCTCCACGAAGGCGTGCTCGACTCCCGCCTGGTGCCGGCGCGCGAAGATGCCGGCGAAGTCGATGGTGCCACGGCCCACGTCCGCCATCGCGCGCCCGGGCGGCGGGCCGGCGTCTTTCACGTGCAGCAGCGGGAAACGGCCCGGATAGCGGGCGAAGTACGCCAGCGGATCCCGTCCCGCCTTGACGATCCAGTAGAGGTCCAGCTCGAAGCGGACCAGCGCCGGGTCGGTCCGCTCGAGCAGCAGGTCGAACGGCACGGTGCCCTGGACCGGGGTGAACTCGAAGTCGTGGTTGTGGTAGGCCAGCCGGATGCCCCGCGTGCGGGCGATCTCCCCCGCGCGGTCGAGCTGGTCGGCCAGCACGCGATAGTCGTCCAGTGTGCGCCGACCCGCGGCGGGGAGCCAGGCCACGACGACATAGCGGTGGCCCAGGGTGCACGCGTCGTCGAGCGCGGCGGCCCC
>JBMOPM010000042.1:0-15307 GCA_049323575.1 Gemmatimonadota bacterium | reverse complement strand
TGCGGCCGCGGACGTCGGGGGCGTCCACCACGATCTGCCGGTCGAACCGACCCGGGCGCAGCAGCGCCGGGTCCAGCACGTCGGGCCGGTTGGTGGCCGCGATGAGGATCACGCCGTCGTTCGACTCGAAACCGTCCATCTCGACCAGAAGCTGGTTGAGCGTCTGCTCCCGCTCGTCGTGACCGCCGCCGAGCCCGGCCCCGCGGTGGCGGCCGACGGCGTCGATCTCGTCGATGAAGATGATGCAGGGGGCGTGCGCCTTGCCCTGCTCGAACAGGTCACGCACCCGCGACGCGCCGACACCCACGAACATCTCGACGAAGTCGGAGCCGGACATCGAGAAGAACGGCCGGCCCGCCTCGCCGGCCACCGCCTTGGCCAGCAGCGTCTTGCCGGTGCCCGGCGGGCCCACCAGCAGGGCGCCCTTGGGCAGGCGGCCGCCCAGGCGGGTGAACTTCTGCGGGTCCTTCAGGAACTCGATGATCTCCTGCAGCTCGACCTTGGCCTCGTCGCAGCCGGCGACGTCGGCGAAGGTCACCTTGGGGGTATCGCCCGAGAGGAGCTTCGCCTTCGATTTGCCGAAGGAGAACGCGCGGCTGCCGCCGGCCTGCAACTGGCGGAGCGCGAAGAACCAGAGGCCCAGGATGACCACCCACGGCAGCGCCGCGATGATGACCGCCGTGAGCCCGCCCTTGGGCTCGCGGGCCGTGATCGGGATGCCCTTCTCGTCGAGGCGCTGGATGAACGCCTCGCTGTTGGCGACCGGCAGCAGGACGGTAAAGCTCTTGGCCACCCGCCCTTCGGGGGTGGTGACCGGCGTGCGGAAATCACCCTGTACCCGCCGGCCGTCGTAGATCTCGACCTGCGCGATGTTGTTGGCGTCGAGTTGCCTGGTGAACTCGGTGTACGAAAACTCCTGGGTCGGGTTGCGCTGACGGCTCATCATCTGATAGAGCGCCAGCGCAAGCAGCACCACCAGCAGCCAGAGCGCGAGATTCTTGCTCAGGTTGCCCCAGTTCGGGGTGGGAGGCCGCTTGGTGGGACGTTCAGCCATCTATGCCAGATCCGCGATGAATGGTAAGTGTCTGTAGTTCTCGGCATGGTCGAGCCCGTAGCCGACCAGAAATGCCGGCGGCGCGACGAACCCGACGAACTTCAGTTCCTCGGGCGGGTTCGGCGCAAGCCGCTTGTCCAGCAGCGTGCAGATCGCGAGGCTTGCCGGCTTCCGCGATCGCAGGAGATCGACGAGCCGGCTCAGCGTGCGGCCGCTGTCGATGATGTCCTCGACGAGCAGGATGTGCTTCCCCGACACGTCGATCTCGGGGTCGTACAGGAGCCGGACGTTCCCGCTCGACACCTTCCCCGATCCGTAGGAACTCGCGACCATGAAATCGACCTGCACGGGCCGGTCGATGTGGCGCACGAGATCAGCAAGAAAGATAAAGCTGCCCTTCAGCAGACCCAATGCGAGCAACTCGCCATCCGGGTAGGCCGCCGTGATCTCGGCGCCCAGCTGGCGCACACGCTCCGCGATCGTGGCCTCGTCGAAGACGACGGCCTTGATCTCACGCCCCACCATCCGGCGGGCCATATCAGTCGTCTCGGGTAACGTCAATCCGCACGGCCTCCGTTCCGGGCTCGGGCACGAGGTCCGCCGAGCGGCACACCCCGGGCAGCCATACTGCCGTTCCACCAACCGTCACCACCGGCCACTCGTCGCGGCCGCCCCGCAGAATCCGCGCCTCCTGGAGGCAGCGGCTGACCAGCTTGTGCCCGCTCATGCCGAGGGGCCTGATGCGCTCGGCCGCGGCCCGCGAGCGGACCACCAGCGCCGCGTTCGTCGGGAACCAGGCCGTGGTCGACGCCCGGCGCTGGACCTGGGGGGCGGGCTCGGTGCGCCACGCCAGGCGCCAGTCGAGCCAGGTGGCCTCCCCCTGCGCGCCGTGCAGCGCCATCGGCGCGACACCGGCCGGGCGCCGGACTGCCAGCGTCAGGCGACCCAGCGAAAGTTCGGCGCGCCACCCACGCGCCAGGTCCAGCGAGCCGCCCGCGGGACCGGTTCCGGCGAGCCAGGTCAGCACGCGGCGGGCCCGCACGGGCCCGAGCGGGCAGTTGACCCGGCGCGCCACCGCCTGGAGCACCGCTCCCGCCAGCTCAGAAGCATACCCGCCGAGCCCAGCAGCGGCAACGGAAATCCCGCGCGACTCGCCCCGCAGATCCAGGCCGGGCAGGAGGTCGAGCAGCTGATCGAACGCCGCGCGCTGGGACGCCGCTTCGCGCGCCAGAGCGTGCAGGTTGCGGTCGATGCCGGGCACCCGCGTGCGGAGCGCCGGGAGCACCTCATGGCGCACCCAGTTGCGGCGGTGACGCGCGTCGCGATTGGCGGGATCCTCCCAGAACGCAAGCCCCCGCTCGGCGGCATAGCGGAGCAGTTCCGCCCGCGTCACACCGAGCAACGGGCGGGCGACATGGCCGGCGGTCGGTGCCATCCCGGCGAGCCCCGCCGGCCCGCTGCCCGCCAGCACGCGGAGCAGCACGGTCTCGACCTGGTCGTCGGCGTGGTGAGCGGTCAGCACCCAGCGGGCGCCGAGCCGGCGCCGGAGGGCGTGGAGAGAGGCGTAGCGGCGTTCGCGGGCCAGTGTCTCACTGGCCCCGGGCCCGAGCGCCAGTCGCTCCACCTCGCAGCGGACCCCGTAGCGCTCGGCGGCGGCCCGGACCATGGCGGCCACTTCTCCGCTCTCCGGATGAATGCCGTGGTCCACGTGCGCCACGACCACCCCTGGCGACCGGGCGAAGCCCGCGCGCACGACCAGGTCCAGCAGTGCCATGGAGTCGGGGCCGCCGGAGACGGCCACGAGCCACGGCCCATCGGCCGGAATGCCGGCGAGGGCGGCGCAGAGCCGGTGCTCGAGGTCCATGCCTTTCAATGTGGCGGAAGCGGACAATGAACTGAAGGCGGGCGGCGGTGTCATGGCGAGCCCTATCATTCCCAACTCGCGCCAAGCTTGTCATTCCGAACCCGCGCCAGATCTGTCATTCCGAACCCGCGGAGCGGGTGAGGAATCTGGCCCGCGGCCGAGCCCCGGCTTCAGCCGAGGACAACCGACACCACCAGGGACGTCGAACAGATTCCTCGGGCCTCTGGCCCTCGGAATGACAAATGGGCTGCCCCCTTGCCCTACCGCAGACGCTTGTCGAACAGCTCCAGGATCCGCCGGTACTCGTCGGTCCACGAGTCCGGCCGGACGAAACCGTGATCCTCCACCGGGTAGACGGCCAGCTCCCAGTTCGTCTTCCCCAACTCGATCAGCCGCTGGGACAGCCGCACGACGTCCTGGAAATGCACGTTGACGTCCGCCATGCCGTGGGCGATCAGGAGGGGATCCTCCAGGCCCTCGGCGAAGTAGATCGGTGACGACTGCTGATAGGCGACGCTGTCGTCCTGCGGCAGGTTGAGAATCCGGCCGGTGTAGGGGTGGTTGTAGTGGGCCCAGTCGGTCACGGCCCGGAGAGCGGCGCCGGCGCCGAACTGCTTCGCCTCGGTGAAGAGCGCCATGAGGGTGATGAACCCGCCGTAGCTCCCCCCGTAGATGCCCACCTTGTCTGGCGAAATCCCGAACTCCTGCTGGAGGTAGCGGGATCCGTCCACCTGGTCCTGCAAGTCGCGCCCGCCCATGTGCCGGTAGATCGCGGTCCGCCAGTCGCGGCCGTAGCCGGCCGAGCCCCGGTAGTCGATGTCGAGGACGACGTATCCCTTCGAGGCGAGCAGATGGTGGAACATGTACTCGCGGAAATAGCTCGACCAATACCGGTGCACGTTGTGGAGGTAGCCGGCGCCGTGGACGAAGATCACGCCTGCTCCGTTCGGCTTCGCGCCGAGCTGTTCCGGCCGGTAGATGCGGGCCGGCACACGCACCCCGTCCGACGCCGGGATCGCGACGATGTCGGGCTTGAGCCACGGATACGAGAGCCACGCCGAGGTCGGCGAGGTGGTGAGCCGGGACATCGGCGCGCCCGGCCGATACGGGAGCAGGAACAGCTCGGGGGGCCGGTTGGCCTCCGAATACACGTCCGCCAGCATGGTGCCGTCGGGCGACACCACCACGGTGTGCCCGCCCACGGCCGTAGTGATCAACTCCCGGGGGCCACCCGACAGGGGCATCCGATAGAACCGACGCTCGTACACCGAGACCTCGCTCGTGTGCAGCTCGAACCACTTCCGGTCCTCGGAGATCCCGGCGTCCAGCACCTCCCATTTGCCGCTGGTGAGTTGCCGGCGGTCGCTGCCATCCGGCTTCGCGGTATAGAGGTGGGCCCAGCCGTCGGCCTCGGAGACGAACCAGACGCGGTCGCCGCCGGGCATCCACCCGCCGCAGTCGGAGCACGGTCCGCCGATCCAGGCTTCATCTCGCAGGGAGTCGACGAGGGCCATGCGGCCGGCATCGGCATCGACCCGCTGAATGAGGCGGATCTTGAAGTCGCTGCTGACAGCCATGACCAGCGCGGCCGTGCCGGCGTCGTTCCAGCCGTACACCCGGATCGACGAGGGCGCCTTGACCGAATCCGACGGGATGGGCCGGAGCCACTTGATGGTGCTGTCGCCGAGCCGGACGAAGCCCAGCCGCAAGCCGTCCTGCGCGTCACCCACCTTGGTGCGGGCCGCGAGTTCTTCCGTGTAGCCGCTCCGCGCCACGTAGTTGGGAACCTGCGCGATCCTGGTCTTGTCGCCCGCGGGGACCCGGACCAGGAGCAGCGCCGCGTTCCCGGCGGGCGAGACGAACCACTGGGTGAACCGCTCGTCCTTGCCAAGGTAGAGCTTCGGCAGCCCGCGGCCCTCGTGCGCCTCTCGCCGCGCCCTGGCCACGCTGTCCTGCCAGAGGCGGTCGCGGACCGCACCGATCAGCCGCTCATTCTGGCGCTGCAGGAAACCGCGCTGGCCCTTCGGGGTCGAGTCCGCCGGCGGCCTGGGGCCCCGCCGCAGATCGGTGAGCTGGCGCACCTCGCCGCTCGCGAGGTCGAGCTCGAAGAGGTTCTCATCGCGCGTGAAGAAGACGCGCCGGCCGTCGATGCTGAAACCGGGATCGGTCTCGGCAGCCTGGGTCCGGGTGAGGCGCCGTGCCGTGGCGCGCTTGACGTCGATGAGGAACAGGTCGCCGTTGGCCGATACGACGCGGAACTTGCCGTCCGGGGACAGCGGACCCGTTTCCACGAGCGCCGCGACGGAGTCCATGTGGGCCTCCGTGACACGCTCCGGCGTGGCACCAGGCCGGGCCCGGACCCGATGGGGCGCGAGCGGCTCGCGCCAGGAACTGCCGGGCGGCAGCCACTCGAAGTAGATCCACTGGCCGTCCGCACTCCAGCGCACGCGGGTCGGCTCCCGCCCGACGATCTCCGGGCCCCGCATGATCGAGGGCACGGAGAGCTCGAAGGTATCTGGAGGCGCGGTGCGGCCGTCCGGCGGCAGTGCGGCGAGCAGTTCGGGACGCGGGCTGATGACCGAAACCAGGAGGGCCAGGCCTTCGAACAATGCGCGCATGCGTGAGTCGAACTCCGTGGTGAGATGAAGGCTTTACGCACAACCGGGCGGCCGCGCTGCGCCCCGTCACGGGGACAGGCGCTCCACCCGCCATCCTTCGGCCTCACGCACGTACCGGAGCCGGTCATGCAGGCGGTTGGGCCGGCCCTGCCAAAACTCGATGGTCTCGGGAGCCACCCGGAAACCGCCCCAGTGCGGCGGCAAGGGGATGTCCTGTCCGGCAAACCGCTGGGTGACGCTGGCCAGACGCTCCTCGAGCGCCGCACGGTTGGGGATCACCTCGCTCTGATGCGAGGTCCAGGCTCCGAGACGGCTGCCTTCGGGCCGGGTGCGAAAATAGGCCGCCGCTTCCGCGCGAGCGACCATGGACACCTTCCCCGTCACCCGTACCTGGCGCTCGATCTCGGGCCAGTAGAAGACCAGTGCCGCGCGCGGGTTGGCCTCCAGCTCCCGGCCCTTCTGGCTCCGATAATCGGTGAAGAACGTGAAGCCGGCGGCGTCGACCCCCTTGAGCAGCACGATCCGGGCGGACGGCATCCCATCGGGCGTCGCCGTCGCCAGCGTCATCGCGTTGGGCTCGAGCACCTCGGCCCGAATGGCGTCATCGAACCAGCGGCGGAACTCGACGATCGGATCGGGATCGACGTCGGACTCGTCGAGACGGGCACGCGCATACTCGCGGCGCAGGTCGGCGATGGTCATGAGTTGACCTCGGTGGTGGCGACGGGCGTGGCCCGTCCATACCTCAGATACAGGGCCGGCATCAGGAACAGGTTCAGCACCGTCGACGTGACCAGGCCGCCCAGGATCACCGCGGCCATCGGGTGCTCGATCTCCTGGCCCGGCTTCATGCCGCCGAAGGCGATCGGCACCAGCGCAAGGCCCGTGGTGAGCGCGGTCATGACGATCGGAACGAGGCGCTCCTCCGCGCCGCGCAGGACGAGCTCGAGCCCGAAGGGCTGGCCTTCCTTCGTCTCGAGATGGCGGAAGTGGCTCACCAGCATGATGCCGTTGCGGGCGGCGATGCCCAGCACGGTGACGAATCCCACCAGCGAGCCCAGCGAGAGCACGCCGCCGGTGAGCACCACGCCGGCCACGCCGCCCACCAGCGCGAACGGCAGGCTGGCGAAGACCAGCAACGCGAGCCGGAACGACCCGAAGTCGGCGTGGAGCAGCACGAGGATGCCGAGGAGCGACAGCACGGCCAGCACGAGCAGGCGCTGGCTGGCCTGCTGGCGCGCGGCGTACTCGCCGAGAAACTCCGGATGGTAGCCGGTGGGGAACGACAGCTTGCCCACAGCCGCCTCCACGTCCCGCGCCACGCTGCCCAGGTCGCGGCCACGGACATTCAGGGTCACATCGATACGGCGCGACGCGCCCTCGCGCTGGATGATGTTCGGGGCGGGATCGATCGTGACGCTGGCCACCTCGCCGAGCGGGATGAGACCTCCGCCGGGTCCATCGAGCGGGAGCTGCCGAAGGGCGCCCAGGTCCTCGCGCAGACCGGGAACGCCCCACACCGTTACGTCGAAGACCTTCTGATCCTCGTACACCTCGCCCACCTTGGTGCCCTGCAACAGCGTGGCGGCGGCGCGCCGTACCTGCCCCGCCGTGAGCCCGAGACGCTCGCCGGCCTCGGGCCGGAACGCGACGTTCACCTGCGGCACCAGCACCTGCGGCTCCACCTTGAGGTCGGCCACGCCCTCGACACCGGCGATGGCCTTGCCCACTTCCACGGCCTTGGCGCGGAGCGTGTCGAGATCGGGGCCGTAGATCCGCACCACGATCGTGGCGCTGGCGCCGGTCAGCACCTCCTTGATGCGCTCGCGAAGATAGGTGAGCAGGTCGCGGTAGAGGCCGGGGTAGCCATCCACCACCGCCTGGATCTTCGCCACCGTGGGATCGTAGTCCACCTTCGGATCGAGCGAGATCCACAGCTCGGCGAAATTGGGGCCGACCACCTCGTCCGCCACCTCGGCGCGCCCGATGTGCGCGCCGAAGTTGCGCACGCCCGGGATGCTGCGGAGTTCGTTGCTGGCGCGGATCGTGATCCGCCGCATCGCGTCGAGCGACGAGCCCGGTTTTTCCACCCAGTGCATCAGAAAATCGTACTCGCGAAACCTGGGCAGGAACTCCTCGCCGAGAAACGGCAGGACGAGCACCGCTACGGCGAACGATCCGGCCAGCACGCCGATCGCGCGGCGCGGCCGCTCGACCCAGGCCGGCAGCACCCGGGCATACCAGGCCTTGAGGCGCGCGGCCAGGGGCGCATCGCGCCGAGGCGCCTCGAGCTGCCGGCCCCGTCCCAGCAACAGGAGCGACAGGGCGGGCGTCACCGTGAGCGCCACGAGGAGCGAGGCCACCACCGCGAGGATGTACGAGGCGGCGAGGGGGCGGAAGAACGACCCCGCCAGCCCCTCGAGCAGAAAAACCGGCAGGAATACCAGCACCACGATGAGTGTCCCGAAGACCACCGCACTTCGCACCTCGAGCGACGCATCCAGCACCACGCTGAGGGCGCTGCGCGGCCTCGGCTCCCGGGCGTTGAGCCTGAGCCGCCGCGCGATGTTCTCCACGTCGATGATCGCGTCATCCACCACCTCGCCCAGTGCGATGACGAGGCCCGCCAGGACCATCGTGTCGATCGTGCCGCCGCGATAGCGGAGGACCAGGGCCGCCGCGATGAGCGACAGCGGAATCGCCGTCAGGCTGATGACCGCCGTGCGCCAGTCGGCCAGGAAGATGATCAGCACCAGCGCCACCAGCACGCACCCGATCAGCATCGCCCGGTTGAGGTTCGCCAGCGACTGCTCGATGAAGGTGGCGGGCCGGAAAATGGTGGGATCGATCTGCACGTCGCCCAGGCCCGGCCGGAGCGCGGCGAGCGCAGCCTCGACCCGGTGCGTGACATCCAGCGTGTTGCCCCACGGCTGCTTCTCCACGATGAGCAGCAGGCCGGGTCCGTCGTTGATGACGGCGTCACCGATGGGGTTGGGGAACCCTTCCACCACGTTCGCCACGTCGCCGAGCCGCAGTGCCGCGCCGTCGCGCGTGGTCACGACCGCCCGCGCCAGGTCGGCGGCGGTGCGGACCGTGAACCGGTGGGCGATCGCCAGACGCTGGTTGGGCGTGTCGAGGAAGCCCCCGGGCGCCACCGCGACCGCTTCGCGCGCGGCCTGGATGACCGTGTCCAGGGCAATGCGGTGGGCCTGCAGACGTTCGGGATCGACCAGCACCTGGATCTGCCGATCCCGTTGCCCCCAGATCGCCACGTTCGCGACGCCCGGGATGGCCAGCAATCGCGGCCGTATGGTCCACTTGGCGAGGACCGTGAGGTCCATCTGCGACAGCGTGCGCGAGGACAGCCCGATCTTGAGCACCCGGCTGGTCGACGAGAGCGGCGACAGCATCACGGGCGGATGCGCGAGCGTCGGCAGCAGCGGCGCCACCCGCGCGAGCCGCTCCTGCACCAGCTGCCGCGCAGCGATCACGTCGGTGCCGGGCTGGAAGTAGAGCTGCACCGACGACAGGCCGAGCACCGATTTCGAGCGGATGGTGGAGAGCCACGCCGTGCCGTTGAGCGCGTTCTCGAGCGGCACCGTGACGAGCGCCTCGACCTCTTCGGTCGAGAGGCCCGGTGCCTCGGTCTGGATCTCCACCAGCGGCGGGGCGAATTCGGGGAAGACGTCGAGCGGCGTGCCCTGGACGGCGCGAATGCCCGCCACGACCAGCGCGGTGGCGATGGCGATGACGGCGATGGGGTAGCGGAGCGCAGTGCGGACGAGCCAGCGCATCAGGCGCCCGCCGTCGCACAGGAGTCATCCACCGCCCGCGAGCCGCCCACCGCGCCCCGCCTCCCGCCCCGCCGGCTCCTACTTCCCATTGCCGAACTCCGCTCCGTAGAGCTCCGCCACGCCCGCCACCACCACCTGGGCTCCTTCCGCGAGTCCCGCGCCGAGGACGGCGAGATCACCCGCCACGCGACGGACCTCGACGCGTCGGCGCACGTAGGTGGCCGGCCCGGTCTGCTCGTAGGCCCAGGTACCGCCGTGGATATCGTGCACCACGGCCGACCATGGCACGGTGAGCCCCTTCTGCTCCCCGCGGAGGGGGACCTCCACCGCCACGCGCTGGCCCGGACGCAGCGGCCTGCCGGCATTGCGCACCGCATAGAAGAGGTCGGCCGAGGCGGCCAGCGGATCAGCGGTCGGCGGCGCGGTGACGGGCCGGGCGGTCAGGCCGGGCCCCTCGGCGTTGAGCGGCACCACGCGCGCGACGCCGCCGCGCAGCACGCTGGGCACGTCGCCCACGTACACGGGCACCCGCACCCACAGTGAATCGATCCGCGCGACTTCGAAGAGCGGCGCGCCGCTGGAGACGGTCTGCCCCGGCGCGACCAGGCTCCGCCAGATCACGCCTGCGACGGGCGCGATCACGTTGAGCGGCTGGAGACCGGCGGTGTCAGTGGGTTCACCGGACACGAGGAGCGCGAGGCGGGCGCGCGCCGCGCGAGCCGCGGCCTCGGCGGTGACGTACTCCGCATGCGCCGCGTCCGCCTCGTCCTGCGTCGCCAGGGCGTCCTTGTACATCTGGTCGGCTCGCCGCCAGCGCTGCTCCGCGAGCCTGGCCCGCGCCGCCGCCGCCGCCAGTTCTTCCTCCGCGCCGGCGATCGACTTGTCACCGGGCAGGAGCACCAGGCGGAACACCGCATCACCCCGGCGCACCGACGAGCCCGCGGGCGGGGAGCCACCTGGCGGCGCGAGGACGGTGCCTGCCATCGGCGCCGTGACCGTAACCGCGAGGCCGGGAGGCACCACGACCTCACCCCCCAGAGTCCGCGTGCGGGGAACCGCGCGCATCGTGACGGGCGCGACTTCGATGCCGAGACGGCGGACCGCGTCCTCGGTCAGCGTGATGGTGGTGAGGGCGGACTCACGCGGCGGATTGGTGACCGTGGCCGGACCGGCCTTCGCGTCGGCCTTGATGTCGGCCCGGCAGCCGGCCACCGCAGCGAGGATCGCCGCGGGCAGCAGGCAACGCATTGGACGCAACGTCTGCCCCTTGGATGCGATGTCGTACACGGTTTGACGGCCGGTGGCTCAGGCGCGGTGGAGCGCTCGAGCACTCGTGCCGCCCACTGGGATGCCGCCGTACGACAAGCTAACGACGGCTGGCCGGCCGCGCATGCGCGCCCCGCGCGAATCGCTCGGCAGGCGGAGTGAAGCATCCGGATTCACTGCGGCTGCCCGTGAACCGAGGAGACCACGGCATCGTGGCCGCAGGCAGGCGTGTGAAAAGAGCGACGGGCGGAGCTGAAGGGAGGTCGCAACGTCCTCACCGCCATCAGCGGAGCGCTCGGCTCATGGCGGCCAGCCGCTCGGGCGGCCGGCACAGAGCAGCGCAAACTGCACCCCGACGTCGCCGGCTTCGGCCAGGGCTCCGGTCTGCGCAGCGAGGCGACCGTCCCGATCGACCCGCCAGAGTCGCAGCCGCTGTACTGGTCGCTCGGTCACCAGGGGTTCGTCGGGATCGAGGTCGGGTTTCTCTCCTTCGTCGGCCGGACCCACCATCACGGGCGTCTGTCCGTTCAGAAGCGTCGGCACATTCTGCAGGTCGCGCAGCATCTGCACCGTGAGAGCGAGGCTCTCACCGCACAGGGTGATCACGCCGTAGCCGCGTTCGCTCCCGCGGCGGCGAGGATGGATGAGGCAGGCCCAGGTGCAGGCAAACGGGGCGCCGGTCGTCGCGAGGGCGACCCGGAGCTGGTCCCGCACGGCCGCAACGATGCGGTCCGACGAACGCTGGCGGCGCTCGTCCATGCAGCTACCTGCTTTCTCCCTCGGGGTTCGCCCCGGGGCAGGACGGACGGCCGATCTGCACGGAGCGTAGCGCGGCGTACCTCGACGGGCAAGCGGGCCAACGGCCGGCACAGGGGAGATCTGCGCCTCGGCCCTCCTGTTCCCCGG
Organism: Gemmatimonadota bacterium; assembly: GCA_049323575.1. Classification (GTDB taxonomy): domain Bacteria; phylum Gemmatimonadota; class Gemmatimonadetes; order Gemmatimonadales; family GWC2-71-9; genus JBMOPM01. The sequence continues at coordinate 3,805 of JBMOPM010000042.1, read as the reverse complement.
TTGTCATCCCACGCCTTCATTTCTATCGTATCTCCGCATGTTTCACCGCATGTTGCAGCGATCGTATTCCTGACAGCGATCCGGACTCCCGGAAGGAAGAGAGCCAGTGCGTGTCATCGTCATCGGTGCCACCGGCACCATTGGCAGCGCGGTCGTGCGCGCACTCGAGTCCCGGCATCACGACGTGGTGCCCGTCAGCCGCCAGCGCGCCGCCGAGCGCGTCGATCTGGAGGATCCGGCGTCGATCCGCGCCATGTACCGTCGTGTGGGCCCCGTCGACGCCGTGGTCTCGGTCGCGGGGCGGGCCATCTTCCGGCCGCTGAGCGAGCTGGTCGATGCCGATTTTGCGCTCAGCCTGTCGAGCAAGCTGATGGGGCAGATCAACCTCGTGCGGCTCGGCATCGCGTCCGTGCGCGACGCCGGCTCGTTCACGCTGACGAGCGGCATCCTCGCGCACGCGCCGTCGCCCGGCAGCGCGGCGATCAGCATGGTCAATGCCGGCGTGGAGGCGTTCGCCCGCGCGGCCGCGCTGGAGATGCCCCGCGGCATCCGGATCAACGTGGTGAGCCCTGGATGGGTAACGGAAACGCTGGTCGCGATGGGGCGCGACCCGAGTCGCGGCACCCCGGCCGATGTGGTCGCGCGTTGGTATGTGGATGCCGTGGCGGGCGGGTTCACCGGCGCGGTCCTGACGGCGACGAACCCGTGACGGCGACGGGCGCCGGACGGGCGCGCCCCGACTCAGTACGTCGCCCAGAGACCCGGCGTGGCCAGCTCCACGAGATGCCCGTCGGGATCACGGAAATAGAGGCTGGTCCCCCCGCGGGGCCATGTGACGCGGCTCTCGACGTTCACCCCCGCGTCCGCCAGGTGCTGCTCCCAGCCGGCAAGTTCGTCCGCCGACACGGCGAACGCGAAATGCAAGGGACCCGCGCCGTCGTGCGGCGGGATCCGGCCCGCTGGCAGCTCGACGCCAGCCGCCGACTGGCCGCGGACGAACACGAGCAGCACCGTGCTCCCGCCGACATCGAAGGCCGCAAACCGGTCCGAGCGGTCCAGCAGCCGGCCGCCGAGGACCCGGGCATAGAAGTCGATCGACCGCGCCAGGTCGTCGCAGTAGACCGCGATCTCGAGGACCCGCTGCAGGCGGGGCATACCGGAAAACTACACCGGTTGCCGGCGGCGGCGAGCAGCGTGCGGAAGCTGTCCTCGCGCGGCTACCGCCGGCGCACGCGATCGCAGTCCGGCACGGTCACTCGCTCGCGCCCGCGAGGTGGGTGACCTTCACCGGGAGCCGCGCCGCCACTTCCGCCGCAACGATGCTGCGGTGACAGTTCGTGGCGTCCGTCTCGAAGCACAGCAGGCAGACCCGCCGGCCCGAGCGGATCAGGTCGATCAACGTCCCCAGCTCACTCTGCGCTTCATGCGTGGCGAGGTGCTCGCGGTAGATGGCCCGCATCTCGCCGAAGCGGTCAGCGCGAGCGGCCGCTCGGCCGGAGGCCGGCGTACCCAGGCTGCGCAGGTGCACATAGTCGATCCCGGCCTCCTCGAGGCTGGCGGCGAGCTGCGTCTTCGAGAAGCCCGGTCGCCGCGAGCTGGCGACGGCCCGGATGTCCACGAGCAGATCGATGCGGGCGCGCCGAAGCACATTCAGGAAACCGGGCACCGTGGCACCCTGGTATCCGATGGTAGCGACGGTCGGCTTCCCCTTTGCCTTCCCCTGGGCTGCGTCGCGAATGGCCATCTTCCCCCTCGAATGGTCCTCCTGGCCGCCTGCCCGCCTGCCCGCCGCGCTGGCCGGAATCCCCCGGCGACCGACGCCCCCGTCGAGGCGACGCAACGAGTGGACGGGCTCGGTCATGGAGGGAATCGCTCCGGCCTGTGCGGTCCGGCAGTGTTGACCCGTCCGCAACGATCCGTAACTATCCGTATGTAGCTGAAGCGCTTGAGCAGCGCCGTAGGCGGTCCTCGGCCTTGGCGAACCTGCTTGCGCCTTGGCTGGCCACGACACCATGCACGCAGCCGGCCGCCGTAGGTGGTTGTACGGATAGTCCGGGAGCCTGACACCGTTGCAAAATACATGTTTTGCCGACAGGCGACGCGACCGTTGACCTCGCCCGCTCGGAACGCGGGTGGGTGCGGGGCCGAGACAGGGCTCTCACGGCAGTCGCAGGCATGGGGGACAACGCGAGTTCGAGGCAAGGGATGGGACGGAGGCTCACGTGGCCAGAATCCTGGTAGTCGACGACGAACCCGGGCTCCGGGACGTCATCCGGCGGGGGCTCGAGCGGGCTGGCCATGCCGTGCTGCTGGCGGGCGACGGCGACGCGGGCTTGCGGCTCTACGAGCAGCAGGGCGCCGACCTCGTCATCCTGGACATCTTCATGCCCGAGCGGGACGGCATCGATCTGATGCTGCGACTGCGCGCCGCCGTTCCCCAGCCGAAGATCATCGCCATGTCGGGAGGCGGGCGCCGCCAGCATGTCGATGTGCTGGGCGACGCCACCCTCCTCGGCGCCGCGCGCACCTTCATGAAGCCGTTCGCCATCCGCGAGCTGGTGGCTGCCGTGGACGCGTTGCTGAACAACCCGGCATCGCCAGGCTTCGAGGCGGCCGCCCCTGATGCCGAGGAAGGCTGAAAGCCCTCCACTACGGATCTCCCCCAGCCAGGAACACTCGAAGACCGACCCTCCAGGTCCGGCCCAACCGGTCCTCTCAGCCGACCAACCAGTGCAGGATGGCCGGGCCCCAGTAGACCTTGGTGAAGTAATAGGTCCCCAGCAGGAGGAAGCCGGTCACGCCGGTGAGCGCACCCGCGGTCACCAGCGTGATCCCTGGCAACGCCGTGTGGCGGCGCGCGCGAAGAAAGGCCTCCGCCACCAGCAGGTTCGGTACGTAGAAAAAGAACGCCATCACCATGTCGAACGGTCCGTGGAAGTCGCGTGCATGGCCGGCGCCGTTGGTGAGCAGCAGCCAGAAACCGTAGTCCATGCGGTACAGCCACGACCCGATGGCGAGCGCGAACAGACGCAGCGCCCAGGCGCGGTGCATGTCCAGCCGCCGTGCTTGCGCGTGGCGGAAGGTCTGCACCGAGGCCAGCACCGTCAGCACACCATAGAGCGAGAAACCGATGTCCATCACCGTGCCGCCAATGGTGCCCTTGGCGGCGATGAACGCCAGTCCGCCGAGCCCGGCGAGCAGCGCCGCGGTCACGTACACCCGCCCGATCCAACGGTGCAGCGCCGGGTAGTGAGCACGGATGGCACCGGTGAGCTGGAGAGAGCCCAGCACGAGGATGATCCCCCCGGCTGCGAAGTGAAGACCGATGCCGGCGGTAGCGACCGGCGTGTCCGGCTCGTACAGGCGCGGCAACACGCGGTTCCAGGTGGCCATTTCGCCTTCGACCACCGCGCCGGCATAGAACGCGAGGATGTACAAACCGAACAACGTAGTGCTGATCCAGACCGTGGTGACCAGCGCGATGCCGCTCCAGCGCAGCATCGACGCACTGACATCCCCGACGTCGGGACGCGCCGACCCAGGCGAAACTCGATTCAATAGAGCGCGTACCATGGCTGCGGTTTACCCTCGACCATTTCTCAGTGTCCGCGTCAGAACCCGCCATACTTCCGTTGGCAGATGCTCCGGCAGGGCCTGCCCGGCACCCCAGCAATCGGCGACCAAGGCCAGAACGATCTCATTCAAATGCTCCGGCACTTGCATGTTCGCCATGTGGCCCACACCTGACGATTCCACCGTTCGCGCGGCGGGAGTGTTCCTGTGCGACAGTTCAGCGATCGCTATG
>JBMOPM010000041.1:0-15343 GCA_049323575.1 Gemmatimonadota bacterium | reverse complement strand
TGACCTTCGGCACGCCTTATCGGGGATCGGTGCAGGCCATCGACTACCTGGCCAACGGATGCCGGAAGCTGATCGAGATCAAGGTCATCAGCGACCTCGCCCGTTCGTTCACCGCCATGTACCAGCTCCTCCCGATCTACCAGGTGCTGCGTGCGGGCGGCCGGTGGCAGCGCGTAGCGGAGACCGATGGCATCCCCAACATCGACCGCGCCCGCGCCGCGGATGCCCTGGCCTTTCACCGGGAGATCGAGAAGGCCGTCGAGGAACGGCGCGCCACGCCCGCCGCCGATGCGTACCAGCTCATCCCCTTTGTGGGCACCGCGCAGGACACGCTGCTCTCCGCGGAACTCAACGGCGACAAGGTGACGACCAGCACCGACCTTCCCTCCTGGATCGACGCGGGACTCGGCGAGGGCGACGGCACCGTCCCCCGCCTCTCGGCCATTCCGATCGAACTCGACGACGCCTCGGAGAGTTATCTGGCGGTACGCCACGGCTCGATCCAGCAGCACCCGCAGGTACTGGACGACCTTTTCCCCCGGCTGGAGCGGATGCAGGCCCCGAACCTGGGGGCGATTCGCGGCGTCAAGGCGATCCCCGAGGTCAAGCGCCCGTCGCTTTCGCTCGACGTGGACGACATCTTCGCCGCCGGCGAGCCGGTCGTGGTGCGGGCGCGCGTGAAGGACGCCGCCAGGCCGCCGCAAGGCGTCGTCGCTCGACTCGGCCGGGCCGACCAGGCCGGGCGGACGGCCACCCACCCGATGCAGCAGGCGGACGATGGCTGGCGGGTGACGCTCGAGGGGCTCGAGCCGGGGCTCTATCGCGTCGAAGTGCAGACCAGACCCGGCGGACGGCGCGCGGCCCTGCCGATTCAGGAACTCTTCGAGGTCGCGACCTCCCCGTAGGCGATCGCGATGTACACCCAGCCCTGGTCCAAGGCCGAGCCGCGCGGCCTCGCGGCGGAACCGGCCATCGCCGTCGCCACCGCGCTGCTGCAACAGCCGGCGCCATCGGAACACCACACACGCCTCGCAGCGGGCCTGCTGGCCCGGGCCGCCGGCCTGCTTCCATCGCGGCGCAACACGAGCTACAAGCTCGAGACGCTGGCGGGGCTGGCCCCGTTGCTCCAGGCGGGCATGGGCCTGCCGGATGCGGCGCGCCGGGAGATTCTCTCCGCTGTCGAGCAGTTCGCCCTCGCCAGCACCGAACCCGAACTCCGGGTCATCACGCTCGGCGTCGTTGCGGGGACCTGGGCGTCGTCGCCGGACGGAGCGCCCGAAGCAGTACGCATTCTGGGTAACGCCGCGGAGTCGCTGGTCGCCATACCGAACGGCACCGACCGGCTCGTGGCGTCGGCCTACCTCGTCCCCGCCATGCGGGTGGTGCTGCCGCATCTCGTCGAGCCCTTGATCGGCGGCGGGCTCGCCGGGGTAACCGATCCGTTCCGGGGATCATCGATCACGGCCGAGCCACTGGCGGCGCTGCTCGACCACTGGGCCCCCGGGGCGCATCCCGACGTCTTCGGGCTCGGCTGTCTCCTGGATCTCAGTCGCCGGTGCCTGGCCGATACCGAGTTCGCCGGCGGCAGTGCGGGCCGCCTGGCCCGGGAACTGGCCGGCATCGGTCGACCCTTGCTGGCGTGCGACTTCCTGCGGCAGCTCTGGGAACCGCCCCTGGCACAGCCGGCGCTGGCGGTGGCCATGGCCGCGCCCGCGATTGCGGAGACGCATCGCGAGCAGGCGCTGGACCTGTTCCGCCAGGCAGCGGCCGCGGCAGGTCCGGAGTCGGATCAGGAGGAGCACAGCCCGGCGTGGCTCACCAGCGGGATCGCGCTGGGCGCGGCTCGGCTCGGTCTCTGGAAGGAGGCCGGCGCAGCACTGAGCCGGCTCGCGGCCGAAGACCGGAAGGACCCGCTGATCACCTGTCTCGCGGCCGCGGGCGAGATCGCGGACCTCCAGGGCGAAGCGGTGCCGGCCACGTGCGATCAGTTGCTCCACCTGGCCGACGATCTCGCCCCTCCGGATCGCGCCGAAGTGTTCGCCGCGGCCGCCGGCGTCCTCGCGCGGGCCGGCCGACCCGAGGCCGAGGCGCTGGCGGCCGCATGCACCGGGCTCTGCCTTGCGGAACTGCCCGAGGGCGATACCGACGATCTTTGGTCCCTCGTCGCGTTCGGGCTGACGCAGGACGGCGATATCGATGCGGCCTGCCAGACGCTGGACCGGATGCAGTGGACCAGCCGCCGCGGGGCGACGCTTGCCCGGCTCGCCCGACACTGTGCCGATGACCCGGTCGCGCTCGACCGGATCGCGGATGCGATGGGCGACGTCATCGGCGAGCGGCACCGCGGCAAGCTCTACGAAGACGGCCTCATCTCGATCCTGAACGGCCTCGCCCCGATGGCCCATCAGCTTCCCCGCCGGGCCGTCGGCCTCCTGAACGCGGCCTGGGACCACATCGGCACCATGCAGTCACCATGGAACATCTGCCGTTGCGCCGGTCCCGAGATCACGGGGCGAGCCCGGCTCGAGCCGGACGAGGCCGTCGAGCATCTGGAGATCGTGATAGCCTACCTCGAGCAGGCCAGGGAACGGGGGCATCCCGTCGGCCTGGACGGGCTGCAGCCCGTGGTGAAAGCGGCCGCGGCGGTGGCCACTCGGGCCCCGGCCCGGGCAGTGGCCATCGCCCCACGGCTCAGCGTCCTGCTGGGCGAAAGCGAGGAGGATATCTCGGGCCCCAACCACATTCGCCGAGTTCGTGGCGGCCATCGATCCCCAAGGTGCCGCGCAGCTCATGATCGACCAGGTGGCCCGCATTCCCGACCTGGGCGCGGCTGGCGCGGGCGGACTCCAGAGCTTCCTGCGGATGATCGCCGAACTCACGGGCGTGCGATACTCCGCGCGGAACCGGCAGATCATGGCGATCGGCGAGGCGGCCACCGCGATCGCGCGGCTGGCGGAGCGCGACGCGGACGCCGCGGGCGTCCCGCTCGATCGACTGCTCGCTGTGGCGGGGAAGGAGCTGGAGGGCGCCGACCTGCTCGATGCGCTGGAGGCGGCGATCGGGGCGCTCGGCCAGGGTGAGCATGCGCTGCTCGGCACCCACAGCGAGCGGCTGGCTGCCCTGGGAGACGCCATCGAGAATCCCGACCACGCGGGGTCGAGGCTGCGCCAGACCCTGGCCGCCGCGCTGTGCGGGCGCGGAGAATTCGACCTCGCGACCGCCATGGTGGACGGGATGCCCGAGGGAGACGCGAGAGAGGAGGCGGAGCAACTGATCGAGAACCACCGCCGGATCGCCGACGTGGGGCGGCTCTCGCCGCTGGACGAGGAGTTCCTCGTCGGTGATGACTCGGCCCTGCGCCGGGCCGCCCTCGCCTATCTCAGGACCGAGGGCACCACGCAGGAGTTCATGCGCGTCGCCGCGACGACGCTGATCGACAAGGCCGCCGTGGTGGACCGCCTCAAGCTGCTCGGCACCTTTGCGCCGATGATGCTCCTGCCGATGCACGCTTTGGGGGGGCCGGCCGAAATGCGGTCGCTGATCGAAGGGCTCGAGCAGTGGGACACGACCTTCCTCGAGGCGGCACGCCTGATCGGCGAGGCGGCGTGAGAGGGATGGCAACTGACCGCATCATCGCGGTCACCTCCTGGCGCTCCTGGTGACCTTGTCCCCGGCAGGGCGATCGCACTGCCCACCCTATCCGACTGTCCGCTCGTACTCCGCGTCCATCAGCGGGCTCGACAGCATGAAGTCTGCCGTCGCCCGGTTGCAGGCGATCGGCACGTTGTAGACCACGGCGATGCGGAGCAGCGCCTTCACGTCTACGTCGTGCGGATGCGGCTGCAGCGGATCCCAGAAGAAGATCACGAAGTCGATCCGCCCCTCCGCGATCGCCGCCCCCACCTGCTGGTCGCCGCCCAGGGGCCCGCTCAGGAATCGGTAGGCCTCGAGGCCCGCCTCGCTGGCCAGGAGCGCACCGGTGGTGCCAGTGGCGAAGAGGTCGTGCCTCGCCAGCGTCCCCTGGTTGTAGCGCGCCCAGGCAAGGAGATCGGCCTTGCGGTTGTCGTGCGCGATGAGCGCGATGCGCTTGCGGCGCTGCATGGAGCGGGACGGGAGGGTCATGGGAAGGTCCTGGGAGGCCGGCCGGGTTTCCGGTGACGCAGGTGACGAAGAGACCGCGGCCCGCGTCCCTTGCCGAGTGGCTGATCAAAATGACCGTCAACCGAGCGGCAGGTCAACTACTCCTGGTCGCCTCCAGGCGGAATCTCGGGAGTCGAACCGAATACCCACGCGTGATGGACGGCGCTCTCCAGGTAGTAGGAGTCTGCCGATCCCCCGACCCGCCTCCAGAATGACGACCTGGCCGGAGTCAGGGCACGCGGCCCCCCGCGCTGGGCCACGAAGGTCACGTCCCCGCCAGCGTCCTCATCGGGCGCCTCCGGATCCCACACCGCGATCGAATCGGGTGCGACCCGCGTCGCCTGGCGGGCTCGGATGAAGTCTCCCGGCCCGCGCCCGGTGCGTCCCAACGGTTGAACGGTGCCCGCGCGGAAGGACGCTCGCAGCGGTCCGACGCTCCCATGACGGACGACCAGCGCAGCGGACCCGTCCCGAAGCAACAGCGCCGTAACAGGCCCTTCCACCGAGGACGGAAGCCGCCAATCCTGGGCCCGGCCACCCCGACCGAAAATGCCGTCTGGAGCGCCGCCACTATTCGGACAGCGCGGCGAATCCTCCCACGGACCGGCACCCGGAGTGACAGCGGCATCGACATTCATCGGCCCTCCGCGTCAGTGCGCTTCAGCTCCAGGGCCATTCGCAACAGTGAATCGAACAGGGCCGCTCAGGCAATCCCCGAACCCGGATGCGGCCCAGCCACACAACCCACGAAGGGCGCGTCCCGCGATTCTCCCGGAACGCGCCCCTCGTATCGAAATCGCCCTGCCTCAGTCGCCGGAGCCCTGGCCCCGGGAGCCGCCAGACGCGTGCGGCCTTCTCGACCCTGCTGCGTCCTTGTCGACTCCATTGTTGTGCGCACGACACCCGTCTCGTGCCCGATCCCGCCTCACTCCACCGTCACGCTCTTGGCCAGATTCCGCGGCTGATCCACGTTGCAGCCGCGGAGCACCGCCACGTGATAGGCCAGGAGCTGGAGCGGGATCACCGTGAGGATCGGTGACAGCACGTCCAGGGTCTCGGGGATGGTGAACGTCGCGTCGGCCAGCCGGGTGATCTCCGCGTCGCCCTCGGTGATGAGCGCGAAGACCTTGCCGCCCCGCGCCTTCACCTCTTCGATGTTGGAGACGATCTTGGTGTGCACCGCGTCCCGCGGGGCCACCACCACCACCGGCATGTTCTCGTCGATCAGGGCGATCGGCCCGTGCTTCATCTCCGCGGCGGGGTAGCCCTCCGCGTGGATGTACGAGATCTCCTTGAGCTTGAGGGCCCCCTCGAGCGCCACGGGAAAGTTCACGCCGCGGCCGAGATAGAGCGCGTTCGTGGCGCCCACGAACCGCTCGGCCAGCCGCTCGATTTCCTCCGCCCGATCGAGAATCTGCCGGATCAGCGCCGGCAGGCTCCGAAGGGCCTGGATGAACTGCCGGCCCTGGAGGATGCTCAGGTTCCTGAGCCGCGCGAACCGCAAGGTGATGAGCGCCAGCGCCGCCACCTGGCTGGTGAAGGCCTTGGTGCTCGCGACGCCCACCTCGGGGCCCGCGTGCAGGTAGATGCCGCCGTCCACCTCGCGCGCGATGGACGATCCCACCACGTTCACCAGACCCACCGTGCGCGCGCCGCGCTGCTTGGCCTCGCGGATCGCGGCCAGCGTGTCGGCCGTCTCGCCCGACTGCGAGATGCCGATGACCAGCGTGCGATGGTCCACCACCGGGTTGCGGTAGCGGAACTCCGACGCGTACTCCACCTCCACCGGGATCCGCGCCAGCTCCTCGAGCATGTACTCGCCGATGAGCCCGGAGTGCCATGAGGTGCCGCACGCCGTGATGACGATGCGGTCGATCTTCTTGAGGTCTTCGTCGGTGAGGTTCAGGCCGCTGACGCGCGCCGTGCCCTCGTCCTCCAGCAGGTGGCCGCGAAGGGTGTTCTCCAGCGACTCGGGCTGCTCGAAGATCTCCTTCAGCATGAAGTGGGCGTAGCCGCCCCGCTCGATCGTGGCGAGGTCCCACTCGATCTGGTTGACCGGCTTGTCGATCCGCGTGGCCGCGAGATCCCGCACGTGGTAGCCGTCGCGCGTGAGGACCACCATCTCGCCGTCGTCGAGGTAGACCACCGAGCGGGTGTGGGCCAGGAGCGGTGACGCATCCGAGGCGACGAAGCGCTCATGCTCCCCCACGCCGATGATGAGCGGTGAGCCGTTCCGCGCCGCCACCAGCACGTCAGGCTCCTCGGCCGAGATGACCGCGATGCCGTAGGCGCCCTCGACGGTGCGGAGCGCGGCGGCCACCGCCTCCTCCAGGTTGCCCCGGTAGAACTCGCCGATCAGGTGCGCCAGCACCTCGGTGTCCGTCTCGGAATCGAAGGTGTGGCCGCGCGCGGCCAGCTTCTTCCGGATCGGACCCGCGTTCTCGATGATGCCGTTGTGGATGACCGCGATGCGGCCGGTCTGGTCGAGATGCGGGTGCGCGTTGCTCGTGGTGGGCGCCCCGTGGGTGGCCCAGCGCGTGTGCCCGATGCCGACCGTGCCCGAGGGCATGTCACCGGCCAGCAGCTTTTCCAGGTTGCTGAGCTTGCCCGAGGCCTTGACCACCTTGAGGCCGCCGTTCACGACCGCGAGGCCGGCAGAGTCGTACCCCCGGTACTCGAGGCGCTTGAGGCCCTCGAGAAGGATCGGCGCCGCCTGGCGCGGCCCGACGTAGCCCACGATTCCGCACATACGCTTGACTCCCCATCCACGCGGGACCGGCATGGCCCCGCAACCCGCCCGTCGCCCCGCCGGTGCCTACCGGGCAGCCTCGATCAGTTGTTCCGCCTCGCGCGCCGTCGGCGCCTCCGCGATGAGCCGGATGATCGGTTCCGTGCCCGACGGCCGCACATGCAGCCACCGGTCCGCCCACGCGAATCGGACACCGTCGCGACGGTCGACTGTGGCGCTTGGAAACTGCCGCTCCAGCCGCCGGTACCAGGCTTCGAGGTCGGCCCCCCGGCTAACCTTAGCCTTCACAATATGATAGCGGGGCGCCGCCGCCACGGCGGCCGATACGCTCAAATCCGACCGTGCAAGATATTGCAAGATCAGCGCCACCCCCATCGGGGCATCCCGGCCGATATGCAGGGCCGGCAGAATCACTCCACCATTGCCCTCGCCGCCCACGATCGCGCGTTCCTCCTGTATCGCCCGCGCGACATTGGCCTCGCCTACTGCGGCGCGGACGAAGCGGGCCCCGCACTCGCGGGCGGCGTCTTCGACGACCAGGCTGGTGGAAAGGTTGGCGACCACGGTAGCCGTCCCGGCCGACCCTGCCTCCACGCGACGGCCCCCCAGGACGGCCCTCACCGCCAGAGCCAGGGTGTAGTCCTCGCCGATCGGGCGGCCGGTCTCGTCCACCAGCGCCAGCCGGTCGACGTCGGGGTCGACCGCCATGCCGACATCGGCCCCGGTCTCCCGGACGAGGCGGCCGAGATCGCCGAGGTTCTCCGGCAGCGGCTCGGGCGGCCGCGGAAACCGGCCGTCGGTCTCGACGTTGATGGCGCTCACGCGGCAGCCCAGCAACTCGAGAAGGCGCGGGATGATCGCCCCGCCGGACCCGCGCACGCAGTCGAGCGCGACGTGGAAGCGGCGAGCCCGGATGGCCGCCGGATCCAGCTCCGGCCGTGCAAGCACCAGATCAAGATGCCGGTCGATGGCCTCGCCGTCTTCCCGCAGTTGACCTATGCCCGACCAGTCGGCCCGCGCCGGGCCCTCGTCCGCCAGTCGCCGCACGGCGGCGCCCGCCTCGGCATCGAGGAAAATCCCGTCCGGCCCGACAAACTTGAGCGCGTTCCACTCGATCGGATTGTGGCTCGCGGTGAGGATGAGCCCCGCGCCTGCGTGATGATGCTCGACGGCCAACTGCGCCGTGGGCGTGGTGGTGAGGCCGAGGTCGATCACCTCGACCCCCACCGACTGGAGCCCCGCGGTCGCCGCCCGCGCGAGCATCGGCCCGCTGGTCCTCGCATCCCGCCCGATGACGACCTTCGGCGTGCCGTGCCCGGCCGCCCACGCGCCGAGCGCCGCCGCGTAGCGCGCCACGAGTTCCGGCGTAAGATCGGTCCCGACGATCCCGCGGATGCCGGACACACTGATCATGAGGGTCTGGGCCATGGTCGAGTGCTGTCGATGGGTCGTGAGGGGATCGAGGCGTCGCCAGGGATCGCAAGGCCCGGCCGCGACTCGGGGGGTGCGCCTCGTGACGTGCGGCGGCTAACCTTGCGTCCCCAACGTGGATTCTTCCGTCGAAATCGGGAGCTGCGCGGGGTCGGGGAAGGCGGCGAAGAAGGCGCGGACGACGGCGGGGTCGAAGTGCGTCCCGGCACAGCGGTGCACTTCCTCGATGGCGTCGCGAATGGGGTGCGGCTGCCGGTAGGCCCGCGTGGTGGTCATGGCATCGAACGCGTCGGCCACCGCGACGATCCGCGCCTCGATGGGAATCGCGTCGGCGGAGAGTCCGTCCGGGAAACCGCTGCCATCCATCCGCTCGTGGTGGCTCCGCACGATGCGGAGGACCACCGGCTTCTCGCGCAGGAACGGCCGGAGGATGTGTTCGCCGAGCAGGGTGTGCTCGGTGATGTGCTTGAATTCCTCGGGCGAGAGCGGTCCCGGCTTGTTCAGGACCGATTCGCGAGTGCCGATCTTGCCGATGTCGTGCAGCTCGGCGCCGAGCCGGATCTGCTCGAGGAATTCGCCGGTGTAGCCGAGCTGCACCGCGGTCTTCACCGCATAGCGCGCCACCCGGCGCGAGTGGCCCCGGGTGTAGCCGTCCTTGGCCTCCAGCGCATGGGCCAGCGAGGTGACGCCCTCCAGGAGGCGCTCCTTGTCCCGGGTAACCAGTTGCTGCACCCGCGCTTCGAGGTGCTGCTGGTAGAACCGGTTCTGGAGCCGCAAGTGGCGCGTCTCGAGCGCGGAGGCCACGCGGGTGCGGACCTCCTCCAGCAGCACGGGCTTGGACATGTAGTCCAGGGCACCCTTCTGCATGCACTCGACGGCCTTGGTGACCTCGGCCACGCCGGTCAGCATGATGACGGCCGTGTCCGGATACCGCGATCGCACCTCTACGAGGAGGGCCACACCGTCCATCTCCGGCATCACGATGTCGGTGATGATCAGGGGTACCTCACCCAGCTCACGGAGGACCGCGAGCGCCTCGACGCCGTTGGCGGCCTCGAAGCAGGCGAACCCCTGACTCTCCATGACCTTGCACAGCGCCGCCCGCACGTCGCCGTCGTCGTCCACCACGAGGCAGCGGGCCGTTGCTACAATCGAGAGATGGTCCATGTCGGGCAGGGCAGGGAGGGCCATTGGAAGGATTCTAGGGGCGTGCACGGGTTTCCTCAACCGGCTCGCTTGCCCTCGCCCGGGCCTCGGGCCACCTTTCCGCCCGACTCGAACCGCATGGACCCATGACCCGGATCCTCCCCACCGATCTCGATCACGGCTTCGCCACCCGGGCAGTCCACGCCGGCCAGCATCCGGACCCCACGACCGGCGCCGTGATGACCCCGATCTACCAGACCTCCACGTACGTCCAGGAAGCACTCGGCAAGCATCGGGGCTACGAATACGGTCGTACCCAGAACCCCACCCGCGAGGCGCTGGAGCGCAACGTCGCGGCGCTCGAGGGCGGGACATACGGCTTTGCCTTCGGCTCGGGCCTCGCCGCGCTGGACGCCGTGCTCAAGCTGCTCAGGCGGGGCGACCATGTGATCTGCGGCGAGAACGTCTACGGCGGCACGATGCGCCTGATGCAGCGGATCTACGCCGACCTCGGGCTCGAGTTCACCTTCGTGGACCAGCGGGACCTGCGGAACATCGAGGCCGCCATCCGCCCCGAGACCCGCATGGTGTACGCGGAGACGCCCACCAACCCGATGATGTTCCTCGTCGACCTCGCGGCCCTCGCCGATCTCACCCAGTCGCGGGGGCTGCTGCTGGCGGTGGACAACACCTTCGCCACCCCGGTCTTCCAGCGCCCGCTGGCCTTCGGCACCGACATCGTGCTCCACTCGACCACCAAGTACCTCAACGGCCACAGCGACATGGTCGGCGGCCTCCTCGTCACGAGCCGCGACGATCTGGCCGAGCGGCTGGGCTTCATCCAGAACGCGGCCGGCGCCGTGCCGGGCCCGATGGACTGCTGGCTCGCGCTGCGGGGCACCAAGACCCTGCCGCTGCGGATGCGCCAGCATGACGCCAACGGCCGCGCCGTGGCCACCTGGCTCGACACCGAGGGCCGCAAGCGCGGGGTCCAGCGCGTCTACTACCCCGGCCTGCCGTCCCACCCGCAGCATGAGCTGGCCTGCCGCCAGATGCGCGGGTTCGGCGGCATGGTGGCCTTCGACATGGGCGACCCGGCGCGCGCCCGCGCCATCGTGGAGCGCGTGCGGATCTTCGCGCTGGCCGAATCGCTGGGCGGCGTGGAGAGCCTGATCGGGCACCCCGCGTCGATGACCCACGCCTCGGTCCCTGTGGCACTGCGCCAGGCGATGGGCCTCACCGATTCGCTGGTGCGCTTGAGCTGCGGGATCGAAGACACCGACGACCTGATCGGGGATCTGGAGCAGGCGTTGGGGTGATCCCTCTCCCCTGTTCCCTGTCACGCATCGCCTGGCTGATAGCGCTACCTTTCACCCTGAAACACTGGCCCCCATCTTCCGTATACTGACCCATCCCCGACGCCGAGTCCCTGATGTCCACCTCCCTGCCCGCCGCCCGCCCCCGCCGCACGTTCCCGGAGATCTCCGGCGTGTCGTGGGAGCATCCCGCCGACCGGGCGGCCTTGCAGGCGCTGCGGGCGGTGCCCGGCTTCGACGACGTCGTCCGCAAGCTGCTCAGCGTCCTGGGCGGTGAGCGGGGTATCCGGCTGCTGTTCCAGGGCAACTCGATCCGGGCCGGCGCGACGCAGTTCCCCCGTGCCTGGGCCCTCCAGACCGAGATCGCGACCACGTTCGACTGGCCGGAACCGCCCGAGCTGTACGTCTCGCAGACGCCGGTTTTCAACGCCGGCGCCTATGGCGTGGACCGTCCCTTCGTCGTGGTACACTCGGCAGCACTCGAGCTGCTCACCGAGGACGAGTGGCGGGTCCTGCTGGCGCACGAGATGGGGCACGTGGTCAGCGGCCACGCACTCTACCGGACGATCGCGGAGATCCTGCTCAACGTGTCGCTGAGCGCGCTGCCGATCCTGGCCGGAATCGCGCTGCTCCCGGTCCGGCTCGCGATTCTGGAGTGGTCGCGGAAGGCCGAGCTCTCCGCCGACCGGGCGGGACTCCTGGGCAGCCAGGACGTGGCCGCCGCCCAGAGCCTGTTCATGAAGATGGCCGGTGGCGCCCGGGGTGTGAGCCCGGGCGAAATGAATCTCGATGCGTTCATGGCCCAGGCCAACGAGTACCTCGCCTTGAACGAGGGGCTCGACGTGGTCTACAAGATTCTCAACACCCTCGCGCTCAGCCATCCCATGCACACCGTGCGCGCGGCCGAGTTGCAGCAGTGGATCGCCGCGGGCGAGTACGACCGGATCCTGCGCGGCGAGTACGTGCGCCGCGGCGCCGAGGCCAGGGAGCGCCCGCTCCGGACCGACTTCGAGGCCGCCCGCGAGCACTACGCGCGGGAAGCCCGTGAACTGGCGGGCCAGATGGCCGACGCTGCCAGACGCGCGGCGCAGAAGGCGGCCGAGGCCTTCCGGGCCGCGCAGAAGACCGGCGGCTCGTGAGGCTGCTGGTCGTCGGCGGAGGCGGCCGCGAGCACGCGCTGTGCTGGGCCCTCCGCCGGGAGAATCCCGAGGCAACGATCTACTGCGCACCCGGCAACCCGGGCACCGCCGCCCTGGCCACCAACCTCGCCATCGGGGCCGAGGACATCGACCGCCTGGCTGACGCGGTCGACGCGTATGCCGTCGATCTCACCATCATCGGCCCCGAGGCGCCTTTGGCCCGCGGGCTCGCCGACCGGCTCCGCGCCGAGGGGCGCACCGTGTTCGGGCCCGGGGCTGCCGCCGCCCGGATCGAGGCCTCCAAGGCCTTCGCCAAGGAGATCATGGCCGCGGCCGGCATTCCCACTGCCGCGAGTCGCACCTTCTCCGGGTTGGGACCCGCCCTCGCGTACATCGAATCGCATCCGGAGCCGCTCGTGGTGAAGGCGTCGGGGCTGGCGGCCGGCAAGGGCGTGGTCGTGGCGTCGACCCGGGACGAAGCAGCGGCAGCCGTGCGCGAGATGCTGGCGGGCGATCGCTTCGGCGCCGCCGGACGGACCGTCGTGATTGAGGCCTTCCTCGCGGGCGAGGAACTCTCCGTGCTGGCGGTCACCAACGGCGAGGACGCGGTGCTCCTGCCCGCCGCGCAGGATCACAAACGCCTCCTCGAGGGCGACCGGGGTCCCAACACGGGGGGCATGGGCGCGTACAGTCCCGTGAGCATCGCGACCCCGGCGCTGCTCGAGCGGGTCCGGCGGGAGGTGATCCTCCCGGCCCTGTCGGAGCTGGCGCGCCGCGGCACCCCCTTCGTCGGCGTGCTCTACGCCGGTCTCATGGTGCATCCCGATGGCACGCCCAACGTGGTGGAGTTCAATTGCCGCTTCGGCGATCCCGAGGCCCAGGTGGTGCTGCCGCTCATTAGCGGCGGGCTCACCGACCTGCTCTGGCGGGCTGCGCGGCGTGAGCCGCTCTCGGCGGTCACCATGGCCGATGGCGCCGCGGTCACCACGGTGCTTGCCGCCCGCGGCTACCCCGATGCGCCGGAAAAGGGCGCCGCGATCAGCATCCCGGGCGACCTGCCCGCGGGCGTCGTCGTCTTTCACGCGGGCACCGCCCTCGCCGGCGACGGCGTGCTCCGGGTCAACGGCGGCCGCGTGCTCAACGTGACCGGCGTCGCGCCGACCTTCGCGCAGGCCCGCGCCGCGAGCCGCGAGGGCGCCGAACGCATCGCGTTCGAGGGAAAGGTCTTCCGGCGGGACATCGGATGGCGCGAGGCGCAGCGCCGCTCCTGACACCATGCCCCGACTCGTCCACTACATCCCCATCGCCACCACCGTCCTCTCGGCCATGTTCGCCATCCGGCTGTACCGGCACTGGCGGGCAAAGCCCGAGGCGGCCCACGTGCTGTGGTGGTTCCTCGGCATCCTGACCTACGCGGCCGGGACGCTCACCGAAAGCCTCACCACACTTCTCGGCTGGCACGAGATCATCTTCCGGCTCTGGTACATCACGGGGGCGTTGCTGGGCGGGGCCCCGCTGGCCCAGGGCACGGTCTACCTCCTCCTGCCACGGCGGACGGCGCACCGGCTCGCCGCGCTCCTCGTGGCGGCGGTCGTGTTCGGCGCCGTCTGCGTATGGCTCTCGCCGATCGACTACGCGGCCGTGGAGCCGACCCGCCTCACTGGCCGGGTGTTGCAGTGGCAATGGGTCCGGATGATCTCGCCGTTCATCAACCTCTACGCGGTGATCTTCCTCGTGGGCGGCGCGCTCTGGTCCGCCTGGCGCTATTCCATGGACCGCAACGCCGGTCCCCGGATGTGGGGCAACCTCGCCATCGCGCTCGGCGCGGTGCTGCCGGGCATCGGGGGATCGTTCACCCGCTTCGGCCATGTCGAGGTGCTGTACGTGACGGAATTCATCGGCGTGTGCTTCGTCTGGCTGGGCTACACGATCATCGTGCGCGACCGGGGACCCTCGATCCATCGAACGGCCCGCTGATCGCTTCGGGCTGTTCCCGATCGAGCACGTCTCGTTGCGGGTTGGTGGCGACGGACCAGGCCGATGGATGACGGACACCGGATAGCGGATAGCGACCAGCCCCATGCCGGAACTGCCCGAAGTCGAAACCATCGTCCGCGACCTGAGCCCGCTCGTCGTCGGCCGGCGCATCGCGCGCGCCACGCTCTCCCACGACGACGTCCTCCGCGGCGTCACCGCGCGGCAACTGGTGCGGGGCCTCGCCGGGATGACCATCACCGGCGTGTTCCGGCGGGCCAAGCACGCCGTGTTCGATCTTGCCGAACAATGTGGCAACAGAACAGACACTACGGCCGGCCGCCGCCTGGTCGTCCAGCCGGGCATGACGGGCTCGCTCCTCGTGTACGACCGCACGCCGGCCGCCCCGGAGCGCAGGTACGCCGTGCTCCAGGCCGTGCTCGACGACGGCCGCCTGCTGGTCTACCGCGACGTCCGTCGGCTCGGCACCCTGCTCTTCCTCGACCCCGCCGGCTGGTCCCGGTACGATGCGGCGATCGGGCCCGAGCCGCTCGATCCGGCGTTCACCGCGCGCGATTTGGGCCGCGCCCTCGGCGGGTCCCGTCAGGCGATCAAGAAGGTGCTGATGGACCAGCGCCATCTGGCCGGCGTGGGCAACATCTACGCGAACGAGGCGCTCTTTGCCGCGGGGATCGACCCCTCCAAGCCGGCCAACCGGCTCACGCCCGACGACCACGCCCGCCTGCATCACCATGTCCGCCGGATCCTCTCGGCCGCGATCGCCTCCAAGGGCACCACCTTCCGCGACTACCGCACGGGCACGGGGGAGCGAGGCGGCTTCCAGATGCAGCTCTTCGTCTACGGGCGGGCGGGCGAACCGTGCCGGGTGTGCGGGACGCGGCTGGCGTCGACGCACGAGATCGATGGGAGGGCCACGGTGTTCTGCTACCGGTGTCAGCGGTAGGTGCCGGCGATCCCTATCTTTTTTCCATGGTCCGCCTGACCGCGCTTCCCCTTCCCGCCGCCGACCTCCGCGCGATGCGGGAACGCGTCCGCGCCACGGCCGAGCAGCGGCCCGGGATCTACCGCATGCTGGACCCGACGGGCCGGGTGATCTACGTGGGCAAGGCACGCCGGCTGCGGGCCCGCCTGCTTTCGTACTTCCGGGCGCGGTATCCGGAGGACAAGGGCGCGAGGATCCTGCACGCGGCGCATCGCATCGAGTGGGACTACGTGCCGAGCGAGTTCGCGGCGTATCTCACCGAACTCCGGCAGATCAAGCGGTTCAGGCCGTACTTCAACCTTCATATGAACCGCGGCCGGCGCACCGTCCTGGTGCGGCTCTCCCGCGGGCCGGCGCCCAGACTCTCGGTCGGGCCCGGCGTGGCGCCGGACACCGAGCGGGTCTTCGGTCCGTTCACCTCGCCGGGCCGCGTCGCCATGGCGCT
>JBMOPM010000040.1:0-15352 GCA_049323575.1 Gemmatimonadota bacterium | reverse complement strand
CGTTGCAGGGGATTCCCCTGCGCCGTCACCGGCTGGCGAGCACCCCCTGCCGGCCGAGTCGAGAGAGATACAGGTAGAGCGCCTGCCGCTCCGTCGAAGAGAACAGGGAAAAGCGCTGCCACGGCATGCCTGGACGCAGGGCCCGGCCACCTTGCGCCCGCCCCGATGCGAACACCTCCGCAAACTCCCGCTCGGTGTAGTCGGCCACGACGGCGAGGCTCGCTACGCGATCGTTCCCGGCGCCCTGTCCCGCGAGGTCCTGCCCGTGGCACTGGGTACAGAAGACCTGGGCGAGGTAGGCGCCGTAGCCCAGTGTGGGGCGCGCCGTGATCGCGGTGGACTGCGCGCGGCGTTCCTCCAGATCGTCGGCGTCCGTCCGCCAGGGGGCCCGGCCCAGGACCAGGCTCACGCGCGCGGCGAAGCCCGGACGGCGCCCGGGCTCGGCCGATCTGATCGGGGCCAGCGAGCGCAGGAAGGTGATGATGGCCGCGAGATCGTTGTCGGCGAGATGGTAGTAGCTCCCGGCCGGCATGCCGAAGATCGCCGTGCCATCGCGCTTCACGCCATAGCGGATGGCACGGGCCAGCTCGGCATCGGTGTAGCCGCCGCCGGTGAGGTTGGGGGCCCAGAGCCCGCGGCGGAACCGCCCGGCGAGGTTGTCGCCATGGCAGTCGCGGCACCCGGCGAGGGTCACGAAGCGCCGGCCTTGCGCCAGGGCAAGCGAATCGGGGGGACCCGGCGCGAGGGGCACGAGGGGGGCGTCGTGGCGGCGGGTCAGCAACTGCTCGGAGCGCAGGTAGACCACCGCCGGGACGGCGAGGGCGCCGAGCACCACCGCCGCCAGTGCTGTCGCGGTCCGGCGGATGCGGCTGCGAGCGCGGAAGCGTGGCAGCACGACTACGACTGGATGCCGGGCATCACGGTCTCATCCGGTGGCGCGCCGCACTCGATGCTGCCGTCCGCCTGCTCGTAGCAGTAGCGATGCAGCCAGCGGTCCCACACGGCGCCGCCCTCGGCGTCCTCGACGGGCACGTAGCGCGTCATGTGGGCCACCATCGCGAGCGCGGCGAGCGCGAGGATGAACCAGGCCAGGCGAACGCGATCCGACATGGGCTCCTCAAATCGGGGGAACGGGTGGCGCGGCTACACGCACGCTGGCGGCGCCGAGTGGCGCGGGCCAGCAGAGGACGAACGCCTCGCCCTGTCGCGTGCGGTCCAGACCGCGTTCGGATTTCGCTACCGTCTCGATCGGATAGCGCAACACCACCGCCTCGGGCATGGTCAGCATGTCGAGCGGGCGGAACAGCGAGAGTTCGCTGGAGAACCAGCCGTCGTCCGGCGCGTGGTCCGTCGACCACGTCAGCGCCAGGTCGACCTCGCCTGTGAGGGTGAACCGGTACCGCTTGACCAGGCCATCGGCCGTGAGCTCGATCGTCGCGCTCTCCGCATCGGCGCGCACGGAGGCGGCAAACGCCTGTCGCGTCCAGGACTGGAGGACGGGCGCCCCGCCCTGGGCGAATGGCGTCACGCCGATGCCGGCCGGGTGCAGGCGCTCCTGGAAGAGGGCGCGCTCATCCGCGTCCACGGCGGGCCGCGCGTCGAGTGCTAATGTCTTCTCGATATCGTGAATGCTGGCGGTGCCATGCCCGCCGTCTCGGTGCGGATCGGCGGCCTCGCGGGGCGCCACGGCGGCGGCGTGATAGGCCTCGCGCCGGCGGGTGAGCACGTTGGCGAAGTTGAGGCGACTCCGGAACACCGTGTAGTCCTCCAGTGATCCGCCCCGCGCCGGGCTCACCACCGCCGAGAAATGCGGCGAGTGGACCCAGAGCTCGACGCGTCCGTCGCTGTCGATGTCCACCTCGTCGACCGCCAGGCCGTCGTTCCGGCGGAGCAGGGCTTCGGCGTCGGCCAGGTTGGCCCAGATCGCCTCGCGCAGGTGCGGCAGGTAGAGCCCGCCGAAGACGCCGTGCCAGTAGGCGTCGTTGCACTGGGCCCGCCCGATGGCGCGCCGGGCCTCGGGCGGATCGCCGCGTTCGCGGCAGAGGCGGGACAGCGCCAGCATCTTCTTGTGCGCGCGGTTCGACTCGGGGTACTTCACGAGGAAGTGCTTCCAATGTCCGCCCCGCACCAGCGACGGAAACCAGACGCTGCTGGCGCGCCGCGGGGCCTGCTCCGGCTGGCGGGCCGGCGGCTCCACCATCCGCTCGAGCTCGCCCAGCGCCAGCGCGGCATCGGGCGGGAGTGACCAGCCCTCCATCTCGCGGTAGGATGCCGTGGGCAGGTAGCAGAGACCGCCGCACGGCACCGCCTCCAGCGCCTCGCTGAACGTGGTCAGCCGTACCTCGCCGGACGACCTCACCTGGTCCATCGCGTCGAGGAATGCCATCAGCCAGCCCCGGTCATAGACCCACTCCTTGGTGCCCGGCCAGCCGCCGAACTTCTCGCCGTCATCGGCCAGCACGGCGAGCCGATACCCGGCCTCGCGCGCGTCGCGGAAGTACGTCACCAGTTCCGACGGCGGACGGAAGGGAATCAGATATCGCAGCCGCTCGTCGATCGGGAAGACGCTCACGTGCCGGCCGTTGCTCTCCGTGCGGTAGGGCGCGTGGAGCTGGTCGCGGGCGAAGCCGCTCACCAGGAAGTGGCGGTCATCCACGATCACCGAGCGCACACCGGCGTCGGCGAGGTCGGCCGCGAGGTCGGGCTCCCACACGCGCTCGGTCAGCCAGAGACAGGAGGCGTCCGCGCCGAATCGCCGGCGGATGGCGTCTCGCATCCGCTGGATCTGCTCGATGCGATCGGCCCGGGGGAGCGTGGCGAGGATCGGCTCGTCGTAGCCGGCGAGCAGGAACTCCAGCTTGCCATTGTCGGCGAGCCGCGCGAGACGATCGAGGTATGCCGGGGCGTGGGCCTCGAGCCAGTCGAGGAGCGGGCCGGAGACGTGGATCGCGATCGGGGCGAAGTCCCGCTCCGCCAGACGCTCGATGAGCGGCCGGTAGACGTCCGCAAGGTGCTGCTCGAAGACATGGTCGAAGTTGCCCACTGGCTGGTGCAGGTGAACGGCGAAGATGAAGCGGACCGGCTCGCGCGCCGCGTGCTCCGTCACGCCGGCACCTCGAGGCCCAGCCGGCGCGCGAGCGGCGCCATCTGCCGGACGGTGTGCGGATCGGCGTACGAGAGCAGCCGGTAGAGATCGGTCTGGGCGTCGAACGGGAGCGGCAGCTGGTGCAGTTCGAGCAGATCGAGCAGGGCTTCGGCCCGCTGGAGCCGTTCCTCCGACGGGCGGAGGCCCAGCGCCTGGACCGCCTCGACCAGCGCATCGCGCAGGAGATCCCGCAGGGTCACGGCGCCGGTCGACAGCAGCCGCCGCTCCTGCGCGGTCAGCGTTCGTTCGACCAGCTTCGCCCGGATCTGCGCGACGACGAGATCCCGGTGCGGCTCGAAGAGGTGGTCGAGACCGAAGCGGAGGGTGTCGCCCGGCCGGCCGAACGGGGTGACGTCGGCCAGTACCTGGAGCCCGCCCAGCCACGCGCCGCGGAAGCGGAATCGCTCCTGGCGTCCCGTGCGCACGTGGGTAATGACCACGGTCCCATCGGGGTCGGGCGCCGAAATCCAGCACCCCACCCGCGCCGGAGGGTCGGCGACGCCGACGGCGCCCAGCAGCGCCCAGCCGGCGGCGGCCCGCGCGGCGCCGGGCAGGTAGGCCTTGGCCTCACGGAGATAGATGTCGCGGGCGGTTCCCTTCGACGGGGCGTTGCTCCGCGCCTCGGCGAGGACCCCCAGGAACTCGGATTCGACGATGGCGGCCGAGTCCGGCCCGATGAGCTCGATCGCCCGCGCGGCGTAGCGGAGTACCTGCACGGCTTCGAGGCCCCCGACGTCGTCGAAGAACCACGCACACGAAGTGAACAGGCGTTGGGCGTTCCGTTCCAGCTCGAGCAGCTCGGCGGCGCGCACCAGGTCGTCCGCGGTGCGGGCACGGCTGGCATGCAGCCGCACCAGGCCGGCGATCGCGGACGGGTCGGCCACGACCTCGCCGTAGGCGTCCCGCGCAGCCCACGGGTCGGCGAAGAGCTCGGCGCCCTCGCGCTCGAACGTGTCATGACAGCGCTCGGCGAGCAGCGTGAGCGCCTCGCGCAGCGGGGCGCGCCAGGCCTGGCTGCCCCCGCTCCCGACGCGGCAGCCGCAGTCGGCCCGCCACCGCTCCACGCCGTGGGCGCAGCTCCACGAGGTGAGCTCGACCAGCTCGACTTCCTCCTCGGGAGGATGTCGCGCGAGAAAGGAGGCGAAGTTGTCCAGCAGCACCTCGGGCCGGCGGTCGAGCTCATCGATCACCCGGGCCAGCGCCATGTCTCCGAAGCGGTGATGGTGGCCGAACGTCTCTCCGTCCGTGGCGACGGACACGAGCGAGGGCGTGTCGTCCACCACCGCGCCCGCCGCGAGCCGGTCCGCCCAGGCCCTGGCATCGGTGAGGAGCGAACCGAAGGCCACGTCGTGCGAGATCGGGCCATCGTAGATGAACACCGCGATCGAGCGATCGGCCGACGTCCGCACGAGCCCGGGGAGACCGCGGGCCGGACTCTTCTTCACCTGATGCGGCGCGAGCACGGTGAAGCGGATCCCTTCTTTCGCGAGATCATCGAGGGTCGCGAGGTCCACGGCCGTCTCCGGCAGCCACATGCCCTCGGGCTCGCGGCGGAAGCGGCGGCGGAAGTCCGTGATGCCCCAGCGGATGGCCGTGAGGCGGTCGCGCGGCGATGCGAGGGGAAGGATGGGATGGTAGAACGGCAGCGCCATGGCGCTGCCGTGGCCGCCGAAGCGCTGCTGGCTCAGCCGGTCGGCGTGCAGGATCGCGGCGTAGGTGCCCGGCGCCTGATGCTCCAGCCACTCGAGCAGGGTGGGGCCCACGTCGAAGCTGGTGGACGCGAGCGTGTTCACGATGCGGCCGATCCGGCCGTCGGGGCCCGGGATGCGCGCGGCTACCACCGCACGGTAGCATTCGCGCTCGATGCGGTGGTTCCAGTCATGGAACGGCGCGGCCGAGGGCTGGCGATCCACCAGGTCCAGCCAGGGATTCTCGCGCGGCGGCTGGTAGTAGTGGCCGTGGAGGATGATCGATCTCACAGGGGCATGGCGCGCGAGCCGCCGGCGGCGGCGGCTACGTGGGGGAGCACATCGGGGAAGAGGGCATCGCGCTGCGCCAGGGTCGCGGCGAGGTACTGGCCGCGGGTGAGCGCGCCTTCGGACCCGTCCTCCAGCGCCTGAAGCAGGGCGCGCAGATCGTCGACGTGGCCCCGGAAACGCTGAATCGCATAATCGGCCACGTCACCCGTGGAGATGATGAACTGCCAGTCCGACGACTGCGCCAGCAGCAGCGAACGGGCTGCCTGGGCCAGCACCGGCTCGGCCGCGGGCCGCTCCAGCGCGGCCGGCGCCACGTCCCAGAATCGGTCCTCCAGCCGCCACAGCTCCTGCCAGGTCCACGTCGTTTCTGGGTTGAGCCACATCGAGAAGTCGCCGTTGGCGCCCCAGGAGCCGGCAGCCAGCCGCAAAGCCGGGAGCGCGGCCGCATCACCCACGTACGCCGAGGCCGGGGTGGCCCGCACCACGGGACGCCGCTGCAGCTCGCGGTACATCTGCCCGAGGAACGCCACTCCCTCGAACCACCAGTGGCCGAACAGCTCCGTATCGAACGGGGCCACGATCACCGACTGCTCCCGCGCGGGCCGTGTGGCCGCCACCTCGGCCAGCACGTCGACGAAGTGCCGCGCGTGGGTCGCCACGGCGTCTCGCGCCCGGACCGGATCGTAGGGCTCCTTCCGGCCCAGGTCGATGTCATGGCCGGTCACGCGCCAGAGCTTGAGTCCGCCGGGCCAGCGGGTCTTGTGGAACTCGAGGTAGTTGCTGTCGCCGGGGTAGCCCCGGTGCCGGCTCCACACCTGCAGCGTCGAGCGTGGGTCCCGCACCAGCGCGGCCACCGCGGGTGAGAGCGTGCGGCTCACCCGGTAGGCATGATAGGGGCTGCGCTCGGCCGGCGCGAGCCGCGCGAGACTCTGCCGTACCAGTTCGCTCGGCGCGAGCGGCACCTCCGCGTAGAGACCCAGCGGGTCGCCGGCCCTGGCCTGGTGGGAGTCCACGTAGAAGAACCGGAACCCCGCATCGCCCAGGTGCTCGTCGATGCCGCGCCGCATCGGCGAGCGCGGGCCACCGGGCAGCGGCTCCCACGGCCCGCGCCCGCGATAGGCGCACTCGGGCAGCCAGCAGCCGTCGGGCAGCCGGCCGAAGAGCCGCTTGTGCTCCGCGCGGCCCAGCCCGAGTTGCAGGCGAATGCTCTCGTCGCGGCCGAGGAGCGGCAGGAAACCGTGCGTGGCGGCGGAGCCGATCAGTTCCACGCGGCCTGCCTGCTCGAGACGGCGGAAGGCGGCAACGAGGTCGCCATCGATCAGCCAGAACAGCTCGCGCAGCGCGGTGAGCCGCTCGCGCCAGAAGTCCACCAGCGGCAGGAGGTGCGTGTCGCCGGTCTCCGCGAGGGATGCAGGCGCCTCGTCGCAGGCCTCGAGGCGCTGCGTGAAGAAGGCGTTCATCTCCTCCACGAACGTGGGGCTCGCGAGCTGATTGGCCAGCACCGGCGTGAAGCCGATGGTGAGCGGCGACGGCACCGCGTCGGCCTTGAGGACCAGCAGCTCGTCCAGCAGCGGGAGATACGTGTCCAGCGCTGCCTCGCAGATCCAGTCGCTGCCATGCGGCCAGCGCCCGTGGTTCAGCACATACGGGAGATGGGTGTGCAGTTGCAGAACGAAGTCCACGCCTGGTTGCTCCGGGTGGCCGACGGGTCGAACCGATCCCCGAGGGATCAGCCCGTGTGGCGCATCGCAAGTGCGCGCCGGTACAGGGCGAAGTATTCGAGCGCCGAGCGGCCCCAGCTGAAGTCGCGCGTCATCCCGGTCCACTGCATCCGCTGCCACCGCGGCTGGTCCTCATAGGCCGTGAGCGCACGGCCCACGGCCCAGGCCAGCGCTGCCGGCGTATACGGGTCGAACAGAAAGCCGGTGACCTCGTCGTCCACCGTATCCGCCAGCCCGCCGATGCGGCGCACCACCGGGACCGTCCCGTAACGCTGCGCCCGCATCTGCGTGAGGCCACAGGGCTCGTACCACGACGGCATCAGCAGGATATCACCCCCGGCGATGAGGCGGTGCTCCATCTGCTCCGACCAGTCGAGCTGCAGGCCGATCTGGTTCGGCAACGCTGCAGCCAGGCCCTTGAGCGCTTTCTCGAACTGCGGTTCCCCTCTGCCCAGGAAGATGAACTGCACGTCCGCCCGGAACAGGTCATGGCAGCGGAGGACCAGGTCGATCCCCTTCTGGGTGACGAGCCGGCCGGTCATCAGCAGCAGCGGCACCCGCTGGCGCTGCGGCAGGCCGAACGCGCGCTGGAGTGCCGCCTTGCAGCGAGCCTTGCCCGACAGATCCTCGGTGCTGTAGTGCGCCGGGAGGGCCGGGTCGGTGGCCGGATCCCAGGCTGCCGGGTCGATCCCGTTCGTGATGCCCGACAGGCGGTCGCCCAGGTGGAGGAAGAGCTCGTGCAGGCCGAAGCCGCCCTCCGGCGTGCGGAGCTCGTTGGCGTGTGTCGGGCTCACGGTCACGACCTGGTCGGCGAAGGTGGCTCCGGCCTTGAGGAAGCTGATACGGCCGTGCCACTCGAGATAGCGCCAGTCGAACAGCTCGAACGGTATCCCGATTTCCGCCAGCTCGCTCGGCGGGAAGATGCCCTGGTACCCGGCGTTGTGGATCGCAAATACCACCGGCACCTTGTCGTAGAAATGGTCCCACGTGTGCGTGGTGCGCAGGTAGACCGGCACCAGGCCCGTGTGCCAGTCGTGCGCGTGGATCAGGGCCGGCCCCGATACGAGCTGCGGGATCGCCGCCAGCGCGGCGAGCGTGAAGCAGGCGAAGCGGCGCGCGTTGTCGCTGAAATCGCCGTGGGCGTCTCCGTAGATGCCGGGGCGGTCGAAGGACGCGGGGTGATCGATGAAATACACCTCGGCGCCCGGCTCGGGCCGGGCCTGGCGGAAGAGGCGGACCGCCTCGGTCCGCCAGCCCACCCGGATCGTGAATGCGTCGCCCACCGGGACCAGCTCGCCGGCAAGCTGGCGCGCCTGCAGGTAGAGCGGCACCATCGCGACGGTCCGCACGCCGTGGCGCGCCTGGAACGCGGCGAGTCCGCTCACCGCTTCACCAAGGCCCCCGGTGCGCGCGAACGGAGAGAACTCCGACGACAGATGCACCACCGTCACCGGCTCGCCCGCGGGTGTCAGGAGGGGTGGCGGCGGGGTCGCGGGAGTCGGGCCCGGAGCGTGCCGCGCGGTCGTCTCGGTGGCCATGAGCGCGGTCAGCCCGTGGGCGGGTCGTCGTGCGACAGATCGCCCCCCATCGCCGGCAGGTAATAGTCGCGCACGTATTCGCACAGCATGCGTTGCGTAGTGAACCGCTGACCCACGACCCGCATCGCCTGCTTCATGCGCCGGATCCAGCCCCGCGGCAGCCCGCTCGCATCCCGATCGTAGAAGAGCGGCACCACCTCGCGCTCGAGCAATGTGTAGAGCGCGTCGGCGTCCGCCTGATCGGCGCGGTCCGGGTCCGTCGCGACCGGGATCGCCCAGCCGTTGTCTCCGGTGTAGCCCTCGGCCCACCAGCCGTCGAGCGTACTCAACTGAGGTACGCCGTTGAGCGCCGCCTTCATGCCGCTGGTACCGCTCGCCTCCAGCGGCACGCGCGGGAGATTGAGCCACAGGTCCACGCCCTGCACCAGCGTGTGGGCCACGTGCATGTCGTAGTCTTCGACGAAGGCGACCCGGCCCTCGAATCGGGGATCCCGGGTGAACCGGTAGACGCTCCGCAGCATCTCCTTGCCCGGCGTGTCGGCCGGGTGCGCCTTGCCCGCGAAGACGATCTGTACCGGGCGCCATGGATCGGTCAGCAGCCGCCGGAGGCGTTCCACGTCCCGGAAGATGAGGTCGCTCCGTTTGTACGTCGCGAAGCGCCGGGCGAAGCCGATGGTGAAGGCGTTCGGATCGAGCAGCGTGCCGGCGCCCACCACCTGTGCGGCCTCCGACCAGCGGTGGGTGAAGCCGCGTCGCGCCTCCTCGCGGATCAGGTTGAACAGGACCTTCTTGAGCGCGAAGTGCACCTCCCACAGCCCGGCGTCGTCGAGGTCGAGCACTTGGTCCCACAGCGCCGGGTCGTCCTGGCGAGCGCCCCAGTCGGGGCCGAGGTGGCGGTCCAGCAGTTCCATCACCGGGTTCGCCATCCAGGTGGCGAGATGGACGCCATTGGTCACGTGGCCGATCGGCACGCTGTCCGGCGCCCGGCCCGGCCACAGGTCCTTCCACAGGTCGCGGGACACCGCGCCATGCACCCGGGACACGCCGTTGACGCGGCTCGAGAGCCGGATCGCCAGTACCGACATGTGAAAGAGGCCGTGATCCCGCACGGGATGACAGCCCAGGCCCAGCATCGCCTCGCGGGATACGCCGAGTTCGTTCCAGAAGCCGCTCGAGCACTCGACCACCTGATCGTGGGTGAAGGCATCGTGCCCGGCCGGCACCGGCGTGTGCGTGGTGAAGATGCTGCTCGCGCGCACCCTGGCCACGGCATCGCCGAACGCGGCACCTTGCCCCACCTGCTCGCGCAGCCGCTCCAGCAGCATGAATGCCGCATGGCCCTCGTTGGCATGCCACGCGGCGGGGTGGATGCCCAGCGCACGGAGGACCCGCACGCCGCCGACGCCGAGCAGCCACTCCTGGCGGAGGCGCAGATCGGGCCCGCCCGCGTAGAGCTTGCTCAGCAGCGCGCGGTCGGCCGGATCGTTCTCCTCGAGGTTGGTGTCGAGGAGGTAGATGGGGACGCGTCCCACGTGCATCCGCCACGCGCGGATATGGACCGGCCGCCCGAAGGTCATCACGGTGGCGAGGTACGGCTTGCCGCCCGGTCCCGGCACCGGTCGCAGCGGTGTGTTCGCCACGTCGAACGTCTCGTCGCTGTCCTCCTGCCACCCGTCCAGCCGCACCCGCTGGTCGAAGTAGCCCTTCAGATAGAAGAGCCCGACTCCCACCGTGGGGACGCCCAGGTCCGACGAGGTCTTGATGTGATCACCCGCGAGCACGCCGAGGCCGCCGGAGTAGATCGGCACCGAGCTGTGGAACCCGAACTCGGCGCAGAAGTAGGCCACCGGACCGGCCGCGTGGCCCGGCCAGGTGCGCTCGAACCAGGTGCCGTCGCTTTTGGCTTCGCGCTCGCGCCACGCCATGACCTTGCGATACTGCTCCATGAAGACCGGATCGGCCGCGCATTCCCGGAGCCGCTCCGCGCTTGTGCTTTCGAGCAGGGCGATCGGGTTGTGCCGCGTCAGGTGCCAGACCGGCTCATCGATCAGCCGGAGGAGCGTCCGCGCATCGCGGTTCCAGCTCCACGAGAGGTTGTAGGCGACGTCGGCGAGGCCGGACAGTTCGGGAGGAAGATGTGATAAGGGAGGCATCGGACTCATCGAACGACAATAAACGGTGCCGGGCAGCGGGGGCTAGGTGCGGGGTGTCCGCTCGCGCCGTGCGCCCATGCTGCCTGCCCGGCTCGCCGCCTGCCCGCTAATGGACCAGCTTCTTGTACCGGATGCGATGCGGCTGGTCCACGCTCCCGCCGGTGCGGCGCTTGTAGTCGGCCGCGTATTCCTGGAAGTTGCCCTCGAACCAGTAGACCTGGCTGTCACCCTCGAAGGCCAGGATGTGGGTGGCAATGCGGTCCAGGAACCAGCGGTCGTGGCTGATCACCACGGCGCACCCGGCGAAGTTCACCAGGGCATCCTCGAGCGCCCGGAGCGTATCGACGTCGAGATCATTGGTGGGCTCGTCGAGCAACAGGAGGTTGCCGCCCGACTTGAGCAGCTTGGCGAGGTGCACCCGGTTGCGCTCGCCGCCCGAGAGGTCCTTGACCCGCTTCTGCTGATCGGCGCCGCGGAAATTGAAACCGGCGCAGTAGGCCCGGGCGTTCACCTTCCGGTTGCCGAAGAGCAGCTCGTCCGCGCCGCCGGAGATCTCCTCGTAGACCGTCTTTTCGCCGTCGAGCGCGTCGCGATGCTGATCCACGTAGGCCAGCTTGACCGTCTTGCCGATCGTGAGCTCGCCCTGATCGGGCTTTTCCTGGCCCGCGATCATGCGAAACAGCGTCGTCTTGCCGGCGCCGTTGGGGCCGATCACGCCCACGATGCCGCCGCGCGGGAGCGAGAAGTTCAGGTTCTCGAAGAGGAGCCTGTCGCCGTAGCCCTTGGCGAGGTTCCTGGCCACCACGACCTCGTCGCCCAGCCGCTCGGGCACCGGGATGAGGATCTCCGCCGTCCCCTCGCTCTGCCGCTCCTGCTCGGCCCGAAGCTCTTCGTAGCGCGCGATGCGCGCCTTGCTCTTGGCCTGGCGCGCGCGGGGCGACATCCGGATCCACTCCAGCTCGTGCTCCAGCGTCTTGAGTCGGGCACTCGCCTGCTTCTCGTCGGTGGCCAGCCGTTTCTGCTTCTGCTCGAGCCAGCTCGAGTAGTTGCCTTCCCACGGAATGCCCTCTCCGCGGTGCAGCTCGAGGATCCACCTGGCCACGTTGTCGAGGAAGTAGCGGTCGTGAGTAACCGCCACGACGGTGCCCGGGAACTCCTCCAGGTGCTTCTCGAGCCACGCCACCGACTCGGCGTCGAGGTGATTCGTGGGTTCGTCGAGCAGGAGGAGGTCGGGTTGCTCGAGGAGCACCCGGCAGAGCGCTACCCGGCGCCGCTCCCCGCCGGAGAGGACGCGCACGTCGGCGTCGCCCGGCGGCAGACGCAGCGCGTCCATCGCCATGTCGATCTTGTGATCCAGCTCCCACGCGCCGTGGTGGTCGATCTGATCCTGCACCCGCGCCTGGCGCTCGAGCAGCCGCTGCATCTCGTCGTCGTCCATCGGCTCGGCGAACCTGGCCGTGATCTCGTTGAACTCGTCGAGCAGACGGCGGATGTGCCGGAGCCCGTCCTCCACGTTGCCGCGTACGTCCTTCGTGGGATCGAGCTGCGGCTCCTGGGGCAGGTAGCCGATCCTGATCCCGGGCAGGGGGCGGGCGTCGCCCAGAAAGTCCGTATCGACCCCGGCCATGATCCGCAGCAGGGTGGACTTGCCGGAGCCGTTCGACCCGATCACGCCGATCTTCGCGCCGGGGTAGAAGGCGAGGTAGATGCCCTTGAGAATTTCGCGGGAAGGGGGCACGACCTTGCGCAGGTCGCGCATCGTGAAGATGTATTCGCCAGCCATAGGGGCGACAAGATAGGCGGGAAGGCGGGGTGGCGGGTAGGCGGTGGGGGGTGAGGTATATTCAACCGGCCCGCCGTCCAACCATCAACCACGACGTGCACCATGTTCCTGGTCTCGCTTGCTCTCGTTGCCGCGCCGCCCTGCGCTCCCGACAATGGCGGCCTCAAGCTGCCCGCCAACCTGTGCGCCTCGGTCGTGGCCCGCGGCGTGGGCGGTGTGCGCCACCTGGTCGTGGCGCCGAACGGCGATGTCTTCGTCGCGGTCGTGGGTCCCGATGGCGGGGTGCTCGCCCTGCGCGACGCGGACGGAGACGGGACCTACGAGACCGTCCGCCGGTTCGGTCCTGAGGGTGGCAACGGCATCGCGCTCACGCGCGACTGGCTGTACTTCGCACCGAATGATCGCGTCATCCGCTGGCGCTGGAAGCCCGGACAACTGGAGCCCACGGGGGAGCCGGAGGTGGTCGTCTCCGGCCTGCCCACCGGCGGCCATACATCCAAGCAGATCGCGATCGGCCCCGACGGGATGCTCTACGTGAACGTCGGCTCCCGCACCAACAGTTGCCAGGAGGCCGACCGCCAGCCGCGCTCGCCCGGCCGCCAGCCCTGCACCGAGCTCGAGGAGCGGGCCGGCATCTGGCGCTTCGTCGCCCATCGCACCGGGCAGACGCCGGCCACCGGCGAGCGATTTGCCACCGGCATCCGGAACGGAATGGCCCTCGGCTTCCAGCCCGGCACGGGCGCGCTCTTCGTCGCCACCCACGGCCGCGACCAGCTCAGCGCCAACTGGGGATTCTCCGACGAGTACAACGCCGAGAATCCGGCGGAAGAACTGGCCATCGTTCCCAAGGGCGGGAACCTGGGCTGGCCGTACTGCTATTACGATACGGGGCTCAGGCGGAAGGTGCTGGCGCCGGAGTATGGCGGGGACGGAAAGAAGGAGGGCAACTGCGGCTCGATGCTCCAGCCCGCGGTGGTGTTCCCGGCGCATTGGGGCCCGATGGCGCTGGCGTTCGCCGGCGGCACCGCGCTGCCCCCGGAGTGGCGGCACGGTGTGTTCGTCGCCTTCCACGGGTCGTGGAACCGCGCCCCGCTGCCGCAGCAGGGGTTCCGGGTCGTATTCGCGCCCTTCGGCCCCGACCACCGGCCCACCGGCGCGTTCAAGGACTTCGCGCTCGCGGCCGGCCAACCGACGTCGATCCGGCCGTCGGGCGTAGCAGTCGGTCGGGACGGCAGCGTCTACATCGCGGCCGACCACAGCGGGATGATCTGGCGCGTGGTCGCCAAGTAGCGACCTGCGCTTCTCTCAACGGAGGCGTTCATGCATCGCGCACATCTCATTCTCACCGCCCTCGCCGTAAGCGCGGGCTCGCTGGCCGCACAGCAGTCCGGGACGCTCGAGGTGGGATCGGTGGCCCCGGAGTTCGCGCTGACGGCGTCGACCCGGGACGGCGTCCAGCAGACGGTCAAGCTGAGTGACTTCAAGGGGAAGACGGTCGTGCTGGCGTTCTTCCCCAAGGTGCGCACCCGGGGCTGCACGATCCAGATGAAGCAGTATCGGGACAGCTACGGCGACCTGTTCCACGACGGCAAGGATGTCGTGCTCCTCGCCATCAGCGCCGACCCGGCCGACGCCCAGGCCAGCTGGGCGAAGGACGAGGGATTCCCCTTCCGGTTCCTGAGTGACGCGGACGGCACGGTGGGGAAGGCGTACGGCGCCTGGAGCGATCAGTACAAGCTTGACAAGCGCGTGCTGTACGTCATCGGGCCGGACGGCAGGATCACGTACGTCGCCGACCCGTTCCGCGAGGTCGACCCGAGCGCTTACAGCGAGCTGGGCGACGCCATCAATCAGGCGGCCCACGCCGGCCACCACGGGATGTAGTTGTCCCTCAGCCGAGCCTCTGCTTTAGCTGAGGACCAATACGAGTCGCCATCGAGCAAAGGGGGACGACCATGTGGGTCGTCCCCCTTTGCTTCGTTGGCGGGTGAGGGCGTCGCGCCTGGCGGCGGTTTCCACCGGCGTTCGCTAATGGCTGGTGTCCGGCGCCGCCGGATCGGTCGACGCACCCACCCAGGCTCGTTCCCGGGCGGCGCAAGCAGCGTGCGACGAATTCGCCCTCCGCCGCACCGCGCGCTGCGCCGTTGGTCAGTCGCATCGGGGGCAACCGGTTAGGCGGGGATCCCTCGCGCATCGCGCGAACCAGTGGCCGGGCGCACGCGGGGCGTGCATGTTGCCCGGGCGCGTCAGCGTCTCTGCAGCACCCGCTCGACGGCCGCGAGGTCGGCCTCGATCTCGATCGGCCGGTTGCCCCGTGCCGGGGGGGGCTCGGTGGTCTGGTGGTACGCGAACAGGATGCCGGGATCCTTGAGGACGTGCCCGGTGAGCACCGCGACCACGCGTTCGCCCGGCCGGATGGTACCCTCCGCCACCAGCCGGCGCACACCCGCGACGCTCGCCGCGCTGGCCGGCTCGCAGCCCACGCCGCTCGCGTCGATCACCGCCTTGGCATCGAGGATCGCTTCGTCGGTGACGCTGGTCACCACGCCGTTGGTTTCGCGGATGGTCTGGACGGCGCGGTCCCACGAGGCCGGATCGCCGATCCTGATCGCGGTGGCTACCGTGTCCGCTTTCACCGCGCGCCGCTCCTTGAATCCGCCGGCGAAGCTCGCGGCGAACGGGGCCGCGCCGGCCGCCTGCACCGCGGCGACGCGCGGCAGCCGGTCGATGAGGCCGCAGGCCTTCGCCTCGCGCAGCGCCTTGCCGAAGGCGGCGGTGTTGCCGAGGTTGCCCGCCGGTACGGCGATCCAGTCGGGCGCGTGCCAGTCGAGCTGCTGGAGCAGCTCGAACACGATCGTCTTCTGGCCCTCGACCCGGAACGGATTGATCGAGTTGAGCAGGTAGACGCCGAGCTGCTCGCTCGCCTGCTGCACGAGTCTGAGGCAGGCGTCGAAGTCGCCCCGCACGAGGAGCGTCGTGGCGCCGTACGCCAGCGATTGCGCCAGCTTGCCCATCGCCACCTGGCCCGCCGGC
>JBMOPM010000039.1:0-15709 GCA_049323575.1 Gemmatimonadota bacterium | reverse complement strand
CTCGGTCCTGCTGACGGATCTGCTGTCGGCACGGCTGGTCCGCTCGGTGCTCGAGGCAGTGCTGCCCGGCGCGACCGAGGCAACGGCACCCGGGTCCGAGGCCGGCGCGACGGCGGGTGGTTGCTGATGCGGCGGATCGTCATTCTCGTGCTGTTGCTGGTGGGCATGCGGCTGGTGCTGCTGGTGGGTGCACCCGGGGCCGGGGGCCTGCCGCTGCTCGTGTTCGGGTTCCTGATCCTCGCGGCGTACAGCGTGGGGGAATTGGCCTCGCGGGCGGGGCTGCCGAAGATCGTGGGTTACCTGGCCGCGGGCCTCGTATGCGGGTCGTCGGCGCTCGATCTCGTGCCGGTGGAGGCCGTGCACGAGCTGGGGCCGGTGAGCGACCTCGCCATCGCTCTCATCGCGTTCCTGGCCGGCGCCGAGCTGGAGTGGAGCGAACTGCGCCAGCGCGGCATCGCGTTGCTCAAGCTCACGGCCACGGAGCTCGCGGTGACCTTCCTCGCGATGGTCCTGCTCCTCACGTTGCTCCAGGAGTTCGTACCGTTCCTGCAGGGCCAGGCGCTGACCGTCGTGCTCACCTTCGCCGCCGTCTTCGCGTCGATCGTGATCATTCATTCCCCTGCCGTGACGATGGCGCTCCTCTCGGAGACCCGCGCGAGCGGACCGGTGGCGCGGACCACACTCTCGGTGGTGCTGGTGGCGGACGTCATCGTCGTGCTGGTGTTCAGCTCCACCCTCGCCGTGGCCCGCGCGATCGTGCCCGGTGACGGGAGCGAGGCGGCGAGCTTCGGCATCATGGTGTGGGAGGTGCTGGGATCCATTCCGATCGGTGCGCTGCTGGGCGGCGTCGTGGCGCTGTATCTCCGCTTCGTGCGGGAGGAGCTGATGCTCTTTGCCGTGCTGGTGGCGATCTTCGGTCTCGAGCTCGCGCGCCTGCTGCACGTGGAGGTGCTGCTCACGCTGCTGCTGACCGGGTTCGTGATGGAGAACATCGCGCCGCGCGGCATGGGCGGCGAGTTGCGGCACGCGATGGAGCGCGCGGCCGCGCCGATCTTCGTGGTGTTCTTCGCGCTGGCCGGGGCGAAGCTGGATCTGGCAGAGCTCCTCAGGTTGTGGCCGCTGGTGATCCCCATCGTGCTGGTGCGGGCCGGGGCGATCATGGTCGGCACCCGGGTGGGCGGCCGGCTCGCGGGCGTGCCCCGGGAGCAGACGCGCCTGCTGTGGATGGGCCTCGTGTCCCAGGCGGGGGTGGCCATCGGCCTGGTGACGGTGGCGGGTGTGGTCTATCCGGTCGCCGGGGGCGACATGCGCGCGTTGCTCCTCGCCGTCATCGCCATCAACGAGACGCTGGGCCCGATCCTCTTCCGCCGGGCGCTGGCCCGTTCGGGCGAGCTGGTGCCAGGCGAGACGGCAGCACCCGCGGCGGCCGAGGGGCAGCCGGGGCGGGCGGTGGTCGCCGGTGGGTGATCCGTCGACCGAACCGGCAGGCGGGCGAGTGCCCCCGGGCGCGGCGCGGCCAGCCGAGCCGGGCCCCGGTCAGCCGGGGGCCGGTTTCGTTTCCGGCGGGCCGGCGTTAGTTTCTCGCTCCCGGCGATGGGCCGAACGCGACCAGCCAGGAATCCTCCTCGCTGGCCTCCCTTCGAGGCCCGATCGGCCGGAACCCCGGCGCCGTAGCCAAGTGGTAAGGCAGAGGTCTGCAAAACCTCCATCACCGGTTCGACTCCGGTCGGCGCCTCTCCCGTACGATAGCTGCAACCGCCTGCAGGGGAGATAGATAGCCGTGCGCGGACCGGCACACCGTTGTCAACGGTGTGACAGGACGAGTGACAGGCGGTGGCGTCCCTGATCCACACCGATGCCGGGCGATCGCCAGCCACGCCAGACTGCCGGCGCTGCGTTCCGGCCACCTACCCGACCGAGTCGCATCTCATCGATGACATCTGTGGATGGCTGAGGTCGGCGGGCGGGCCTTGGGGTTTGCGTGGGTTCGCCTGCGAATCCGACTACGAGCGGGGATGCGCGGACGTCGTCGCGGCAGATGCTGACGTTCTCGTCCCCACAGTCGACCGTGGGGACGGGCAGGCGTGGCCGGCGGAGGCCCCCGGCGCTGTCCGGAAACTTCGGGCCGAGGCCGGAATCCAGCCGGTTTCGCAGGGTCACCTCAAGGGCTTGCAGGACGTGGTAGTACGTCTGGCAGAGTTCGACGTTCCAGAAGTAACGCGCGAGCGCGTGCAGCAGGGTGCCCTTCTCGGCCTTGCGGTACGGAGTGAGTCGGGCTTCAGAGATCTGCGCCCGGATCCGGCCGAGGTGCGCCTCTTGCGCGCTGGTCAGCATGCAGGTATCCCCGCAAGCGCAGTGCCGACGAGTGTGCTCGGCCCCCGATGGACCCGTCCAGCGCCCAGTGCCCTGGCGGGTTTTTTCTTTCCTGGACTCGCAGTCGTTGCGCAATCCCCGTGCGGGTGCGAGCATGTCGGGACGGCACGCATGCGGTCACCAGCCTCACGGGTGAGGGGCCCATGAACAGCGACCATCGACATCGGAGCCTTGACGGTGAAGGGCATCATCACCACGATCAGGGCCCCCACGCTCATCATCAGGCGTCCGTTGCTCCGGATGTGCCGGTCGAACCTCGCTCCCCCGCACACCCCGGCGCAGCCGGCGCCGGCTCCCACGCGGGCCGCGGCGAGCACGACAAGCACGCCGGCCACTCGGTCGCGATGTTCCGCGACAAGTTCTGGCTCTCGCTGGCGCTGACGATCCCGACGCTCGTCTGGGGGCACATGCTCCCGCGGGTCTTCGCCTACACCCCCCCGCCGATCCCCGGCGCGCACTGGATCGCGCCGGTGTTCGGGACAGGAGTCTTCCTCTACGGCGGCTGGCCCTTCATCCGGGGTGCCGTGCGCGAGCTGCGCGACCGTCTCCCCGGGATGATGACCCTGATCGCGCTCGCGATCACCGTGGCCTTCGTCTTCAGCGCCGCCGTCACGGTCGGCTTCCCGGGCATGCCGCTCTGGGAAGAGCTCGCGACGCTCGTCACGATCATGCTCCTGGGCCACTGGATCGAGATGCGCTCGATCGCTCAGGCACAGGGCGCGCTCGCCGAGCTCGCGAAGCTGTTGCCGACCATGGCCGAGCGGATTGTCGTGGACGGTACCGGCGAGCGGGTGGAGGAAGTGCCGGTTACGGCGCTTCGGGAAGGCGATCTCGTGCTCGTCCGCCCGGGTGCGCGGATCGCGGCGGACGGCGTGGCGCGCGACGGTCACAGTACCGTGAACGAGGCGATGGTCACGGGCGAGTCCCGGCCGGTCGAAAAGCACCCGGGCGACCGGGTGATCGCCGGCACCGTGAACGAGAGCGGCTCGCTGCGCATCGAGGTCACCGGGGTGGGCGAGCGGACCATGCTCGCCGGCATCATGCGGCTCGTCGAGGAGGCGCAGCGCTCGAAGAGCCGGGCGCAGGCGCTCGCCGATCGGGCGGCGCAGTGGTTGACCGGGATCGCGCTCGGAGTCGGCGCCGTCACCCTGGTCGCCTGGCTCGCCCTCGGGGCGCCGGTCGCCTTCGCCGTGGAGCGGTTCGTCACGGTGCTCGTGATCGCCTGCCCGCACGCGCTGGGGCTCGCCGTGCCGCTCGTCATCGCGATCTCGACGACGTTGGGAGCCCGGAGCGGGCTCCTGGTGCGCAACCGGCGCGGGCTCGAGGAAGCACGCCTCCTGAACGTGGTGGTGTTCGACAAGACCGGCACGCTCACATTGGGTGAGCATCGGGTGGTGGCAGTGCGCACCTTCAACGGGCTCGCTGAGGCGGAGGCGCTGCGGCTCGCCGCCGCCGTCGAGCAGGACTCGGAGCATCCCATCGCGCGGGCCATTGTGGCGAGCGCGCGCGAGCGCAGGCTCGATCTCCCGCGCGCCGGCGACTTCGAGGCGATCCCGGGCCACGGGGTGCAGGCAGCGGTCGACGGGCGCCGGCTGGCCGTGGGGGGACCGAACCTGCTCGACCGACTCGGCCTCAACCTGCCGGCCGATTTGGCGGAGTTCACGGGAGTGGCTGCCGCGCGGGGACAGGGCGTGATCTGCCTCGTCGAGGGCGAGCGCATCCTGGCCGCCTTTGCCGTGGCCGACGCCCTCCGGCCGGAGTCGGCGGAGGCGGTCCGTCGACTGCGGGCGCTGGGCCTCGACGTGGCGATGCTGACCGGCGATGCCCAGGCCGTAGCGGCGGCAGTGGCGAAGGAGCTCGGTATCGACATGGTCTTTGCCCAGGTCCTGCCCCATGAGAAGGCGGCGAAGATCCAGGAGCTCCAGCGCCAGGGCCGGCGGGTGGCGATGGTGGGCGACGGCGTGAACGACGCCCCGGCGCTGGTCACGGCGGACGTGGGCATCGCCATCGGGGCCGGGACGGACGTGGCGGTCGAGGCGGGCGACGTGGTGCTCGTGCGGAACGACCCGCGCGACGTGCCGCGGATCGTCACCCTGTCGCGGGTGAGCTACCGGAAGATGGTCGAGAACCTCTGGTGGGCGAGCGGCTACAACCTGGTCGCGATCCCGCTCGCCGCCGGCGTGCTGGCTTCGGCGGGCATCGTGCTCTCGCCGGCCGTGGGCGCGGTACTCATGTCGCTGAGCACGGTCATCGTGGCGATCAACGCGCAGCTCCTCCGGCGGGCGGTGATCTGAACGACGGGATTACTTTCCGTGATGGCGGTTTCTGCTCTTCCGGCGCCAGGGGATCGCGCCGCCCTCGTGCGTCGGGGGCTCCGGCTCAATTACGTGACGATCGGCTACAACGCCCTGGAGGCCGTGGGCTCGATCGCTGCCGGTCTCGTAGCCGGCAGCGTGGCGCTCGTCGGCTTCGGCGTCGACAGCATCATCGAGGTGACGGCGAGCGGGGCGGCCCAGTGGCGCCTGCGCGCCGATGTCGATCCGGCACGACGGGAGCGCGTGGAACGGATCGCCCACCGCGGGATCGGCCTCTCGTTCCTGGCCCTGGCGGCCTACGTCGCCGGCGAGAGTGCGATGGCCCTGTGGCATCGGGAGCCGCCCGAGCGCAGCCTCCCGGGCGTGGTCATTCTTGCCCTCTCCGTGCTCGTCATGCCCGCGCTGGCTCGCGCCAAGCGCCGGGTCGCCCGGGCCCTGGTGAGCAGCGCCCTCGATGCCGACGCCACCCAGACTGCCCTCTGCGCCTGTCTCTCGGTCATCGCGCTCATCGGCGTGGCGCTCAACGCGATCCTCGGCTGGTGGTGGGCCGATCCGGTGGCCGCGCTCGTCATGGTGCCGATCATCGCCAAGGAGGGCCTGGAGGGCCTCCGCGGGACACCAACCTGCTCGGACTGCGCCGGGCACTAGCACTGGCCGCGCACGCCGCCCGGTTCCGTCTCCCTCCCCGGTGTACTCGAGCAGCGCGACCCGATGCCCGTCGAGGGCGCGCCAAGGCGGGCCTCCAGGCCAGCGATGGATGGAGCACTGACGGTATCCGGCCCCTGAGCTATTCTTCGGGCATGACTTCAGCCGATCCCTTGCTCGAGCGGCTCAGGCTCGCCCGTCAGAATTTCCGGCTGCCCTTGCGGGCCGGGCGGTTCGCCCGCGATCTCATCGAATGCACTCTGGGTTTCCTTTTTCCGCATTTCGCCGATGACCCGTCGCCCGACGTCACCGCTCTCGCGGCCGACGAGCGCCGCATCCGCGCGAGCCTCGAGGGGGTTCTCGCGGCCCAGGGGCACCGGCCGGCGCACGCCGCCGAGCTGGTGGAGCTCTTCATCGCCCGGCTGCCCGATGTGCTCGACGCGCTGCTGCTCGATGCTCAGGCGACCGCCGACGGCGATCCCGCGGCACACGACGCGGATGAGGTGATTCTCGCCTATCCCGGCTTCTACGCGCTCGCCTGCTATCGGCTGGCGCACACGCTGCATGAGCTGGGCGTGACGCTGCTGCCACGGCTCATCACGGAACGGGCTCATCAG
Source organism: Gemmatimonadota bacterium (assembly GCA_049323575.1). Taxonomy (GTDB): domain Bacteria; phylum Gemmatimonadota; class Gemmatimonadetes; order Gemmatimonadales; family GWC2-71-9; genus JBMOPM01. The sequence continues at coordinate 9,759 of JBMOPM010000039.1, read as the reverse complement.
CTCACGGGCATCGACATCCATCCCGCGGCGCGGCTGGGCCGCTCGATCGCCATCGATCATGGCACCGGCATCGTGATCGGCGAGACGACGGTCGTCGGCGACCGGGTCCGGCTCTACCAGGGCGTGACGCTGGGCGCCGCCCGGGTTCGCAAGGACCTCGCGCAGCGCAAGCGGCATCCCACGATCGAGGACGACGTCACCATCTACGCCAACGCCACGATTCTCGGCGGCGATACGGTGATCGGCGCCGGCAGCGTCATCGGCGGCAACGTGTGGCTGACGCACAGCGTGCCGCCAGGGTCGGTCGTGACGCACGAAGGGATGGTGGAACGGATGCGGACCGAGGAGATGCTGCTGGAGTTCTATCTGTGAAGGATGGAGGTGCAACCATGGCGATTCGAATCGGCGAAGCACAGTGGCGTGGCGATCTGCGCCAGGGCAGCGGAACGGTCAGCACCCAGAGCGGCGTTCTCGAGAAGGCGCCCTATTCCTTCGGCTCCCGCATGCAGGACGGTCCGGGCACCAACCCCGAGGAGCTCCTGGGCGCGGCGCACGCGGGTTGCTTCGCGATGGCCGCCGCTCACGGCCTGAGCACTGCCGGTCATCCGCCGACCGAGCTCCACGCGACAGCGAGGGTGCATCTTGTGCAGCAGGACGGGGGCTTCGCCATTCCGCTGGTCGAGCTCGAGCTGGAGGCCCGGGTGCCCGGCATCGACGAGGCCGATTTCCAGCGCATCGTGGCGGACGCCAAGGCCGACTGTCCGGTGTCGAAACTGTTCGCCGGGGCGGCGATACGGCTCAGGGCCACGCTTCGCTAGCCTGGCCGGGATCTTGGTAGTAGCTTTTCCGTATTCCTTCCGTCGGCCCGCGCTGCCCTCCTGGCCCGCCGCATCGGACAGCGCGGTTTCACTTCGTCCCAGGAACGCCATGCCCAGCCTCCGCATCGGCATCGTCGATCTCGTCGCCCGCGCCCCCACCACCGCCATGTACGCGCGGGTGATGAACGCCAACCTGGCGGGCATCATGCCCCAAGTGGTCGCGGTCTGGTGCGAGGAGCAGGGTCACGAGGTCAGCCTCGTCTGCTACACGGGCTTCGAAGATCTGACGACGGAGCTGCCCCAGGACGTCGACATCGTCTTCGTCAGCGCCTTCACCCAGTCGGCGCAGCTGGCCTACGCGATCAGCAATCTCTTCCGCCAGCGCGGGGCCGTCACGGTGCTCGGCGGTCCCCATGCCCGGTGCTATCCGGAGGACGCCAGCCGCTTCTTCGACTACGTACTGGGCTTCACGGACCGGGAGGTGATCCGGGAAGTGCTGGCCGAGCGGGCGCCGCATCGGCCCGAAGGGCGGCAGATGGCCGCCGCCCGGCATCCGGCCGATCTCCCGTCCCTGGCCCAGCGCTGGAAGTGGGTGACGGCTACCCTCAGGAAGGCGCCGGCCATCAAGATCGTGCCGATGATCGGCAGCCTGGGCTGCCCCTACACCTGCAGCTTCTGCATCGACTCGACGGTGAAATACCAGCCGCTGGGCTTCGCCGCGCTGCAGGAAGACATCCGCTTCCTGCTGAGCCAGGTGCGGCGGCCGATCGTGGGCTGGCACGACCCGAACTTCGGGGTGCGCTTCGACGATTACATGGAGGCGCTCGAGGCGGCCGACCCCGGGCACCGCATCCGCCACATTGCGGAAAGCAGCCTCTCGTTGCTGTCGGAAGCGCATCTGAAGCGGCTGCAAAAGAACGGCTTCCGTGCGATGCTGCCGGGGATCGAATCGTGGTACGACCTGGGCAACAAGTCCGGCACGCGGCGGACCGGCCTGGAGAAGGTCCGGCAGGTGGCCGACCACATCAACATGATCCTGCGCTACATCCCCTACGTGCAGACGAACTTCGTGCTCGGCATGGACGCGGATCACGGCCCTGGGCCGTTCGAGCTCACCAAGCGGTTTCTCGACCTGTCGCCCGGCGCCTTCCCGGCCTTCTCGCTGCTGACCGCTTTCGGGCGCGCGGCGCCGCTCAACGTCGAATACCAGCGGGCCGGGCGCGTGCTGCCGTTCCCGCACCACTTCCTGAACAACAACCACGCGATGAACGTGAAGCCGAAGAACTACGACTGGCCGGAGTTCTACGATCATCTCATCGGCGTGACGCAGCATGCATTCTCGGCCCGGGCCATTGCGCGGCGGATTCCCGCCACGCCGACGTTCATCCCGAAGTGGATGAATCTGGTGCGTGCGACGTCGTCGGAAGGCTGGGGGCGGATCGCCTATCACAAGCAGATCCGCCGGCTCATCGACTCCGACCCCGCCGAGCGGCGCTTCCTCGAGGGCGAGAGTACCCGGCTCCCGGATTTCTATCATGCGCGCCTGAAGCGGGACCTGGGCGCATTCTATCGCTGGCTGCCCCCCGGCGCGCTGGAGCACGACCCCAACGCCTACCTGAAGACGGAGGCGCCGCCGATCGCGCTGGCCATGGCGCAGTGACGTAGATTTCCTGCACTCCGATCGCGTCGCTCTTCACCTTGAACGCCGAGCACCGCAGATGATCAATCTCCTTCCTCTCGCGCTCGCCATCGGGCCGGTGGCCGTCGCGCCAGCGACCCCGGGTTCGGTCACGCCAGTCGTCGTGCCGGCCCAGGACGGCAGCATGACCGTGGCCGGTGTCACGCTGCCGGGGAGCGTCGAGGTCGACGGCCACACGCTGGTTCTCAACGGTGTCGGGCTTCGCAAGAAGTCGATCATCAAGGTCTACGTGGGCGGCCTCTATCTGCCGAGCAAGCAGTCCAGCGCCGATCAGATCCTCGCCGCCGACGCGCCGCGTCGCATGGTGCTCCAGTTCCTGCGCAACGTCGGCCGGGACAACATGTGCAATGCGTGGGACGAGAGCCTGAAGAACAACACGCCGGACGCCTCGCCCGAACTCAGGCGGCAGTTCGCCCAGTTGTGTGACTGGATGGAGGACATCAAGCACGGCGAGCAGTTCGTGTTCACCTACGTGCCCGGCAAAGGCACCGAGGTGGAGGTGGCGGGCAAGGTGAAGGGCGTCATCGCCGGCAAGGACTTTGCCGACGCGCTGTTCCGGTCCTGGATCGGGCCGAAGCCCGCGCCCGGGACCGGCTTCAAGCAGAGCGTGCTGGGATGGAAGGGGTGAGCGGCGCCGGCGCGCCGCGCACGAAGGCGATGTAGTCGGTAGGCAGCGGCACCGCGCCGCCCCGTCGCATCGCGGCCGCGATCTGGCCCCGGTGATAGGAGCCGTGCAGCGCCACGTGCAGCAGGATGTCCTCCACCGTGTTGTCGAACTCGGCACCCGCCGAGTTGCGGTAGTGCACCGTCCGCTTCAGCCCCCTGGCATCGAGCGTGTGCAGCAGCGACTGGAACCGCTTGCGGTTCTCGTGCGCGAGTCTGTCGCACTCCTTGAGCGTGAGCGAGGGCCACATCGGCAGCTTCGGCGTCTCGCCTTTCACCCGCGAGATCCAGGCGTGTTCCGCCGCGAGCAGGTGGGCGAACAGGTCGACCCACGACGGGTCGGGCGACTCGGTGTCCTGGAGCGCTTCCAGGGTGCGTTCGTCGGCCCACGCAAGATGGGCGAAGAGGCGTTCGATCCACGGGGTCGACATGCGGGGTGCCCTCTGGGAAGGTCTGCCGTGCAAGCCAGCCCCTAAGTGTAAGCGAAGGGGCCGAGCCGGCGGAAGGAAATGCCCGGGGGTCCCGGATCGCTCCCCCTGTCTCCTCACGCGGCCCGGGCCACGGCCTCCGCCGCAGATGTGGTCGGATCGAGGGCGCTGCCCGGCACGTACTCCTTTTCCCACCTGGCCATCACCGCCGAAGCGAGGCAGTTCCCGAGGAGGTTCACCGAGGTCCGGGCCATGTCCATCAGTGCGTCCACGCCAAGGATGACGGCCACCCCTTCCAGCGGCAGTCCGAACGTCGCCAGCGTGCCCGAGAGGATCACGAGCGACGCGCGGGGCACCGCCGCCACGCCTTTGCTCGTCAGCATGAGGGTCAGCATCATCAGGAGCTGCTGGCCCAGCGTGAGGTCGATGCCCGCGGCCTGCGCGACGAACACGGCGGCCACGGCGAGGTAGAGCGTGGATCCGTCGAGATTGAAGCTGTAGCCGGTGGGGAGGACGAACGCCACGATCCGCTTGGGCACGCCGAACTTCTCGAGGTTCTCCATCGCCAGCGGGAGCGCAGCCTCGGAGGAGGCGGTGGAGAAGGCGATCAGCCACGGCTCCTTCACCCAGCGCCAGAAGGCCCTGATGGGCAGCCTCGCGAAGAGGGCGACGGGCAGGAGCGCCAGGATGACGAAGACCACGAGCGCCACGTAGAGCGTGAGCACCAGCTTCCCGAGGTTCACCAGCACGCCGAGCCCGCTGTGGCCCACTGTGACGGCGATGGCGGCCCCGATGCCGATGGGCGCGAACTTCATCACCAGGTTGGTGAACTTGAACATCACCTCGGAGAGGGACTCGCAGAAAGCGACCATCGTCTCCTTCGGCTTGCCCCTGACGCCGGCCAGCGCCACCGCGAAGAGCACCGAGAAGAACACGATCTGCAGCACCTCATTCTTCGCGGCCGCCTCGAAGAAGCTCTGCGGCACCATGTGCTCGAGCACGCCGGAGAGCGTGAGCGGTGTGCCCGCGAACTGCTTGCCCTGCTCGGCCGAGGCCGCGGTGAGCGCGACGCCGATGCCGGGCCGGGCGAGATTGACCGCACAGAGCCCCACGATCAGCGCCACCGTGGTCACGATTTCGAAGTAGATGATCGACTTGAGGGCCAGCCGGCCCACGAGCTTCATGTCGTCGCCGTGACCCGCGATCCCCACCACCAGGCACGCGAAGATGAGCGGTGCCACGATGGATTTGATCATCCGGAGAAAGATCGCCGAGAGCGGCTGCAGGCTCTTCCCTGCGTCGACATCCAGCCAGACCGTGTTGTCGAGGTATCCGACGACGACCCCGACCACCATCGAGATCAGGATCCACTGTGACAGCGTGATGCGGCGAAGGAAGGAGCGCATGTGGCAATCATGTCCCCACGAGGGCGTTGGCCTTCGCCTCGATCCCGGTCAGGACCGACCGGTAGGAGGCAGCGAACTTGGCTACCCCGTCCTCCTCGAGGAATCGGGTCACATCGGCCAGATCGATGCCGAGGTCGGCGAGCGCCTGGAGCCGGGCACCGGCCTGGGCGATGGCGGCGTCGATCCGGATCGCGGGCTGGCCGTGGTGGCGGTAGGCGTTGAAGGTGTCGGGCGGCAGCGTGTTGACCGTGTCCCGCGCCACCAGGGCCTCGACGTAGTACGTGTCGGGGTACGCCGGATCCTTCGTGCTGGTCGAGGCCCAGAGCGGCCGCTGCACCTTCGCCCCCGCCGCGGCCAGCCGCTGCCACCGGGGCCCTGCCAGTGAACGACGGAAGACCTCATAGGCGCGGGCCGCGTTGGCAATGGCGGCGGTGCCCCGAAGGCGGGCCGCCTCCGCATGGCCGGCGGCCACCCGCTGGTCGATCATCGGGTCGATACGGGTGTCGAGCCGGCTGACGAAGAAGCTGGCCACGGAGGCCAGCCGCGCGATATCGAGGCCGGCCTCGAGCCGCTGCTCGAGCCCGGTCATGAACGCGTCGATCACCGCCTCGTAGCGTTCTACGGCGAAGAGGAGCGTGACGTTGATGTTGATGCCCCGGGCCAGGCAGCGGGTGATCGCCGGGAGGCCGGCCAGCGTGCCCGGGATCTTGATCATCGCGTTGGGCCGCTCGATCGCGGCCCACAGCCGCTCCGCCTCGGCGATGGTGCTCGCCGTGTCATGCGCGAGCACCGGGGAGACCTCGAGGGAGACCAGCCCGTCCACCCCCCCCGACGCTTCGTAGACCGGCAGGAAAGCGTCGCAGGCCGCGCGTACATCGAACACCGCGAGCATCTCGAAGATCTCCGCCGGCGTACGGCCGGCCTCGGCGAGCGCGCGGATCTCGGCGTCGTAGCTGGTGCTCGTGGTGATCGCTTTTTCGAAGATCGTGGGGTTCGAGGTCATCCCGCGGAGGCCGTCCTCGCGGACGAGGCGGGTCAACGCTCCCGAGGCGATGAGGTCGCGGGTGATGAAGTCGTACCAGGGGCTCTGGCCGAGCTGGCCGAGGACGACGAGGGGATTGGCGGTCATGACCGGCTCCGCAAGATGACGCGGCGCATCGCCTCGACGGCGTGCTCCACCGTGAATCCGAATTCCGTGAACAGGCGTTCGCCCGGGGCGGACGCGCCGAAGTGGTCGATCCCGATGGATTCGCCCGCGTCCGTGACGTAGCGCTGCCAGCCGAACGTCGCCCCGGCCTCGATGGAGACCCGGGGCCGGATGGCGGGCGGCAGCACTGCTTCACGGTACTCCCTGGGCTGGCGCTCGAACAGCTCCCAGCACGGGAGCGACACGACCCGCGCCCGGATCCCGTCGGCGCCGAGACGCCGAGCGGCCTCCAGCGCCAGGCTCACCTCGGAGCCTGTGGCGATGAAGATGCCCTCGGGACCGCCCGCCGGCTCGTAAAGCACGTAGCCGCCGCGGCTGGCGAGCTCCGCGGGGGCGCAGGTGCTGCGATCGATCACGGGCAGCTTCTGCCGCGTGAGGACCAGCAGCGTGGGCCCGTCGGTGCGCCGGAGCGCCGCGCGCCAGGCTTCGGTGGTCTCGTTGGCGTCCGCGGGGCGGATCACGTCGAGATTGGGAATGGCGCGCAACGCTGCGAGCTGCTCGATGGGCTGGTGGGTCGGCCCGTCCTCGCCCACGCCGATCGAGTCGTGTGTCCCGATGAAGATGACGGGCAACCGCATGAGCGCCGCCAGCCGGATCGACGGCCGCATGTAGTCGGAGAAGACGAGGAACGTGCTGCCGAATGGCCGGACGCCGCCGTGCGCGGCCATGCCGTTCAGCGCCGCCGCCATGCCGTGCTCGCGGATGCCCCAGTTGAAGTAGCGGCCGATCGTGGCGGGGCCGAATACGCCGCCCTCCTTGAGGTGCACGTTGGTGCTCTCGCCCAGGTCCGCCGAGCCGCCGATGAGGTTCGGCACCCGGGCCGCGATCGCGTTGAGCACCGTGCCCGACGCCTGACGTGTAGCGAGCTGGCCGTCGGCGGGCGTGAACTCGGGCAGCCCGGCGTCCCACCCCGCGGGCAGTTGCCCCGCGAGCCACGCCTCGAATTCGGCGGCCAGGTCCGGATGCGCGGCGCGGTAGCGCGCGAACAGCGCCTGCCAGTCGCTCTCCAGCTCGGCGCCGCGCCGGGCGGTTTCACGCCAGTGCGCCAGAGCATCCTCCGGCACGAAGAACTTCGAGTCGGCGGGCCAGCCAAGGAGTTCCTTGGTCTTCGCCACCTCGGCTGCGCCGAGCGGAGCGCCGTGGGCCTTCGAGGTGTTGCGCTTGGTGGGCGCGGGATCGCCGATGATGGTCTTGAGGATCACCAGCGTCGGCCGGGAGGTCTCGGCCTGGGCCTCGTGCAGCGCGGCGTCGATCGCATCGAGGTCGTTCCCGTCGTTCACCCGCACCACGTGCCAGCCGTAGGCCGCGAAGCGCGCCCCCACATCCTCGGAGAACGACAGCGACGTGTCGCCGTCGATGGTGATGTGGTTGTCGTCGTAGATGAGGGCGAGCTTGCCGAGCCGGAGATGTCCGGCGATGGAGGCAGCTTCGCTCGCGACGCCTTCCATCAGGTCGCCGTCGCTCACGATGGCCCACACGCGATGATTCACCACCGGGAAACCGGGCCGGTTGAACCGGTCGGCGAGGAATCGTTCGGCGATGGCCATGCCCACAGCGTTGCCCACGCCCTGCCCCAGGGGCCCGGTCGTGGTCTCGACGCCCGGCGTGTGGCCTCGCTCGGGGTGGCCCGGCGTCTCCGAGCCCCACTGGCGGAACGCGCGGATCTGGTCCAGCGACAGGTCGTAGCCGCTCAGATGGAGCACCGCGTACAGCAGCATCGACGCGTGGCCCGCGGACAGCACGAAACGGTCGCGATCGGGCCAGTCGGGATGATGCGGGCTGTGGCGGAGGAAGCGGGTGAAGAGGACGTAGGCCGCCGGGGCCAGGGCCATCGGCGTGCCAGGATGTCCGGAATTGGCCTGCTCCACCGCGTCCATCGCGAGGACGCGGACGGAATTGATGCTGCGCCAGACCAGGCGGGGATCGAGGTCGGAACTTCGGCTCCACGCCGAGGTGGCGGGGGTCGCGTCAGCCGTCAATCGGAGTCTCCTCGTGACGCGCGCTCCGGGGACGGGCGCGAGCCCCGCGAAAATAGCTGGACGGTGGAGAGGCGGGTAGCTGGGGCCTCGATGGATCATTCCCGGCCGCAAATCGGTACGATGATGTACCCGAATGCGACGGCCATGACCACTCCGCGGAGCCAGCCCATCCACGAAGGCGCGACGCTGACCGCGTTGGGCCGCCTCGATACTTTCCTGCCGGCGGAAGCCCGCGCCCCGTTCTGCGTGCGCGTCCCCCGGCGCCCCCGCGGTGCATCCCATGCCCACGACGGATAGCTACCTCTTCTTCAAGGCCCTCCACGTCATCGGCACGGTGCTGCTGGTGGGGAATGTCACGGTGACCGGGTTCTGGGCGGCGTACATGTTCCGCTTCCGCCGCCGCAACGTGGCGTTCCGTCCCATCGCCCGGGCCATCCTCTGGACGGACCTCGTCTTTACTCTTGGCGGCGCGACGCTGCTCTCGGTCACGGGGGTGCTCATGGCGCGGCAAGCCCACTTGCCGATCCTCGGCACGCCGTGGATCCGCCACGCCCCCATCGCGCTGTCGGTGAGCGGACTGCTCTGGCTCACCATCCTCCTGCCCGATCAACTCCGAATGGAGCGGTCCGATCCCAACAACGATCGCCTGATCCGCGGCCTGTTCGTGCGCTGGAGCGTGGTGGGCTGGATCGCCGCGGCGCTGCTGTACTACGGGGTGTGGGTGATGGTGACCAGGACCGGCTGACAGCCGCCGGCCTGACCGACGAGGCGTCCCGCCTCTATTCGACCCCTGGCAATGCCAGACCGCCCTGGACCGGACGCGAGCATGCCAGGAGGGTCCCGGCCCGCTCGATCCCCGAGGGATGGTACCGGTTCGGCGGGACCAGGCCCTGGGCCGCGAACCACTCAATGGTGGCCCGGAGAGCTCGCGGATTGCTCAGGGCGAGGGCGCGGGCGGCGTAGCAGTCGGCGTCGGTCTCGAGTGCGCGGAACCGCTGCGCGACGCCGGCCCGCGCGAAGCCTCGTGGCCGCTGGTGCCCGCGCACCAGGTGCCCCTGTTCGTGCGCCATCACGAAGATCTGTACCGGCACGGGGAGCGCGCGGAGTCGCCGCGAATTCACCTCGATCACGGGCGTGCGGCCGACGTAGTAGGCCTGGGCCGCATCATTCAGCGACGGGTTCTCGCGCACGATCACCCGCGCAAGGATGGCCGCGCTCGGGTCCGGCCGCGGTACCGGGAGCGGAGTCGAGCAGAGAGCAGATACGCAGACGAGAATGAATCGCACGATCGTGGTACCCACCCGCCAGGGCGCCTCGCGCCGCCTGCGGTTTTCAGCCGATCATCGTTGATGCCAGGCTCTGCCTCGTCGTGCCGGCGGGCTGGCGCCACCATTGGGGAGCCGACGCAGGCGCAACGCGTGGGCCAGCGCCGGTGCGTATGCGCGCCGGGCGGGCACGTCGAGCGACTGCGCTGGGCGAGACCGGATCGAGGTGGGGGACGTCGGCTGAAAGTGGCGTCGTTACGCCGTTTCTCGCGATCCTCTGCGCGCCGGGCCGCG
>JBMOPM010000038.1:0-15710 GCA_049323575.1 Gemmatimonadota bacterium | reverse complement strand
CCGCGGTCGCGCCGCCGAGACCGGCGGCGAACGCCACGGTACCGACGATCATGAGCCGCATCAGGCGCTTCCTCCTCGTGCGCGTCGCTGCGCGATCTCGTCGGCTGACTTCTGCTCCTCGCGAGCCGCCTCCTGCTGCCATTGAGCAAGGCGGTGGTCGCGCAGGCGCTCCACGGCCCGGCGCTCGGTGCGCGCATGATTGAACCGGGCCTGCTCAGCTTCGGTGACTTCCATCGCCTGACCATGGGAAGCCGCGGCGGCCTCCGCCTGGCGGACCAGCGATTCGAGGGCGAGGCTCAGCGTCCTGAGGGCGCCCGCCGGCAGCACGGCGCCGGGATCCGGGGCGAACTGCTGGCTCGCCCGGTCCAGCCGGTCCTGGCAGTCGGCGAGTGCGCGCCGGTGCTCATCCTCCAGCCGGCGCGCCTCGCCGAGCGCCTGGAGGCGTTCGCGCTCGGCATCACGGCGTAACTGGAGCACGCGGTCGAGGGAAAAGGTGAACTGCTTCATGCGGCACGTCCCGCGGACTGGGTGATCTTCGCGGCCAGCGCGTGGAGCCGAGCGCGCGCCGTCTCGAAGGTCGAGATCTCGGTGGCCTCCTGGCGGAGGAACGCCAGCAGCTCGGGCCGGAGCGCGATCGCCGCGTCCACCTGCGGATCGGCTCCGCTGCGGTAGGCGCCGACCGCGATGAGATCCTCGGCCGACCGATACGCCGCCTCGAGGCGGAGCAGGGCATTGGCCGCATCCAGATGGTCCCGATCCACCACGTGATCCCGGACGCGGCTCACGCTGTCGAGCACGTCGATCGCCGGAAAGTGCTTCGCTGCGGCGAGCTTACGCGAAAGGACGATGTGCCCGTCCAGGATGGAGCGCGCCGCGTCCGCGATGGGCTCGTTGAAGTCGTCGCCTTCGACGAGCACGGTGTAGAGGCCCGTGATGGTGCCGTCCGGACCCGGGCCCGCCCGCTCGAGCAGGCGAGGGAGCTGCGCGAACACCGAGGGGGGATAGCCCTTCGTGGCTGGCGGCTCACCCACGGACAGGCCGATCTCGCGCCACGCCATCGCGACACGGGTGACCGAGTCCATCATGAGCAGCACGTCGCGGCCGGCGTCCCGGAAATGCTCGGCGATCGCGGTGGCGACCAGCGCGCCGGTGGCGCGGATGACGGCCGGCTGATCGCCGGTGGCGGCGATGACCACCGAGCGCCGGAGGCCCTCGGGGCCCAGGTCGCGCTCGACGAATTCGCGCACCTCGCGGCCGCGTTCGCCCAGCAGTGCGATGACGTTGACATCCGCGGTGGTCTGTCGCGCGATCATGCCGAGGAGCACGCTCTTGCCCACGCCGCTGCCGGCCATGATACCGATGCGCTGGCCGCGGCCGAGCGAGATGAGCCCGTCGATGGCGCGGATGCCGGTGCCGAGGGGGGCATGGATGCGGCGGCGCGCGAGGGGATTCGGCACGGCGCCGGCCAGCTCGCGCCGCGCCGGCGCCAGGATCGGCCCCTGGCCGTCGATGGGGCGGCCGAGCCCGTCGAGCACCCGGCCGATCAGCGACTCGCTGGCCTGCACGTGCAGCGACCGGTTGAGCGGTATCACCATCGCGCCCGGGTGGATGCCTTCGATCTCCCCGAGGGGCATCAGCAGGAGCCCGCGCTCGTGGAAGCCCACGACCTGCGCCAGGATGCCGTTGCGGTCATCGGGCGCGATGCGGCAGACCTCGCCCACCGGCACGTCCAGGGCAGAGACCTCCACGACCTGACCGATCACACGGCGCACCCGGCCCCGGACCGCGAAGCGCGGGGCGGCGTCCAGCCGGGCGAGCGCCCGCTCGGCGAAGGAGACCTCGACGCTACTCATGGTTCAGCCAGTCGTAGATCGTCCGCAGGGCCACGTCGGCCCGGCCGTCCACCAGGCGCGGCGGCGTGGCGAGCACGAAGTCCCCGCGGTCGAGCGTGGCGTCGGGCCGCCACTGCACGGGCATGGCCCGGTCGGGCACATAGCTGGCGAGCGCGTCGCGCACGACGTCGTGATCGGCCGGGTGGAGCCGGATCTCGAGCGGCTGGTCCATCGGCACCAGCTCGAGCGCGTCCCGGACCATCTCCACGATGGCGCCCGGATCGGCGGCGATTTCGCGCTGGAGGATCTTCCGCGCGACGCCCATCGCGACCGCGTGGACGTTGCGCTCCAGGTCGCCGAGGATGGCGGCCCGTTGGTCGGCGAAGCTTGCCATCAGGTCCTGCAGCGCGCGCACGACCGGCCGCAACTCGTCCCGGGCCTGGGCGGCTCCGGCGGCAACCCCGTCGGCATAGCCCTGGGCGTACACTTCCTCGCGGGGGTCGGGGAGCGGCTCCTCCGGCTCTCCCGTCTCCGGTCCGGCCTCGCACTCGCCCGGCGCGGGGCGGCGGAGATCGGGCAGGAGCCGGGCGCTCAGTGCCACGGGCGTCCAGGCGTCAGGCGATGATGTCATCGTCGCCTCCCCGCCCACGGACCACGATTTCGCCCGCTTCTTCCAGCGTGCGCACCACCTCGATGATCCGGCTGTGAGCGGCCTCCACATCCTTGACGCGCACGGCGCCGAGGAACTCGAGCTCTTCCTGCAGCGTGGTGGCCGCGCGTTCGGACATGTTGGACAGGATGTGGCGCTTGAGCTCCTCGCTCGCCGCCTTGAGACCGAGGGTGAGGTCCTTCATGTCCACGTCGCGCAGCACGCGCTGCATGGACTTGCTGTCCAGGAGCTTCAGGTCCTCGAAGACGAACATGAGGTTCTTGATCTCGGCAGCCAGCTCGGCATTGCGGAGCTGGATTGCCTCCAGGAGCATCTTCTCGCTGGTGCCACCGAGGAGGTTGAGCATTTTGGCCACGGCCGAGGGACCGCCCGAGAGGGTCATCTCCTGCGACAGGGAGAGATCGGTCTTGCTGCTCAGGCCGGCCTCGACCAGGGCCAGGATGTCCGGCGAGATCTTGTCCATCCGCGCGACGCGGTAGAGGACGTCGCCGGCGATCTCGGGGTCCATCGCCTCGATGAGACCGGCCCCCTGGCGCACGTCGAGATGGGCGAGAATCAGGGCGATGGTCTGCGGGTGCTCGCCCCGCAGGATGTTGGCCAGGACATCGGGCGCCGCCTTGCGCAGACGCTTGAGCCCGGTGTCCGCCATCTGCGCTTCGATCCGCTCGAAGATGGCACGGGCCCGTGCCGGACCCAGCGCCTGCTCCAGGAGCTGGCGCGCATAGTCCCGTCCGCCTTGTGCCACCGACTCCACGGCCGCCGCCACCTCGCGGAATTCCGTCAGGACCGCCAGCACGTGGTCGGCACCCACCGAATGGAGCGTGGCGATCTCACGCGAGATCGCCTCCACTTCCTCGGCGCCGAGGCGCTGCAGGATCTTCGCGGCGGCATCACTGCCTACGATCATGCAGAGCACCGCGCTCTTCTGGAGCCCGGTGAGCCTGTCGCGCCTGACCGTCGCGCTTCCGTCGCTCATTGTTCAGCCATCCACGCGCGAATGACCTGCGCGGCGTGCTCCGGCCGGTCGCTGGTCGCGGTCACGGCGTGCTGCCGGAGCGCCTGCAGTTCGGAGTTCGCCGCGGCGGTGGCGAGCGCCGGCAGTGGCATGGCGACGGGTCGCATGGGCAGCGCCGCGCCCTCAGGGGGCGACTCGGCGGGCCCGCGGGAACCGGCTACGGCGGCCGGCCGGCCACTCGAGAGCGATCGCCAGGCCACGAGCGCCACGGCCGCGATCGCGATCAGCGCGAGGAGCGGCAGGGCCAGGCGGTCCAGCAGGGCCATCGGATCGGCGAGGAGGCCGCCGTCAGGCTTGGTCACACTGTCGGGCAGACTGATGACGCCGAACGGCAAGGCCACGACGCTGACGCGATCACCCCGCGCGGTATCGATCCCGATCGCGTCCCGCACCACCGCGGTGACCTGCGCCAACTGGGTGGAGTCCACGCCGGTGCCGGCGGCATCTCGGCGGGTGATGGCCTCATCCAGCACCACCGCCACCGTGAGCCGGCGGATCCCTCCCACTGCGCCCACGACCCGCTCCACCCGCCGCGAGTTCTGATAGGCGTTGTTGATGATCGTCTCGCTGCTGGTCGCCGTTCCGGTCACCGTGTCGGCGTTGACCGGCGTCGACGCCTCGCTCCGCTGCTCGCTCTGGAGGACCTGGCCGTCGGGATCGTACTGCTCCGTGGTGCGGTCTACCTGCGCGAAGTCGAGCTCCGCCGCGACCTGGACGCGGGCCCGACCGGCGCCCAGCACCGTGCCGAGGAGCCGCTCCACCTTGCGGGCGAGGTGCTCTTCCACGGAGCGCTGCAGCTCGAGCTGGCGGCTCGTGACTCCGGCAAGGGTGTCGTCGCCGGTGGGCGCCGAGAGCAGGCGCCCCAGGTGGTCGAGCACCGCCACGTGGTCGGGGCTCAACTGCTCCACACTGTTGCTCACCAGATGGGTGATGCCCCGGACGGTCTCCGGCGAGAGCGTCACGCCCGGCTCGAGCGTCAGCATCACCGACGCTTCCGCCGGCCGCTCCAGTCGACGCAGCGGGCTGGCCTGCGGGAGCACGAGGTGGACCTCGGCCCGCCTGATCCCGCGGATCTCGCCGAGGGCGCGGCCCAGCTCGCCCTCGAGGGCCCGCTGGAACGTCACCCGCTGCGTGAAGTCCGTCATGCCCCAGGACGGTCGGTCGAACAGCTCGAGCCCGGGCCGCCCGTTGAGCGGCAGGTTGTCCTTGGCGAGGGCCACGCGGGCGCGAGCGAGGTCGCGAGCGGGCACCCGCACCTCGGTGCCGCGGTCGTCCAGCTGGTACGGGATGTCCAGCTTGCCCAGGCGCTCGGTAATCGCACCGGTCTGCGCCGGATCGAGATCGGCGTAGAGCGTGGCATACGCCGGCGCCGTGGCCCAGCGCACCAGCAGCCAGATCGCGACGATCGCGGCAGCAGAGGCGCCGAAGATGGCGGTGCGACGAGGACCGGATGCCTCACGCAGCGCGGCGAGCGTGTTCCGAAGGTCCAGGGCCATGAGGCTCGGCGCGGTTTCAGGTCTGCGTATTCATCACCGAGCGATAGGCCTCGGCGAGCTTGTTGCGGATCTCGACCAGAAACTCGAGCGAGAGCTGCGCCTCCTCGCTCGCCGCCATCACCTGGTGCAACTCCACCGGCTCACCCCGGAGAAACGAGGCGATCATGTCCTTCGCGCCGTCCTGGGCGGCGCTCGCATCGTTGATCGCGCGGCGGAAGACGTCGCCGAAGGACGGTTCGCCCGCGACCGGACCCAGGTCGATGGTGCGCGGCCGGTCCGTGAGACCGGGTATGGTGGGGCCGTGGGGGCGAATCGGCGCGGTC
Organism: Gemmatimonadota bacterium; assembly: GCA_049323575.1. Lineage (GTDB taxonomy): Bacteria > Gemmatimonadota > Gemmatimonadetes > Gemmatimonadales > GWC2-71-9 > JBMOPM01. The sequence continues at coordinate 10,374 of JBMOPM010000038.1, read as the reverse complement.
ATCGGTCAGGCCCGCACGTCGATGCGCTGACCCAGCGGGGCCGTCGGCGTCGGCGCGGTGCCGCGCCGGGCGCCGTAGGTGAGCGGACCCATCTGCGCGAGCTGGTCGAAGAAAGCGCGCTCCTCGTCCGTGAGCAGGTCCCGGAGCGTGAGTTCGGCCGGGACGCTCGGCGGCGGCGCGGCCGCGCCGGACGCGCGCGTGACCCCGGGCGCCTGGGGCGCGGTGGGGCCGAGATGGGACAGCGGAGCAGTCGGGCCGGAGATCGTCATGGCGTGGGCTCGGTCAGATGTCGAGGGCGCGGCGCAGCATGCCCTTGGCCGCCTGGAAGACGCTGGCATTGGCCTCGTGCAACCGGCGCGCCATCATCAGGTCCACCAGCTCGGTGTTGATGTCCACGTTGGGGTAGCGCACGTAACCGTCCTGGTCGGCATCGGGGTGGCCCGGGTCGTAGACCGCACGCCCCGGCCGCGGGTCGGTGCGGATTTCGGTGACCAGCTCGCCGGTCCGCGGATCGCGCGTGGCCACGGCGATCTGCCGCTGGTAGGGCTGGCCGTCGGCGGTGCGCGTCGTCTCGGCATTGGCGATGTTGGCCGAGATCACCTCGAGGAAGCGCTGCTGCGCCGCCATGCCCGCCACGCTGGTCGACAGCGGGCCCAGAAACTGGCGCAGCGGCCGCGCGAACATCGGGAAGCCGGGGATCCTAGGCACGGTCGCGGATCGCGATGCGGAGGGACTGATAGGCCTGCTGCAGCAGCCTGGCGTCCGCCTCGTAGCGCAATTGCGTGTCGGCGAGCGCGGCCATGTTGCGTTGCAGATCCTGCTCGATGGAGGCGGCGCGCTGCTTCGCGGCCTCGAGCTGGCCGGCAAAGTCGATCGACGAACTCGCCTCCATCAGGGTGGCGACGTTCTCGGCAATGGCGCGGTGCGTGGCGCTGGCCTCCTCCAGCCCGCCGCGCAGCATGTGCGACAGCGACGATCGATCGAACAGGGCCCGCAGCATCTGCTCTCCACGTCGGATGGGTTGCAGCGGGAGAAGGCAATCGCGGTGCCACGCGTCGCATCGCTCACGTGCGCCCGCGATAAGCGGTGCTAAGTCCTTTCGTATCAACGGGTTGAAGACATCCGCGCCGCCCGGGTCGGGGCCGCTGCGCCGCGCGGAAGGCCAGCGCCGCAGCGGCACATTCTGCCGCCGCGGCGGGAGGACCTTGCCGGGCCGGGATGCTGCGGCGCGAGGGTCAGCTCGCGAGCCGCGCGCGAGGCGTGTTGAGCTTGTTGCGCAGGGTGCGCTCGCTCAGACCGAGCAGGCGGGCCGCGCGGGTGCGATTGCCGTCGGTGGCTTCCAGCGCCTCCGTGATCGCCAGGCGCTCGAGCTCATCGATGTTCAGCGTGGGCAACGCCGAGGGTGTGAATCCGCGGCCGGGGCGCACGCTGGCCTTCGGGGGCGCCGGCCGCGCCAGGATGTCGTTGAGCAGGTCGGGCGGCAGCGTGGCGAGGCCCAGCTCCTTGCCGCCGGACAGAATGACGGCGTGCTCCACCACGTTGGCCAGCTCGCGAATGTTGCCGGGCCAGTGGTGCCGCTGGAGGGCATCGAAGAATTCCGCCGAAATCGCCGGGAGCGGCACCCCCAACTGGACCGCCGCCCGGGCTGCGAAGTGACGGACCAGCAACGGGATGTCGTCCAGGCGCTCGCGCAGCGGCGGTGCGTGGATCGGTACCACGTTGAGCCGGTAGTAGAGGTCCGCGCGGAACCGGCCCGCGTTCGCCTCGACCTTGAGGTCGCGGTTCGTGGTGGCGATGAGCCGCACGTCCACCCGGATCGGCGAGCTGCCGCCGACCCGCTCGAACTCCTGCTCCTGGATCGCACGCAGCAGCTTCGCCTGCAGGTCGAGCCGCATCTCCGAGATCTCGTCCAGCAGCAGCGTCCCGCCGTGCGCCCGCTCGAACGCGCCCTGGGAGCGGGCGGCGGCGCCGGTAAAGGCCCCTTTCTCGTGGCCGAACAGCACGCTCTCCACCAGACCCTCGGGCAGCGCGGCGCAGTTGACGGCCACGAACGGCTTGTCCCGCCGGGGGCTCCGTTCATGAATGGCCCGGGCGAAGAGCTCCTTGCCGGTGCCGGATTCGCCCTGGATGAGGACGGTGGCCCGCGTGGGGGCGACCGCTGCGATCCGGTCCATCACCTTGCGCAGACAGGGGCTCTCCCCCACGACGCCCCCGCGCCATGCGGTGCCAGTGATCCGCTCACGCAACCCCTCGTGCTCGCGGCGGAGCCGGACCACCTCCAGCGCCTGCTGCACCGCGGCCACCATCGCCTCGGGATCGAACGGTTTCATGATGTAGTCGACCGCCCCGCTCCGGATTGCGAGCACCGCGTGCTCCACCGTCGCGAAGCCCGTCATGATGATGACCGGGATCCGCTGGCCGACCCGGTCCAGTTCCTTGATGAGATCGATCCCCGTGCCGTTGGGCATGAGGTAGTCGGCGATGATCAGGTCGAACGGGTGCTGCTCGATCAGGGCCAGGGCCTCGCCGACGGTGGTGGCGAGCCGGACTTCATGGCCCTTCTGCCGCAGATGATGCTCCACCAGGACGCTGATCGAAACCTCATCGTCCACACACAGAACGTTCGCCATTGGTCAACCGGCTAAAGTTTGCACGCAGCCAGCCGATGCTGGCAGGGACGTCAGTTCACTGAGGGGGCCATGCGGATCACGAACCAGCTATTGCAGCGCCGAGTCCTACGCGATCTTCAGGCCACGACCTCGCAATTGGCCGACGCCCAGGCGCAAGCCAGCACCGGACAACGCCTCTCGCGCGTTTCCGACGATCCGTTCATGGCGTCCACCGTGATGCGGATTGATCGCGATTTGCGAGGGTTGGACCAATACCGACGGAATGTCTCGGCGATCCGGTCGCGGCTCGATGTCGAGGAATCGGTACTGGATCAGGTGTCAGATATCCTGACACGGGCCCGCGAGATCGCCACCGAACAGGCCTCGGCCAACGCGAACGCCTCCACCCGCCAGTCCGCCGCCGCCGAAGTCAACCGCATGCTGGAGCAGGTCATCGCCCTGGGGAACACGCAGGTCGGCAGCATCTACATCTTCGGCGGCACGCAGACCGCCACGCCCCCGTTCCAGGCCAATGGCACCTACGTCGGCGACACCACCACCCGGCAGGCAGAGATCGGCGCGGGAATGGTCGTGGGGACCAACCACACCGGCGATCAGATCTTCGTGGCCAGCAACGTCATCGCCGGCCTGACGGCGCTGCGCGACGCCCTGCAGACTGGCGATGCTTCCCAGGTCGGCGGCACCCTGGCGGGGCTGGTCTCGGCCTTCGATGCCACGCAGGTCACCCTCGCCGACCTGGGGGCCCGGATCCGCCAGCTCGACGTGGCGGGCCAGAACATGGATGCCCTGGAGGGCGCCCTGGCCTTGCGGCGTCGGGACGCCGCCGAGGTGCCGCTCGAGGAGGCGGCGACGCGGTTCGTCGCCCTGCAGAACGCCCTCAACGCGGCCCTCGCCACCGCCAGCCGGGTTCTCGCCACCAGCCTTGCGGAGCGCCTCTGATGACTGCCGTGCTCGCGCCCCGGCCCCGGACCGACGCTCCGATGCTGGTGCCCACCCGACTGTTCGGCCCGCTCACGGTGCATCCGGACAGCTGCATCCTGTTTCCCGAAGGTCTCCTCGGCTTCGCGGGAGAGCGCCGGTTCATCCTGCTGCCCGCGACCCCGGAAGGCGTCTTCTGGATGCAGGCGGTGGACGACGCGGGGCTGGCTTTCCTCACCGTGAATCCGCTGCTGTTCGAGCCCGACTACGCGCCCGACCTCGGGGGCGCGCTGCCCGCGGAGACGTCCGAGGTCGGCCTCCTCGCCATCGTCACCCTGCCGCGGCGGGCGGGGGACCCCTGCACGATGAACCTCCAGGGGCCGGTCGTGATCGACTTCAGCGCGCGGACTGGCCGGCAGGTCATCGTGACCAGGGGGAGCTACTCCACCCGCCACCGGATCGACGGCCGCCAGTTGCTCCGCGGCGCTGCGTGATGCTGCCGCCCGCGGTCGTACTCGACTGGCCCATCGGCGTGGGCAGCGGCTGGGGCGTCTTCGGCCTCAATCTCGCTCTGGAGCTGATTCGCGACGGCCGGGTCACACCCCTCTTTCTCTGTCCGGCGCCTTGCGAGACACTCCACCCGCTGCACCGCACCGCCCTGGCCGTGCCCCTCAGGCAGCAGCCCGAACTCCATGCGATGGTGGAAACGGCCGGCAGCGACGGCGTCACCAGCGACTTCCCCGTGCTCCGGGCCCTGGGCAACGGGCTCCGCGGCAACGAAGATGGCTGGCGGCTCTCCGCCCCGCGCAACGTGGGGTTGATCTTCTCAGAGGACACCGCGATCGACCAGGCGGCCCGAGCGCGCGCGGCGCGCTTCGACGTGATCGTCGCCGGGTCCCGCTGGAACGCGGAGATCCTGCGCGCGGCCGGCATCCCGCAGGTGCGGGCCATTCCGCAGGGCATCGATCCGTCCCTCTTCGGTCCGGACGAGCGCTCCGGCGTGCTGGGCGACCGGTTCGTCGTGTTCTCGGGCGGCAAGCTCGAGTATCGCAAGGGGCAGGACCTGGTCATCGCGGCGTTCAGGATCTTTCACGCGCGGCATCCGGAGGCCATTCTGGTCACGGCGTGGCACAACCCGTGGCCCGATACGATGGCCGGCATCGAGACCACGGGCTTCGTGCGCGGGCGGCCGTCGCTGACCCGCGCAGGCCGGCTCGAGATCGTGCCCTGGCTCGTGGAGAACGGCCTCCCGGAAGAGGCCGTGGTGGACCTGGGCCCGCTGCCCAACTACGCGATGGCCCAGACGCTGCGCGAGGCCGATGTGGCCGTCTTTCCCAACCGCTGTGAGGGCGGCACGAATCTCGTCGCGATGGAGGCGATGGCGTGCGGCATTCCCACCATCCTCGCCGCCAACTCCGGCCACCTGGATCTGCTCGAGCGCGAGGGCGCCGCCCTGCCGCTCACGCGCCAGGGCGCCTTGCGCGGCCGCTGCCCGTTCTACCGCGGATGCGAAGGCTGGGGTGAATCGGACGTTGAGGAGCTGGTCGAGCAGATGGAAGCGGTCTGGCGCGACCGCGACGCCGCACGCCGGGTGGGGCAGGCGGGCGCCGCCTTCATGCGCGAACAGTGGACGTGGCGGCAGCGGGTCGGCGAGCTGCTGGAGGTGGTTGCCGCCTGACGCCGGGGCGCCCGCGCTGGAGCCCGCCCGGGGCGGGCCCCGCGGCGCTCCGGGTCCCTTCGCTCAGTGACCGCCGGCGAGCTGCTCCGTCGTGAACACCACGTTGCAGACGTAGTCGCCGGGGAGCGGCTCGTCGGGCGCCACGCGCACGAAGTGCGGCGGGGTGGCCGACAGCCGGTAGCAGCGGTAGCCGAAGGCCTCCATCAGCGCCCTCAGCGCGACGCTCGACGTGCCCATCCGCTGCAGCGCGTACTCGTTCACCTCGCAGACGACGTAGGGCACCCCGAGGGCCTGCAGCGTCATCATGCCGCCGCGAAGCACATCCTTCTCCGCACCTTCCGCGTCGACCTTGACGAGCCGCACCTGCCGGCCGCGAAACCGCTCGAACATCCCGTCCAGCGTGACGATGTCCACCGCCTGGGTCTCGGGGTGCTCGCGGGTCCGGGCGTTGAACGGGTGGGCGCCGACGTCCCACAGGGCGTGCCCGCCGTCATTGTCGCGGCACACGCGCAGCTCCCCGCGGGCCGCATCGGCGCCGACCGCGGCGTTCATCGCCTCGACGTTGGTGAACCCGTTCTCGGCCACCTGCTGCACGAGGCGCGTGAAGTTCCCCTGCTCCGGCTCGAAGGAGAATACCCGGCCGGCCTCGCCCACCACCGCCGCCGCGAGGAGCGAGAAGTAGCCCACGTGCGCGCCGACGTCGATCACCGTGTCGCCTGGCCGGAGCACGCTGATCAGAAAGTGCGAGACCTCCGGCTCGTAGAAGTCGCCCCGCGCCAGCGCCTCGGCCATGATGGCCTGCGTGTACTGCCCGCGGTCGAGCCGCAGCGTGATCCCGCGCAGTCCCGCGGGCGTCTCGAAGCGGAGATCGATTTCGGCCCAGCCGTCATCGCCGCGAGCGGCCGGGTGGCTCGCCGCGCTCGGCGTGCCCGGCCCGTCCTGCCGCACCAGCACGAAGCCCCAGTAGAGGTCAGGGCCCGCCGGCGTCTCCAGCGAGATCTGGAGCTCCTCCCGCGGCGCGAACCCGGCCCGATGAAACAGCGCACGCCACGCCGCCTGGCCCAGCACGCTGTAGTGGTTCGGGTTCCGCTCGTGGTGGCAGGCGGTCTCAGGGGCCGGCACCTCGACGTAGAGGATGCCGCCCGGTTCGAGCACGCGATGAAATTCGGACAGTGTCAGATATGGTGCGACACTGTGCTCCAGCGCGTGACGGCACCACACGAGACGGAAGCTGCCGTCGGGAAAGTCGAGGAACGACTGATCCATGTCCCGGACGTCGAAGCCGAGCGCGCGGCAGGCGGCGAGGTCCTCCTCGCCGATCGTGATGCCCACGGCCCGCAGGCCGGCGTCGCGAAAGAGCTCCAGCGCGACGCCCTGGCCACAGCCCACGTCGAGCACGCTCGATCCCGGCGGGAGCGCCGCCAGGGCCTGCACCTTCGCCCACGCCTGCCGCGTGATGGCCGAGTGCTGCGCGCTGGGCGGCTCGGGATAGACGTCGTGGCGAACGCGGTCGAGGAACGCCTCGAAGCGCTCCGCGCGAGTGGGAACGGTCACGGGCTGATTTCCTTCATCAGGGCGGAGCGGATGCCGGCAACCAGCGAGGGCCAGTCGCCGGGCGCGGGCTGGCGGAACAGCCGCGCCGTGGGATACCACGGGCTGTCGGTGCGGTCGAGCAGATACCGCCAGCAGCACACGTGCGCGAGCATGATCCACGTCGGCCGCGCCAGGGCGCCGGCCAGGTGGGCCACCGCGGTGTCGATCGTGAGCACGAGGTCGAGCTGCGCCATCACCGCGGCAGTGTCGGCGAAGTCGGAGAGCAGGGGCGCGAGATCGGTGACCCGATCACCGCCGTCCACCTGATCGAGTTCGGAGGCCGCGGGCCCCACCTGCAGGCTGTACCAGTCGATGCCCGGCAGCCGGAACAGCGGGGCCAGCTCGGCGAGGGGGATGGAACGAATGCGGTTGTTGGTCTGCCCCGGCGACCCGAACCACGCCACGCCCACGCGCCGGCGCCCCGATGGCGCGAGGCGCAGCCGCGGGGCGATCTCGTCCGGCGCGCGGAGGTAGGGCACGCGGCCGGGAATGGTGTCGAGCGTGGTCCCGAAGAGGTGCGGCAGACTCATCAGTGCGACGCGGTAGTCGGCCGCGACCCCGGTGGCGTCGGGATCGACCAGCTCGGCCACGCCGGGGAAGCCCTCGAAAAGCCGGCGCAACGGCTGCTGTACCTGCAGGAGCACCCGTGCGCCGCGCGCGGCGAGCATCGGCACGTAGCGGGCGAAGTGGATGGTGTCGCCGAAGCCCTGCTCCCAGTAGACCAGCAGCGTCCGCCCGTCCAGCGGCTCGCCCCGCCAACGCGGCGCCTCGGTGGGCGGCCGGCGCAACTTCCGGGGCCAGGCGTCGAACCGCGACTCGTACTCCCGCCAGCCCCGCTCGTAGCGGCCCAGGCGGAGCAGGGGGAGCGCGGCATTCCACCGCGCCTCGTGCCAGCCGGCGTCGAGCTCGAGGGCGCGGTCGCACGCGGCGATCGCCGCCTCCGGCTCGCCCAGCTCGGCCAGCACGCGCCCGAGCACGGACCAGCCGGGCACGTAGTCGGGGCGGAGGTCCAGCGCCGCCCGTGCCTCGACCAGCGCGTCGCGGAACTGGCAGAGATCGGCCAGCGCGGACGCGAGGTTCATGCGCGGCTCCGGCGACCTGGGGCTCAGGGCCGCGGCGGCGCGGAAGGCGGCGATGGCGGACTCGGGCTCGTTCAGGTCGCAGAGCGCCGCGCCGAGGTTGCAGTGGGCATCGCTCAGACCGGGATCCCGCTCTACGGCCGCCCGCAGCAGGGGTACCGCCTCGGCCGCGCGCCCCTGCGCCTTGAGCGCCGCGCCAAGATTGCTGAGCGCGAGTGCCGACTCCGGCCGTGCGGCCAGGGCGGCGCGCAGGTAGGGTTCGCTCTGCGCCGCGCGTCCGGCGCGCAGCAGGACCACGCCGAGGCCCGTGTTGGCATCGAAGTCGTCCGGTGTCGCCTCCAGGACGGCCCCATATTCGGTGGCGGCGCCGGCAAGGTCGTTCCGGCCCAGCAGCACGTTCCCCAGCAGCACCCTCGCTTCGAGCATCTCCGGCGCCGCGCGCACCGCCGCTCGCGCCGCGTCTTCCGCCTGATCCAGGTGGCCCGCACCGATGAGCGCCTTGGCCCGGCCCACGTGGAGCCCCGGATGGTCCGGCAGGCGGGCCAGCGCGGCGCCGTAGCACTCGGCCGCTTCCCGATACTCGCGGAGAGCCAGGTGCGCGGTGCCCAAATTCGCAAGTACCTGCGGATCCTCGGGGGCCAGGGCGAGCGCGCGCCGCTGGGCCTCCTTGGCCTCCGCCGCACGGCCCAGGGCGAGCAGCGCGTTCCCGAGGTTGGTGTGCGCGGCAGCCAGGTCGGGGGCGAGGGCAACCGCGCGTCCGATCAGTTCGACGGCCCGCTGGTGCTGCCCCGTCTGGTAAGCGATGAGACCCAGCAAGTGAAGCGCATCCGGCTGCGCGGGGTCCTCGCGCAGGACCGCGCGATAGCCGGCTTCGGCGGCCGCGAGCTGGCCGTCCTGATGGCGTCGCAGCGCCTCCATGAGGCGGGAGGCGAGCGAAGAAGGTGCCACGGGGCGAGGAGCGCGCTGAGACATGCGGGACCCGAGGGCAAGCGGCATGCCCCGCCGCCGGAGGCGGCTTGGTGTGGTCTATCTGCTTGTTGGTCTGCGAGTTCGCGGCGGCGTGCGACGGCGGGCCGCCCGCGGCGCTCGGCAGGAGGTGCCGGGTGAGGTGCGGGGGACGATTGGGGGCGGCAGAAACGTCCGGGGGCGGTGTTCGGCGGTGCGGCGACTAAAGCACGGCCCTCGCTGGCCGATAAGGAGGGGCAGACGGTCAATGGGGACCGTTGCCAGCAGGACCGGAGCAGGGACGCCCCGGAGCGCAGGAAGCCAGGAGTCATCCAGCCATGTCCCGCATTCAGACGAACGTCGCCGCCAACAACGCCTACCGCAACCTCAGCATCACCTCGGCCGGACTCGAGAAGAGCATCCAGAAGCTGTCGAGCGGCTTCCGGATCAACCGGGCCTCGGACGACGCCGCGGGCCTCGCGATCGCCAACCGGCTGCGCAGCGACATCCGCTCGCTCCAGGCCGCGCAGCGGAACGCGGCGCAGGCCACCGCGATGCTGCAGATCGCCGACGGCGCCGTGAACACCATCTCGACGATGGTGGACCGCCTGAAGGAACTGGCGACGCAGGCCAACTCCGCCTCGATCGGCACGGAGGCCAACAAGCTGTCGGCCGAGTACAAGAAGATCGTGGACGAAATCGACCGCATCGTCAGCACCACGAAGTACCAAGGCACCACGCTGCTCAACGGCTCCTTCGGCTCGACGCTCAACACCGCCAGCACCGCCCTCGCCGTCGCCGCCGTGGAGAAGATCGACGTGAGCGGCGCGTCCGCGGGCTCCTACACCATCAACGGCGGCGGCACCACGGCCACCATGACCAACGGCACCGTCACCCAGGTCGTGACCGGCCTGCCGGCATCCGGCGCGGGCGCGGTGGCCTTCTCCCGGTTCGGCATCACGGTGCAGCTCAAGGCGTCCTACGCGGGCAACGCCCTGGTCCTGGACGGCACCAACGTCACCGTGGGTGCCACGACCACCGCGAACTTCATGGTCAGCTCCTCGGGCAGCTACGCCGGCAACGACCTCGTCTCGCTCGGCACGGTGGACCTCCGGGTGTCGACGCTGGGTCTCTCGACGGCGGCCAACGCGCTGGACACCCAGGCCGGCGCCCAGGCGCAGCTCGCGGCGCTGGACACTGCCACCGGGATCATCAACGACGCGATCGGCGCGATCGGCGCGGCGCTGAGCCGGTTCGACTACGCGACGTCCAACGTCGCCTCGACGGTGCAGAACTTCTCCGCCGCGGAGTCCGTCATCCGGGACGCGGACATGGCGTACGAGATGACCGTGTTCACCAAGAACCAGATCCTCCAGCAGGCCGGCACGGCCATGCTGGCCCAGGCCAACCAGGCACCGCAGGCGATCCTGCAGCTCCTGCGCGGGTGATCGGTTCGATCTGAAGCGCACTGTCCCCGGAGGTCGGTCCGCCGGCCTCCGGGGCGCCGCGGGTCCCGCCGGGGGGGGGGGCC
>JBMOPM010000037.1:15360-15912 GCA_049323575.1 Gemmatimonadota bacterium | reverse complement strand
GGCGGTCGAGGCGCTGGCGCGCAAGCGGGTGCGGCGCATCATCCTCGCCCGGCCGGCCGTGGAGGCGGGCGAGTCGCTCGGCTTTCTCCCCGGCGACCTCCAGGCCAAGGTGGATCCGTATCTCCGGCCGCTCTACGACGCGCTGGAAGACATGATGCCGCACGACAAGGTGCAGCGCGCGCTGGAGACGCGCACGATCGAGATCGCCCCCCTCGCCTACATGCGGGGCCGCACGCTGTCGGACGCGTTCATCATCCTGGATGAAGCGCAGAACGCTACCGGCGCGCAGATGAAGATGTTCCTCACCCGCCTCGGCGTGAACAGCAAGACCGTCGTCACCGGCGACAAGACGCAGATCGATCTCGTGCGGCGCGAGGATTCGGGGCTGGTACAGATCGAGCGGATCCTCCCGGGCATCGACGGCATCGCCTTCTGCTACCTGCACGAGGCGGACGTCGTCCGTCATCGGCTGGTGCGCGAGATCATCCGGGCGTACGCGGAGGACCAGAACGGCTGATGCCTGAATCGCGGACGTCGCAATCGGTGCGGTTT
>JBMOPM010000037.1:0-15350 GCA_049323575.1 Gemmatimonadota bacterium | reverse complement strand
GCGCGCTGGGCACTGCTGCTCGGCGTCGCGGTGGTCACCTACCTGGTCTTCCCCGCGCCGCCGCTGGCGGAGACGCCCGTTCTCCGCGTCGGTGACATCGCGCCGCGGGCGGTGGTGGCGCCGATCGGCTTCACGCTCCGGAAATCGGATGAGGCCATCGCCCTCGAGGCCGAGCGGCGCGCGGCGGCCGTGCCGCCCGTCTACCGCTACGATCCCACCGTACGGGACACGGCGCTCGTGCGGGCTCGGGCCTTCTTCAGCGCCGTGGCCGAGGCGGGGGCGGACCCCGCGCGGATCCGTGCGGCGGCCGAGGGACTCCGGCTGGCCTTGAGCGACGAGGACATCGCCTACCTCGGCACGCCGGGCGAGCGCGACCGGCTTGAGGCGGCGCTTCTGGATCTGCTGGATCGCGCGCTCCGCGGCAGCGTCATGGAAGGGGTCGGCGAGCTGGGCGCGGCCGGCTCCGCCACCGTGCTGGAGGATGGGCGCGACCGCGCCCTCCCCCGGGACTCCATCGTCACGTTCGGCGATCTCCTCATCATGGCGGACGACGCCGCGCAGGCCCTGCGCTCGGCGGCGGGAGAGCGGCTCCTTCGCCGGCTGACCGTCGCGCTCGTGCGCCCGACCCTGGTGCGCGACGACGTCGCCACCGAACGGCGCAAGGCCATCGCCCGGCGTTCGGTCGACTCGGTGCGCGCCCGCGTGAAGTCCGGGGCCACGATCGTCACCGCCCACGACACGGTGACGGAGATGCAGCACGACCTGCTGGTCGCGCTGCGTGCCGCCACCCGGGCTCAGGCCGAGGCAGGCACCGGCGGGTCCGTCCCGCGGGCCGCGGGGCTGGTGCTGTACGACCTCATCGTCCTGAGCCCGTTCTGGCTCCTGCTCATGCTCTATCGACGGGAGACCTGGCGAGAGCACCGCGAGATGGTCTTCCTCGCCGCGCTGATGGCGGTCACCATCGCCCTCGCGGCGCTGATGGTGCGGCTCTTCCCGGCGCGCAACGAGCTCCTGCCCGTGCCGATGGCGGCGCTGGTGGTGAGCCTGCTGTACAACGGGCGCGTCGCCGCGGTGTGCGCGCTCACCCTGGCCATCGTCCTGGGTACCCAGTGGCCGGTCCACGACACCGACACCCTGTTCTTCGCGCTGGCCGGCGGAGTCGCTGCGGCGATCGGCGTGCGGGTGGTGCGGCGCCGGCAGCACCTGTACCTCACGGTCGTGGTGGTGGCGGGCGCCTACGCCGTCGCGGCGGTGACGGTCGGCCTGATGCACGGCTGGGGCCTCCGGGCGATGGTGACCAGCGCCGTGATCGGGGTGGTCGTGGCGATCGTCTCGACCGCGCTGGCGCTGCTGGTGCTGCCGGTGGCCGAGAGCGCCACGCGCATCACCACCAACCTGACGCTGCTCGAACTGGCCGACCCGGGGCGCCCGCTCCTCAAGCGCCTGGCGCTCGAAGCGCCGGGCACGTGGCAGCACAGTCTCGCCATGGCCAACCTGTGCGAGGCGGGCTGCAACGCGATCGGCGCCAACGGTCTGCTCGCCCGGGTGGGCTGCTACTACCACGACATCGGCAAGCTCAACAATCCGCGGTATTTCGTGGAGAACCAGGCGGGGGGCGAGAGCCCGCACGATCGGCTGACGCCGCGCCAGTCCGCCCAGATCATCCGCCGCCATGTGCAGGACGGGCTCGAGCTGGCGCGCGAGGCCAGGCTGCCCCGCGTGATCCAGGCGTTCATCCCCGAGCATCACGGGACGCAGCAAATCAAGTTCTTCCTCGATCGCGCGCGTGGTCGCCCCGGCGAGGATGAGATCGACCTCGCCGATTTCCGGTATCCCGGCCCCAAACCCCAGTCGGTGGAGACGGCGGTGGCGATGATGGCCGACGCCGCGGAGGCCGCCGTGCGCGTGCTCGCGAATCCCACCGCCGAGCAGGTGCGCAGCGCCATCGATCATCTCATCGACCAGCGCATCGCCGCGGGCCAGCTCGTGGAGGCGCCCATCACGCTGCGCGACATCGACCGCGTGAAGGCCGAGTTCGCCCGCGTGCTGGTGGGGATGTACCATGGGCGGATCGAGTATCCGGCGGAGTCTGGTGGCATCACGGCGCAGTTCTCCTCGATCCGCCGGGCGTAGCTCGGCGGACGGGCCCGCGATCGCGGTCGCCGGACGCCGCCAGCCGCTGGACGCGGCGACGGTGCGGCGGATCGCGCGGGCGGTGCTCGCGGGGGAGCGGGCCCGCGCGCGGCGCGTGGCCTCGCTTTCGTTCACCTTTCTTGGCCGCGATGCGATGCGCGATCTCAACCGCATCTGGAAGCAGCATGACTCTCCAACCGACGTCCTGTCGTTCGCCTTGCCCGATACGGCAGGGCGGATCGTGGGCGACGTCTACATCTGCCCGTGGTTCGCGGCGCGCGCCGCGCGGGCCGCGGGGGTGACGCCGCGTGAGGAGCTGATCCGGCTCGTAGTGCACGGCACGCTGCACGTGCTGGGACACGACCATCCGGAAGGCGTCGACCGCGAGCGCTCGGCGATGTGGCGCCGGCAGGAGCACTACGTCGCGGCACTGGTTCGCCGCCGATCGGCCGGCACTCGGCGCCCCGCGACGAGCGATCAGTGATCGGGGCCATGCTCGAGATCCTCCGCACCTTCGTGGCGCCGCTGACGGCCGCCGTGTTGACGCTCTGGTCTGCCTGGCTCGGCTTTGCCGGCGAGGCCGACGCCGAGCTGCCGCGGATTCTGACGCGCCAACTGCCCGCCCGCGAGAGCCGGGCGCTCTCGGCGCGGGGACTCTACCTCGCGCACCTCAGCACCCTGGCGCTCGCGGCAGTCGTGGCCGGATCGGCGGTGGCGTGGTGGAACTGGGGCGCCCTCGGGGCGGCCGCCCGGGTGCTGCTGGTGGTGCTGCTCGTGTGGCTGGTGGGTGACATGCTGCCGCGGATCGTGGCAGCGCTCGCCCCGGAGCAGACCGTCCCGGCGCGCCGCCTCGCGCTCCGCACCCTCGCGCCGTTCGGCCCCGCGTTCGCCTTCCTGTCCCGGCTGGCCCGGCGCGCCGCGCCGGCCCGGCCCGCGGACTACCATGCCCGCGGCACCCAGCGCGACATGCTCCTCGGCGTCTTCTCCCTGGCGGACAGGACCGTGTCCGACGTCATGACGCCGCGCATCGACATCGTGGCCGTGGATCTCTCGGCTACCGGGGCCGAGGTCGTGGCCACGCTCCGCAGCTCCGAGCACGCGCGCCTCCTGGTGTACGACGGCAACCCCGATGCGGTGGTGGGCGTCATCTATGCCAAGGACATGCTGGCGATGCTGAGTCGCGAGGACGGGGAGCGGTCGTGGCATGATCTGATCCGCCCGGCGGCGTTCGTTCCCGAGGCCAAGACCCTCGATCGCCAGCTGCGCGACTTCCAGCGCGGCCCGGCCCACCTCGCCGTCGTGGTGGACGAGTTCGGCGGCACCGCGGGTCTCGTGACGCTCGAGGACATTCTCGAGGAGATCGTGGGGGAGATCCAGGACGAGTACGACACGGACGAGGTGCAGCCGATCCAGCGCGTGGCGCCGGACCGCGTGGTGGTGCAGGGAGGCGTCCCGCTGGCCGACCTGGAGGACGTGCTGGGCCGGAGCTTCGACCGGGACGACGTCAGCACGGTGGGCGGGCTCATCCTGGCGGAACTGGGACGCGTCCCGCGCTCGGGTGAGCAGGTGGAGATCCAGGGCGTCCGCTTCAGCGTGGATCACGTCGTGCGCCGCCGGGTGCGCCGGGTCACCGTGCGGTACGTTCCCGCGCCGCCCCCCGAGGAGACGGAGCCGCGCGCATGAGCTGGGCGCTCGCCATCCTCGGCGCGACGGTCGCGATCTTCGGCGCCACCTCGGCCCTGGCGCTCGGTGTGACCGGCCGGGCCGAGCTGGCCCGTGCGGTCTCGCGCCGGCTGCGCGGTGGCGCTATCGCGGTCACGGATTTCGCCAGGATCGAGGACCGGCTGGCGGCCGCCACGGCCGCGACGTCGTTCGGCGTGGTGCTCGTGGGCGTGGCCGTGCCGGGCACGCTGATCGGCGCGCCGCTCCTCACGATCGGCGTCGTGGTCCTCGGCGCGCTGCTCGTCACGATCATCTTCGGCGGCGAGCTGGCCAGCCGCTGGCTCACCGAACCGCGGGCCACGGCCCTGCTGCGGCGGCTCGGGCCGGCGCTCGACGCATGGTCTCGGGTGATCAGCGTGGCCCTGCCGGCCCGCCCGGCCCGTCAGCCCTCGGATCTCCAGAAACTGTGGCGATCCCCGGACGGGGGAGCGGCCGCGATGGACGAGGAAATGCTGATGATCGGCGGCGTCATGACCTTCACCGACCGGCCGGTGCGCGAGGTGATGACACCGCGCACCGACGTCGTAGCCATCGCCGAAGACACGCCCGTCGAGGAGATCCGCCGCGTCTTCGCGCAGAGCGGCTACAGCCGGCTGCCAGTGTACCGCGGCACGCTGGACGAGATCGTCGGCATGCTCCACGCCTTCGACCTCTTCCGGCTCGAGCCGGGCGACCCGCTGCCCATCCGACCGGTGGCCATGGCGCCCGGAAGCCGCTCCTGCGGTGACCTGCTGCTCGACATGCAGCGCGAGCGGCGTCACCTCGCGGTCGTGCTCGACGAATACGGCGGCACCGACGGCATCGTGACGCTCGAGGATCTGCTCGAGGAGCTGGTGGGCGAGATCTATGACGAGCACGACGATCAGGCCCAGGCCGCCGGCCCCGCGGCGCCGCCGCTGCTGGAAACCGACGGGGCCACGCCGATCGCCGCGGTCGAGGAACGGTTCGGTGTGCGGCTGGCCGCGGAGCATGAGCAGACCATCGGCGGCCTCCTGGCCCGGCGGCTCGGGCGCATCCCCGCAGCCGGCGAGCGACTCCGTCTGGGGGGCCTCGACTTCGACGTGCTGCAGTCCTCGCCCACGCGGGTGGAGCGGCTGCTGATCCGCCCGCAGACGGTGGCGCCCATCGTGCTCGACCGGGAGGCCTTGTGAGCGCGCCCCCCCGGGCGGTCGAGTCGATGATCGCGCTCGTGCGGGCGGGCGCGATCGACGAGTTCGTCGCCCGCGCCCACGACCTCGAGCCGGCCGACCTGGCCGATGTGCTCGCGGCGCTGGACGAGGACGAACGGGTCGCGGTGGTGAAGGCGCTCCCGCCCGACCTCTCGGGCGAGGCGCTGGTGGAGATGCCGTCCGAGGCGCACGCCGAGGACACGCTGGCGGCGCTCGACCCTGAGCAGGCGGCGGAGATCGTCGACGAGCTGGCCGACGACGACGCGGCCGACATCCTCGGCGAGCTGGAGCCGGAGGAGCAGGAGCGGATCCTCTCCGAGGTCGAGGACCGCAGCGACGTCGACCGCCTCCTCCGCTACGACGAGGAGTCGGCCGGCGGCCTCATGACCACGGAGCTGGTGGTGGTGAACGACGTGGACACCGCCGCTACCGCCCTCGAGTCCATCCGCCGACAGGCGATGGAGGTCGAGGACTTCTATCAGGTCTATGTGGTGGATGGGGAACGGCGGCTCGTGGGGATGCTGCCGCTCAAGGCGCTCGTCACCAGCGACCTCGCGCGTCCGATCCGCGAGATCATGGAGGACGCCGACATCGTCGTCCACCCGGATGACGACCAGGAGCACGTGGCCCGGCTGATGGCCCGCTACAACCTGCCCGCGATCCCGGTGGTGGATGCCGACCGGCGGCTCCTGGGTCGCATCACCTTCGATGACGTCATCGACGTGGTCGAGGCCGAAACCACCGAGGACCTGCTCAAGTTCGGGGGCGTCTCCCCGGATGAGAACATCGCGGCCGGCTGGCTCGAGGCCGTGCGGAGCCGCCTTCCCTGGCTCGCCGTCAATCTCCTCACCGCGTTCATCGCCGCCACCGTCGTGGCGCTCAACCAGGGAACCATCGCCAGGACCGTGGTGCTCGCCGCCTGGATGCCGATCATCGCGGGCATGGGCGGCAATGCCGGCACGCAGGCCCTGGCGGTGACCGTACGCCGGCTCGCCCTGGGGCTCATCCCGCTGGGCAAGGCGATGAGCGTGATCGGCAAGGAGATGCTGGCCGGGTTGTGCAACGGCCTGGTCCTCGGGCTCCTGTCCGGCGCCACGGCCGTGCTGCTGGGCGAGACCCCGCGCTTCGGGCTGGTGGTGTTTCTCGCCATGAGCTGCAACCTGTTCGTGGCCGGGTTCGCCGGCGCCTTCATTCCGATCCTGCTGGAGCGGCTCGACGTCGACCCCGCCGTGGCGTCGTCCATCTTCGTGACGACGTTCACCGACGTCTGCGGGTTCTCGCTGCTGCTGGGCCTGGCGAGCGTCCTGCTGGTATAGCCGATGACGGCCTTGCGAGAGGTGGCCGGGCTCTTTCTCAAGCTCGGCGTCGTCGGCTTCGGGGGGCCGGCCGCACACATCGCCTTGATGGACGACGAAGTCGTGGCCCGCCGCCAATGGCTGACCCGCCAGCGGTTCCTCGACGTGATCGGCGTCACCAACCTCATCCCGGGACCCAATTCCACCGAGATCGCCCTCCACCTGGGCTTCATTCGTGCGGGATGGGCCGGGTTGATCGTGGCCGGCGCGTGTTTCATCGTGCCCGCCGCCGTGCTGTCGGCCGTGCTGGCCGCGCTCTATGTGCGCTATGGATCGGTGCCCGCGGTCGGGGGGGTGCTCATGGGAATCAAGCCCGTCGCGCTGGCCATCGTGGTCCATGCCGCGTGGCGGCTGGGCCGCGTGGCGGGGCAGCGCCGCCCGCTCCTCGGTGTCATGGGCCTGGCCGCGGCGGCGGGCCTCCTCGGGGCGAACGAGATCGCGGTGCTTGCGGCGGGCGCGCTGCTCGGCCTCGTCATCGAACGAGGGGTGAAGGGCGGCGTATCAGCGGCCGCACCGTTCCTCGCGGCCGCGGCGGCCGCGCCGTCAGTGCCGACCCTCACGTCGATCGGCCTCTTCTTTCTGAAGATCGGCTCGGTGCTCTACGGCAGCGGATACGTTCTGGTCTCTTTCCTTCGCAGCGGGCTGGTGGTCGAACGCGGCTGGCTGACCGAGCGCCAGCTGCTCGATGTCGTGGCCATCGGCCAGCTGACGCCCGGGCCGTTCCTGTCCACCGCGACGGCAATCGGCTACGTGCTCCAGGGGCCGCTGGGCGCCGCGGTGGCCACGGTCGGCATCTTCCTGCCCGCGTTCGTATTCGTGGCCCTCCTCGCGCCCCGCATGGAGCGCATCCACGCGTCCCGGACCGCCACGGCGGTGCTGGGTGGGCTCAACGCCGCGTCGGTCGGGCTCATTGCGGCGGCGGCGGTGTCAATGGCAAAGGAGGCGTTGCCGAGTCCGTCCGCCGTGCTGCTCGGCCTCGTGGCGTTCGTCCTGCTCTGGAAGACCCGGATGAACGCCGCGCTCCTCGTGGTCGCGGCCGGGGTGCTGGGCTGGATGCTGCCGTAGCGGCTCCGCCGGCCTAGGGCGGTTCGGTGGACAGCTCGCCCGACAGCGCTCGCGCCACGCCGGCGCGCGACGGTACGCCCAGCTTCTGCAGCACCCGCTCCGTGTGGCGGCGCACCGTATGGACGCTGAGCGTGAGCCGTTGCGCGATCTGCCGATTCCTGAGTCCGTCGGCGAGCAGGGCGGCGACCTCCGCCTCGCGGGGAGTGAGCCGGAGGGCAGGCAGCGACTGCCGTGGCTGGAATGCGCGGCCCACCTCTTCCACGTGCACCAGCGCCGCGGCTTCGGGGCTGATGAGCCCGTAACGGAGCGGCGATCCGGAGAGCACGCAGGTCCCGAGCGAAACGGCCAGCCCGTGCTGGAGACCACCCCCCCTGGGTGATGCCCCGCGTGCGGACGCAGAGGCGCGCCAAGCGGAGTCCCATGTCCTCGATGCAGCGCATCAGCGCTGGCGGTGTCGCGGGTGAACTCAGGACCGTGCGAAGCGCGCTGCTCAGATGCATCAGCCCACCCCGTCGGTCGAACACGGCAATGGACAGCGGAAGCTCATCCAGCAGGGTGATCAGCTCGCGGCGCAATCGTTCCTGCTCTGCTGCCGACCTGGCGGGCCGGGACTCGCCGCGGTCGCGGCTGGATCCCGAATGGGAGGCGTTGGGCATGTCCTGCCGTCCTGCGTCAGAAAAGGAAGGCCGGACGGCGGCTCGCGGCCTCCGTCAGCCTCGCCGCACCGCGGCGTGCAACAGGCAGCGCGGTCGCGCTGCTCGGATACCCTCCTTCCCCAACGGGGGTCAGGGTGGCCGACTGGCGCCTTGGACGGGCAAACCCGCCCCCGACCGGATCGGCAGGTGTTCAGAAGATGGCTGCATAGATAGGCCGGACGGCCCCCCCGCCGCATCGGTCATTTGACCTATACCCGGAGGAGGGGGACGCGTTCCCTGACAGGAGCGGCCCGTTCGTTCCCGAGCCGGTCGGGTCGCTTCGACGGCCGGATCAGACTACCTTTCCAGTATGGACGTCGAGCGTCTCATCACCGATCTCCGCGCCCGACAGCCCGCCGCCCTCGCTCGGGCAATTTCCCTCATTGAAAACGGCCGTCCCGGCTTCGAGACTCTGCTGTCACGGCTGCACGCGAGCGTGGGTCGGGCGCGTCGGGTCGGCGTCACCGGACCGCCGGGGGCGGGCAAGTCCACGCTGACCGAGCGGCTCGTCACGGCCTATCGCGCCCGGGGCCTCCGGGTGGCCGTCGTGGCGGTGGACCCCACCAGCCCGTTCACGGGTGGGGCGCTGCTGGGCGACCGGATCCGCATGGAGTCGGTGGCACTCGATCCCGATGTCTTCATTCGCTCCATGGCGAGCCGCGGATCCCTCGGCGGGCTGGCCGTCGCCACCCGGGAGGTGTGTGATCTCATCGACGCGGCGGGGTTCGACCGCATCATCGTCGAGACCGTGGGGGTCGGCCAGTCGGAGCTCGACGTGGCCCGGATGGCGGATTCGACCGTGCTGGTCCTCGTGCCGGAATCCGGCGACGGCATCCAGACCCTCAAGGCTGGCGTCATGGAGGCGGCGGACGTCTTTGTCGTCAACAAGGCGGACCGGGCCGGGGCCGACAAGCTGCGCCAGGAGATCGAGATTTCCCTGGGCCTGCGGAAGGGGCAGGCGTTCCGGCACGTGCCGGCGCATCATGGGTTGGACAAGTCGCGGGTCGCGGGTCACCCGGGGGCGACGCGCGAACGTGATGCCACTCGTGACCGATCGGGCGACGATGGCGCCTGGGCCCATCCCGTCCTGCCGACGGTCGCCTCCAAGGGCGAGGGGGTGGACCAGGTCGTCGAGGCGCTGGACCGCCACTTCGCGTGGCTGGAGGCCTCCGGCGAGCTGCTGACGCGGCGGCGGGCACGGCTCCGGGAGCGCACGCGGGAGGTCGTGGAACGGGCCGTGCGGAGATGGGTGTGGGAGGAGAGCGGAGTCGAGCGCGTGATCGACGAACGGCTCGACGCGCTGGCCGGCGGGCGCTTGAGCCCGTACGAAGTGGCCGCGGAAATCCTGGACGGGCTCCAGCAGGGAACGAGACTCTGACACCATGACGATGATCCGGCAGGAAGACGCCTCGCTGGCCGAGCGGCTCGAGGCCCGCGAGCGCGAACTCGAGGAGCTGCGGGCCGAAGTGGGCGAGTGGCGCAAGCGCTACGGGATGCATCCGCTCCGGAACGACGTGGACTTCACCAGCGTCTCGGGGCGGCCGGTCGAGCCGGCCTACGCGCCCACCGACGTCGGTGATCCGGTCGAGCGGGGTCTCTTCCCGGGCGACTTCCCCTACACCCGCGGCATCCACCCGACGATGTACCGCGGCCGCCTGTGGACCATGCGGCAGTTCGCCGGGTTCGGCACCGCCGAAGACACCAACGCACGCTACAAGTTCCTGCTGTCGCGCGGCCAGACCGGCCTCTCGGTGGCGTTCGACTTCCCGACGCTGATGGGCTACGACTCGGACCATCCGCGCTCCGAGGGCGAAGTGGGCAAGTGCGGCGTGGCGGTCTCGTCGCTGGCCGACATGGAGACGCTGTTCGAGGGCATCCCGCTGGACCAGGTCTCTACGTCGATGACGATCAACGGTCCGGCCGCGATGCTCTTCTGTTTCTACGTGGCGGCGGCCGAGCGGCAGGGCGTGCCGCCCGGGAAGCTGCGCGGCACGATCCAGAACGACATCCTCAAGGAGTACATGGCGCAGCACGCCTGGATCTTCCCGGCGGAGCCCGCGCTCAAGCTGATCGTGGACATCTTCGAGTGGGCGTCCGAGCACACGCCCCAGTGGAACACGATCTCGATCTCGGGCTATCACATCCGGGAAGCTGGCGCCACGGCGGTGCAGGAGCTGGCGTTCACGCTGGCGAACGGCTTCACCTACGTGGAGCACGGGCTCGCCCGCGGGCTCGACATCGACGACTTCGCCCCCCGGCTGTCGTTCTTCTGGGACGTGCACAACGACTTCTTCGAGGAGATCGCCAAGCTGCGCGCGGCGCGCCGGATCTGGGCGCGGCGGATGCGGGACCGCTACGGCGCCCGGGATCCGCGGAGCTGGAAGATGCGCTTCCACTGCCAGACGGCGGGGGTCTCGCTCACCGCGCAGCAGCCCTACAACAACGTGGTGCGCGTGGCCTATCAGGCGCTGGCGGCGGTGCTGGGCGGAACCCAGTCGCTGCACACCAACGCCTTGGACGAGACGCTGGCCCTGCCCACCGAGGACTCGGTGCGCATTGCGCTGCGGACGCAGCAGATCCTGGCCTACGAGACGGGCGTGCCCAACGTGGCCGATCCGCTGGGCGGTTCCTATTACGTGGAAGCCCTCACCGACGCTCTCGAGCGCGAGGCCGAGGGGATCTTCGCCGAGATCGAGGCGCAGGGTGGTGTGGTGGCCGGAATCGAGCGGGGCTGGTTCCAGCGCCAGATCGCCAACTCGGCCACACGGTTCCAGGCGGAGGTGGAGCAGCACCGCCGCGTGATCGTGGGAGTCAACGAGTTCGTGGAGACCGAGGAGCCGACGGTGGACATCCTCAAGGTGAGCGATGCCGCCGAGCTTCGGCAGCGCGAGCGGCTGGCACGGCTGCGGGCCGAGCGGGACCAGGCCCTGGTCGATCGGCGGCTCCGCGAGCTCCGCGCGGCGGCCGTCGAGGGCCGCAACGTGATTCCGGCCATGCTGGACTGCGCCCGGGCCTACGCCACGCTGTTCGAGATCCGGCACGTACTGGAAGAAGTCTGGGGCTCCTACCGGGAGCCGGTGTTCTACTAGTCTGTGAGCGCGGGCGCTCGGCGCCGGGCGCGCCGGGTGGCCTGCGATGAATGGGAGGGGAGAGGGAAGATTATGACGACCATCGCACCGACGCGGCAGATCGAGCGCCTGACCAGGATCAAGCCGGGCAAGGCCCGCATCGTGTCCTGCTATCTCAAGCTCGAGCCGCGCGATCGGGCGCGGGGGAAGTACCTCATCAAGCTGAAGAACCGGATCAAGGCGGCGGAGCAGGCGCTCCCGCACTGGGGACTCGACCGGGCCACCGCTGAAGCGGTCCGGGCCGACCTGCAGCGGGTCCAGGAGTTTTTTCGCGAGGTCACCAACCTGCCGGACGCCAACGGCGTCGCGTTGTTCGCCAGCCGGCCGCTCAAGCTGTTCGAGGTGATCCCGATGCCGCGGGTCTACCGGTCGCGGCTGGCCGTGGATTCCACGCCGCTCATCAAGGAGCTGACGAGCTTCGAGGATGAGTTCGGCCGGATGCTCATGGCCGTGCTGGACCGCACCACCGCGCTGTTCTTCGAGGTCACGGCCTTCCAGGCCAGGGTCCTCGGCCACATCGAGGCGGAAGCCATGCGCGGCAAGAGATGGCACGCGGTGCGAGGCGATTCGCCCGGGTGGGGTGAGCACGGCTACCACAATCGCATCCGGCAGGAGAGGCAGCGGCACTTCGAGGCGATCGCGCAGGAGCTCTTCAACCTCGACCGCCGGCAGCCGGCCCACGGCGTCATCCTCGCCGGTGTCGGCCAGGAGGCGAAGGCGGTGGAACCGTTTCTCCACCCGTACCTCGCCAAGCGGCTGATGGGCACGACGCGGCTCAACCCGAAGGAGGCCACGCCGCAGGCGGCGCACGAGGCAGCCCTCGAGGTGCGCGCCGCCTGGGAGCGCGGCGCGGAGCGGGCTGCCGTGGCCGAAATGCTCGAGGAAGCGGGGAACGGGTGGGCCGTGAACGGTACCCGGGCCACGCTCAGGGCACTGCACCGCGGCCAGGTCCGGACCCTGCTGGTCAATGCCGACGCCGAGCAGCCCGGCTTCCGCGTCGCGGAGACCGGCCGCCTCGTGGTGAGCGAGGGTGATGCGCGGGGCGAGGGTGAACTCATCCCGGCGGTGGACATCATCGACGATGCCATCGAAGAAGCGCTCCGCCAGCGACTCAAGATCGACGTGGTGTACGACGAGGCGGGTCGGAAGATCGACGGCCTGGGTGCACTGCTCAGGTTCCGTTGATCCGCGCCGTTCTGTTCGACGCGGGGAACACGCTGCTGTTCCTCGACCTGCCGCGTATGGCCGAGGGGGTCAGCACCCGCGTCGGCCTCGCGGTCCGCGCGGAGCAGCTCGAGGCGGTGGCGGCCGAGGCCGCCCTCGCGATGGAGCACCAGGAGGGCACGGATCGCGACCGTGCCAGCCGGTATCTCATGCTCCTCTTCCGGCTGGCGGGCGTGCCCGAGGACCGGATGCTCGAGGTGCGGCATGTCCTCTGGCAGCTCCACCACGAACGGCATCTCTGGAGCCGCGTCGACCCGCTCACCTCGGCCTCTCTCGACCGGATGGCCGCGCACGGCCTGCGCCTCGGCGTCGTGTCCAACAGCGACGGCCGGGTCGAGAGCGCGCTGGAAGCGGCGAAGCTCCGGCACCACTTCGAGGTTGTGGTGGACTCGCTGCTGGTGGGGTTCGAGAAGCCCGATCCCCGTATCTTCACTCCGGCGCTCGAACGACTCGGCGTGGCACCGGACGAGGCGCTCTACGTGGGCGACCTCTACGAGATCGACGTCATCGGCGCCCGGCGGGCCGGCCTCGACGCCGCGCTGCTGGATCCCGCCGGACGTCACGAGCGACGCGACGTCCCCACCTTCCGGTCGATCGCCAGACTCACCGACGCGCTGCTCGGTGGCCGGTGGCCGGTGGCGCAGCGCCGATGACGCAGTGCACAGATGGACGACCGTCAGCGAATCACCAACCCTGATACCGAGCCTATGACCACCCGCACCCTTCCGCGCCCCATCCGCGTGCTCGTCGCCAAGCCTGGCCTCGACGGCCACGACCGCGGTGCCAAGATCGTCGCCGCGGCCCTCCGCGACGCGGGCATGGAAGTCATCTACACGGGGCTGCACCAGACGCCGGAAATGATTGCCGCCGCCGCGATCCAGGAGGACGTGGACGTGGTCGGTCTGTCGATCCTCTCCGGCGCGCACATGACCCTGTTCCCCCGCGTCCGCCAGCTGCTCAACCAGGCCGGTCGGCCGGACATCCTGCTCACCGGCGGCGGCATCATCCCGCAGGAGGACATGGAGGCGCTGCAGCAGGCCGGCGTGGGGCGCCTGTTCGGTCCCGGGACGCCTACCGCGCAACTCGTGGAGTACATCGAATCGTGGGCCTCCGAGCACATCGACGCCTGATCGGGAATCCTCGTGGCTGATACCGCAACCGCCGCGCGGCCGTCGCGGCTCCGTACCCTCACGACCGAATACCTCGAGCTGGCTGCCCGCTTGCGGCAGGGCGGGGGCGCCGCGCGCGTCGCCAAGATGCACCAGAAGGGCCAGCTCAGCCCGCGCGAGCGGGTCGAGCGCCTGCTGGATCCGGGCTCGCCCTGGCTGGAGATCGGCCTGCTCGTCGCCTACGACCGCTACGACGGCCAGGCCCCCGCGGCGGGCGTCATCACCGGCCTGGGCGTCGTGGCCGGTCGCGAGGTGGTGATCGTGGCCAACGACGCGACGGTGAAGGCCGGCGCCTGGTGGCCCGAGACCATCACCAAGATCCTCCGGGCCCAGGAGATCGCGATGCGCCAACGCATCCCGATCATCTACCTCGTGGATTCGGCCGGCGTGAACCTGCCGTATCAGGATGGCGTCTTCCCCGGCCAGTACGGCGCGGCCCGCATCTTCTACTACAACTCGATCATGCGGCGCTATCTCCACGTGCCGCAGATCGCCGCCGTGATGGGCAGTTGCGTGGCCGGTGGCGCCTACCTGCCCGCGCTCTCCGACGTGATCTTCATGGTGGAAGGCACCAGCTTCATGGGCCTCGGCGGGCCGAACCTCGTCAAGGGCGCCACCGGGCAGACGGTGGACGCGGAGACACTGGGGGGCGCCCTCACCCACACGCAGAAGAGCGCGGTCGCCCACTACCGGGCCAGGACCGACGCCGAGTGCCTCGAGCGCCTCCGGGAGTACGTGGGCCGGCTGCCGCGGCACCACGGGATCGAGCGCCGGCGGAAGGAACCGGTGCCGCCCGTCCGGGATCCCGCCGACCTGTACGACCTGCTTCCCCACGACCACCGGCTGTCGTACGACATGCGGCAGGTCCTCGCCTGTCTGCTCGACGGCGGGCAGCTCGACGAGTTCCAACCCGATGTGGGCGCCGAGATGATCTGCGGGCACGCGCATGTCGAGGGATGGCCGGTGGCGATCATCACCAACCAGCGCGGTGTCGTGAAGGGACAGCCGGGGGAGCGGCCGCGGTTCGGCGGCATCGTGTACACCGGGAGCGCGGAGAAGGTCGCGTACTTCATCGAGACGGCCAGCCGCGAGCGCATCCCGATCCTGTTCATCCAGGATGTGAGCGGCTTCATGGTGGGGCCCGAGGCCGAGCACAGCGGCATCATCCGGGCGGGGGCACGGTTCGTGGAGGCCATGGCGACGGCCGTCGTGCCCAAACTCGTGCTCACCGTCAACCACGCCTCGGGCGCGGGCTATTACGCGATGGCGGGGCAGGGCTTCGACCCCGACTTCATCCTTTCGTGGCCTACCGGCCGTATGGCGGTCATGGAGGGTGAGTCGGCAGTGATGGCGGTCTACGGCCAGGAGATCGAGAAGGCGCAGAAGGCGAAACAGCCGCTGCCGCCCGAGATCGAGGCGAAGGTGGCCGAAATGCGGGCCGACTACGAGCGCCAGCTCGACGCACGCTTCGCCGCGGCGCGCGGGTTCGTGGACGCCATCGTCACCGTGGAGGAGACACGCGACCAGCTCGCCTTCCTGTTGCAGACCGTGGGCAACTACGCGGGCCCGCACCTGGGTCCGTTCGTGCTGCCTCCGCTCGATGCGGTGGCGGATCGGTGAGACAGCCGTCGGGGCAGCTTCGGCCTCGGGCCGCACACGCGACCCGGCTCGGCCTGATCGGGCTGGCGTG
>JBMOPM010000036.1:0-16012 GCA_049323575.1 Gemmatimonadota bacterium | reverse complement strand
CGGGCGTCGGCCTGCCGTTCGTCGCCCACGGGGCCGTGGCCGGGACGGGGCCGGCCCTGCCCATCCTCCTCGTGGTAGGCGTGCTGCTCACGTTCGTGTTCACGTCGCTGGCGTTCGCCGCGGCGGTGCGCTTCGACGACCGGGCCAAGGGACTGGGGCTCGCGCTGCTGGCCTGGTTCGGATGCACCGTGCTCTACGACGGGTTCATACTCTTCGTGGCGAGCGCCTTCACCGACTACCCGCTGGAGACGCCGATGCTGGTCCTCATCCTGGCCAACCCGGTGGATCTGGGCCGGATGCTGCTGCTGCTCACGCTCGATGCGGCGGCGCTCATGGGCTACACCGGGGCCGTGTTCGAGCGGTTCTTCGGCTCGGGCCTCGGCGTCCTCGCGGCCGTCGCCGCGTTGCTCGTCTGGGCAACGGTGCCGTGGCTCCTCGGCGTGCGGGGCTTCAGCCGGAAGGACTTCTAGGCCGGCGGCATCACCGCGGACTCAACCGCCAGGTGACCGCGATCCGCGCGACCACGTCGCCGGCGCGGTCGCGGATGTCCGCGTGCGCCACGTAGTCGATGGGTTCGGTCACCGGCGGGACGCTCACCGTCGCCTCGGCGGTGAGCTGGCCGCGCGCCTTCTTCAGGTAGTCGATGGCCAGCGACGTGACGATCCCCCGGATGTGCGGCGGCAGCGCCAGCATCAGCGCGAGACCGCTGGTCACTTCCCCGAGATTCACCAGGGCCACGGCGTGGATCGAATCGAGATGGTTCCGGACCGGGCGGCGGTCCCGCAGGGTCACGCGGGCATAGCCCGGCCGGAGCTCCCGCACGTGCGCGCCGATGCTGCCGGTGTAGGGCACCATGCGGCCAAGGAGTTGGCTGAAGAGCCAGGTGCCGCCGGGCAGCGGCGCCAGGCGCTGCCACCATACGGCGATGGCCTGCGGGTTCGAAGCGGATGCCATGCATGCCTCAGGAGCGACAGGGTTGCGGCGCGAGACGGCAGAGAACGTAACGGGAAGCTGGCGACACCGGGTGTTGATTGGGAACCACATCTCAACCCGTTGCGCGCACCGGTGGCGGCGATCGGACCGATCCCACCCGCCGGTCGGCATGCGATAAGTCATTGAGGGACAAGAAGATCGCGGAGGGTCCTTGGGCGCTATTCGCTGGTACGATTGCTGCGGCCAGGTCCGCGCAAAACGTGTGGCCAGCAGGCCCGTTACACCCAACGAGGAACACCCCCTGATGATGTCCCTGCGTCGTCGTATTGCGGCAGGCGTCGCCGCGCTGTCGCTCTCGGCCTCGGTCGCGATGGCCGCCAACCCGGTGTACTTCAGGTACACCGGCCATCCGGCCGGTGCCCCCACGGTCGGCGGCGTAGTCGTCGGCCCGTATTTCGGCCAGTTCAAGAATGGGCCCACGGTCGATATCACTTGCGTCGACTGGTACAACCGCGCGTCGAGTTCCTACTACAAGGCGTGGCTCACCAAGCTCGACGGCAGCGAACCCCTCACGTACACCCGCTTCGGCGCCCTCGCGAACGCGCTCGATCGGTACCAGCGGGCCGCCTACCTGGCGTCGTGGTTTGCCGCGCCCGGCATCAGCGCCTCCGACACGAAGGAGATTCACAAGTCGATCTGGGCGCTGTTCAGCCCCAACCGGAGCGGCCAGGCGGGCGGCGCGCCGGCGCCGAGCACGAACTACTGGCTCGACCTGGCCCAGGCCAACTATCGGAGCTTCGACTACAGCAACGTCTACGTCATCACCGGCGTGAAGTGGGACCGGCGCCGGGGGGACTGGAAGGTGGACGACGAGCAGGAGTTCCTGACCGGCTCGCCGGAGTCCGTGGCACCCGAGCCCGCCTCGATGGCCCTGCTGGGTACCGGTCTCGCCGGCGTGGCGGCGGCGCGGCGCCGGAAGAAGAAGGAGCAGGCCGAGGCCTGATCCGCGGTGTGACGCGCGGAGAGCCCACCCTCGGGGGTGGGCTTTTTCGTTATCGTCTGCCTTCCGCCCCGGTCGCCAAGGCTGCCTCGTGCGCTTCGTCCCGCCCGTTCGTATGGCCGATGTCAGCCATGTGTAGCGTCGAGGCGTCCCCCGGCGCTACCTTCGTCTGGAGATCGCCGGTCGAACGTCAACCGTTCAGGAGTCGCCAGCCATGCAGTGGAAACACATCGCCCTCGTCGCGGGTACCGTCGCGCTTACGACCATCGCCAGGCCTGGCGTCGCCCTCGCTCAGTTCGAGGGCGCGCAGACGTTCAAGGTCTATGGTGATGACGGCAAGGCGCACGACATGAACACGCTGTGGAAGGGCAACAAGATGCGGATGGACATGCCGGGCGGAGCCGATGGGTACGTCATCCTGGACGGCGACGAAGGCGCGGTGAAGACCGTGATGGTGTCGCAGAAGATGGCCATGATCATGAAGGGCCAGGACATCCAGGAACAGATGAAGGCGAAGGCGGCGGAGCGGCCGGAGGCGCCCAAGGGGACCTTCGACATCAGGAAGATCGGGACGGCCACCGTCGCGGGCGTGACCTGCGATGTCTACGCGATGAAGGGCAGCGCCGAAGGGCGCACGTTCGAGGCTGAAATGTGCATGGCCAAGGATGCCGGCTTCCGCGCGGCCGGGCCGATGGCGGGCATGATGCACGGTCCCCGGGGCGGTATGGGCGGCATGGGTGGCATGGGGGGCGGCGTGCCCGGCGTGCCCGGCGTGAGCCGGGAGATGATGGAGGCAGCCAAGGGCCTCCTCGAGGGCGGCATCGTGAAGATGACGGAAATCAAGGACGGCAAGCGCACCACGCGCCTCGAGCTCGTGAGCATCGAGAGGAAGCCGCTGGACGCCTCGCTCTTCACGATTCCGGAAGGGTTCCAGGTGCACGACGCGAGCCAGATGATGCAGCAGATGATGAAGCGGCAGCGCCCGAACAACTGAGGTCGGAGTCACCTCCGTTCCTGAGAAGCCGCGGCGCCGCCGCGGCTTTCGTCTTTACGGACTCCTGATGCTTCCCCGCCGCTTTTTGACCCCGCATTGATGGCCCCCGCCCTACCTTTTTTCAGGGTTCCAACCGCAAGGGGTGTGCACATGCTCGATCTGGTGCTGCTCGGGCTGGCCGTGGCCCTCTTCGGGCTCACGCTGGCCTTCATCTGGCTCTGCGAGAGGGTGCGGTAGCGGGATGACGATACTCTACTGGATCGGCGCCGTCCTCGCTGTTCTGCTGCTCGCCTACCTCTTCGTCGCGCTCCTCAGGCCCGAGATGTTCTCATGACCATGAACGGCGGACTGCAACTGCTGCTGTACCTCGCTGTTCTCCTTGCGCTGGTGAAGCCGCTGGGCGGCTACATGGCGCGGGTGTTCGAAGGGGAACCGATCCTCCTCGGCAGGGCCCTCGGCCCGCTGGAGCGTGCGATCTACCGCGTGAGCGGCGTCAACCCCGCCGGCGAGATGGGGTGGAGGACGTACGCCGTCGCGATGGTCCTGTTCCACCTGGCGGGCTTCGTGCTGCTCTACGGTCTGCTGCGCCTGCAGGGGATGCTCCCCGCCAACCCGCAGCACTTGGGCGCCGTCGCACCCGACCTCGCGTTCAACACGGCGGTGAGCTTCGTCACCAATACGAACTGGCAGGCCTACGGGGGCGAGTCCACCCTCAGCCACCTGAGCCAGATGGCTGGTCTCACGGTGCAGAACTTCCTCTCGGCGGCGTCCGGCATCGCCACGCTGATGGCCCTGCTCAGGGGTTTCGCACGACGCTCCGCGCATACGATCGGCAACTTCTACGTGGACGTGGTGCGGGCCACGCTCTACGTGCTCCTGCCGCTCTCGCTGGTGCTGGCGCTGGTGCTCATCTCCCAAGGCGTGCCACAGACGCTGGCGGGCCCCCAGGCGGTACCGCTGCTCCAGCCGGTCACGACGCCGAACGGCACGGTGACGGAGCAGGTCATCGCACTCGGCCCCGTCGCATCGCAGATCGCCATCAAGCAACTCGGCACCAACGGCGGCGGCTTCTTCAACGCCAACTCGGCTCATCCGTTCGAGAACCCTACGCCGCTGGCCAGTGTCCTGGAAATGCTGGCGATCCTCCTGATCCCGGCGGCCCTCTGCTACACGTATGGACGCATGGTGAAGGACACGCGACAGGGGTGGGCCGTGCTCGCGGCCATGACGGTGATGCTGGTGGCTTTTCTCGTCCCGGCGATCATCCTGGAGCAGTCCGGCAACCCGCGGCTCACCGCCCTCGGTGTCGACCAGATCCCCTCCGCGCTCCAGGCGGGCGGCAACATGGAGGGCAAGGAGACGCGCTTCGGCATCGTCAACTCGGCCATCTGGGCGGTGGCCACCACCGCCGCGTCGAACGGCGCGGTGAACTCGATGCACGACAGCTTCACGCCCCTGGGCGGCATGGTCCCGATGTGGCTCATCCAGTTGGGCGAGGTGGTTTTCGGGGGCGCGGGCTCCGGGCTCTACGGCATGCTCGTCTTCGCCATCATCGCCGTGTTCGTGGCGGGGCTCATGGTGGGACGAACGCCGGAGTTCCTGGGCAAGAAGATCGAGGCCTACGAGATGAAGATGGCGTCGCTCGTCATCCTCGTGCCGGCGCTGGTGGTGCTGGCCGGATCGGCGGTGGGCGTGGCGACGGCCGCTGGCCGCGCCGGGATCTTCAACCCGGCGCCCACGGCTTCAGCGAGGTGCTGTACGGCTTCTCCTCGGCCGCCAACAACAACGGCAGCGCCTTCGCCGGTCTCGACGCGAACAGCCTGTTCTACAACGTGGCCCTCGGCCTCGCGATGTTCTTCGGCCGATTCTTCGTCAAGGTGCCGGTGCTGGCCATCGCCGGCGCCCTCGCCCGGAAGAAGCTCGTGCCGGCCGGTGCGGGCACGCTGCCGACCCACACGCCGCTCTTCGTCGTCCTCCTCATCGGCACGGTGCTCCTCGTGGGCGCGCTGACGTTCCTGCCCGCGCTGGCCTTGGGCCCGGTCGTCGAGCACCTCACCATGGTCTCCCGCTAGGGGCGGACCGCGGGGGAACGATGCGCATGTCACGTCACCAGACCGGAGTCACCCTCGCCGACTGGCCCATGGTCAGGCAGGCCATGTGGTCCGCCGTACTCAAGCTGGATCCGCGCCACATGGTGCGGAACCCGGTGATGTTCGTGGTGGAGGCGGGAAGTGTCCTCACCACCGTCCTGGCTGTCCTGGCGCTCACGGGCACCAGCGCGGAGCGCACCTGGTTCATCCTGGCGATCCCGCTCTGGCTCTGGTTCACGGTGCTCTTCGCCAACTTCGCCGAGGCGCTGGCCGAGGGTCGCGGAAAGGCCCAGGCGGAGACGCTGCGCAGGGCCCGGGTGGATGCGGTGGCGAAGAAGTTGGCACGCCCGGACAACCACGTCGACTTCCAGGTCGTGCCTGCCTCCACGCTGCGCAAGGGCGATGTGATCCTGGTCACGGCCGGCGAGGTGATCGGGGCCGACGGCGAGGTGATCGAAGGTGTGGCCTCGGTGGATGAGAGCGCGGTCACGGGGGAGAGTGCGCCGGTCATCCGCGAGAGCGGCGGTGACCGGAGCGCGGTAACTGGCGGCACGCGCGTCCTCTCCGACTGGCTGGTGATCTCCGTGACGGCAAACCCCGGCGAGTCGTTCCTCGATCGGATCATCGGTCTGATCGAGGCCGCCAGGCGGCAGAAGACGCCCAACGAGATCGCGCTCGACATCCTGCTGGCCGGGCTCACCATCATGTTCCTGCTGGTCACGGTCACCCTGCTGCCCTTTTCCATCTTCAGCGTACGCGTCGCCGGCCACGGCATGCCGATCACGCTGACCGTGCTGGTGGCGCTCCTCGTCTGCCTGATCCCCACGACCATCGGCGGGCTCCTGTCGGCCATCGGCATCGCCGGCATGGACCGAATGATCCAGAAGAACGTCATCGCGATGTCGGGCCGCGCGGTCGAGGCGGCCGGCGACGTGGACGTGCTCCTGCTGGACAAGACCGGTACCATCACGCTGGGCAACCGCCAGGCCGTGGCGTTTCTCCCGGCCCGGGGCGTCACCGAGCAGCAGCTGGCCGACGCCGCGCAGCTGTCCTCCCTGGCCGACGAAACCCCCGAAGGCCGGAGCATCGTCGTGCTCGCCAAGGAGCGCTACGGCATCCGCGAACGCCGCATTCACGAGCTGGGCGCGACGTTCGTGCCCTTCAGCGCGCAGACCCGGATGAGCGGCGTGGATCTGGACGGCCGGCGCATCCGCAAGGGCGCGGCCGACGCGGTCGAGGCCTACGTGACCCGCGAGGGCGGCGCGCTGCCGGCGGATGTCCGTGCGCTGGTGGAGACCATCGCCCGCCAGGGCGGCACGCCGCTGGTAGTGGCCGACCGAAGCCATGTGCTGGGCGTGATCCACCTCAAGGACGTCGTGAAGGGCGGCATCCGCGAGCGCTTCGCGGAACTCCACCGCATGGGCATCAGGACGGTCATGATCACGGGGGACAACCCGCTCACCGCCGCCGCGATCGCCGCCGAGGCTGGCGTGGACGACTTCCTGGCCCAGGCCACGCCGGAACGCAAGCTCGAGCTGATCCGCGAGTATCAGGCGGGCGGGCGGTTGGTTGCGATGACCGGCGACGGCACCAACGACGCGCCGGCGCTGGCTCAGGCCGACGTGGCCCTGGCGATGAATTCCGGCACGCAGGCCGCCAAGGAAGCCGGCAACATGGTGGATCTCGACTCGAATCCCACCAAGCTCATCGAGGTGGTCGAGACCGGGAAGCAGATGCTGATCACCCGCGGGTCCCTTGCGACGTTCAGCCTGGCGAACGACGTGGCCAAGTACTTTGCCATCATTCCGGCCGCGTTCACGACCACCTACCCGGCGCTCGGCGCGCTCAACATCATGCGGCTCACCACGCCGGAGAGCGCCATCGCCTCGGCCGTGATCTTCAACGCGCTGATCATCGTGCTGCTGATCCCGCTCGCGCTGCGCGGTGTCTCCTACCGTCCGATCGGGGCGGCAGCGCTGCTCCGCGCCAACCTGCTGGTGTACGGCTTGGGCGGGCTGGTCGCGCCGTTCGTCGGCATCAAGCTGATCGACCTGGTCCTCGCGGCCCTGCATCTGGTGTGAGGTGGTCCATGCGTGTCCTCGTCCGCCCCGCTGTCGTGCTGCTGCTCGCGCTGGCCATGGTCACCGGCGTGATCTACCCGCTGGTGGTGACGGCGCTGGGCCGGTTGGCCTTTCCGCGGCAGGCCGGCGGGAGCCTCATCCTCCGCGACGGCGCACCGATCGGCTCCCGGCTCATCGGCCAGCCGTTCGACGACCCGAAGTACTTCTGGAGCCGTCCTTCGACCACCCGCGCCATGCCCTACGACGCGTCGGCATCGTCCGGGTCGAACCTGGGCCCGAGCAATCCGGCGCTGGCGGATGCGGTGAAGGCCCGCCTCGCGGCGCTCATCGCGGTCGATCCCACGAACGTCCATCCCGTGCCGGTGGACCTCGTCACCGCATCGGGCAGCGGACTCGATCCTGACATCTCGCCGGCCGCCGCGGCCTATCAGGTCGCGCGCGTGGCCCGCGTCCGCGGCCTCCCGGAGGAACGGGTGCGCGCGCTCGTGGCCGCTGCCACGAAGGGCCGTACCTTCGGCATCCTCGGCGAGCCGCGGGTGAACGTGCTGGCGCTGAACCTGGCGCTGGATGAGTTGAGGAAATGACAGGGCGCGACGCCCGGCCCGACCCCGACGAACTCCTCCGGCTGGCCAGGCAGGAGGAGGCCGCGGCCCATCGGGGGCGCCTCAAGATCTTCTTCGGCGCTTCGCCCGGCGTCGGGAAAACCTACGCCATGCTGGAGGAGGCCCGGACCCGGCGGCTGGAAGGCGTGGACGTGGTCGTAGGGGTAGTAGAGACCCACGGAAGGCCGGAGACCGAGGCGCTGCTGGCGGGACTCGAGGTGCTGCCCCGGCGCCCGATCGACTATCGGGGCGTCACCCTCCTGGAGTTCGATCTCGACGGCGCGCTCGCCCGCCGCCCGGCCCTCATCCTCGTCGACGAGCTGGCACACACCAATGCGCCCGGCTCGCGCCACGCCAAGCGTTGGCAGGACATCGAGGAGCTGCTGGCCGCCGGCATCGACGTCTACAGCACCCTCAACGTCCAGCACCTCGAGAGCCTGAACGACGTCGTCGCCCAGATCACGGGGATCCAGGTGCGGGAGACGGTGCCCGACTCCATCCTCGAGACCGCCGACCAGGTGGAGCTGGCGGACCTCTCGCCCGACGACCTGTTGCGCCGCCTGGAACAAGGCAAGGTGTACGTCCCCGACCAGGCCCGCCGGGCGATCGACCGCTTCTTCCGCAAGGGCAATCTGATCGCCCTGCGTGAGCTGGCGCTCCGGCGCACCGCCGAGCGAGTCGACGCGCAGATGCGGGGCTACATGCGGGAGCAGGGCATCAGGGAGATCTGGCCCGCCGGCGACCGCGTGCTGATATGCGTGGGCCCGAACCCGGAGAGCGCCCGGCTGGTGCGGGCCGCGAAGCGGATGGCGATGGGGCTCAAGTGCGAGTGGGTAGCGGTTTACGTGGAGACGCCAGCGCACGCGTGCCTCTCCGCCGCCGAGAAGGAGGCGCTGCTCGAAAACATGCAGCTGGCCGAGGAACTCGGCGGCCTCGCGGTGACATTGAGCGGACTCAACCCCACCGACGAGATCCTGGCGTACGCCCGCCGGCACAACATCACCCGCATCATCGTGGGCAAACCCACGCATCCTCGCTGGCGCGACAAGCTGTTCGGGTCGCTGCTGGACGGCCTGGTGCGCGGCAGCGGCGACATCGACGTGTACGTCATCTCGGGCGATGAGCGCGCTCAGGCTCCCCGGCGTCTGCCCCCGCCGCCCTCCAGGGCGACGGCGTCGCAGTACGGATGGGCGGCGCTCGCCATCCTCCTGTGTACGGCGCTCAACTGGCTCGTGTTCCGCCGCATCAACGTTACCGACGTGGCGATGATCTACCTGCTCGGCATCGTGGCCACCGCGGCGCGGACCGGGCGCGGACCGGCGGTCTTCGCTGCGCTCGCCAGCGTCGCGCTGCTGGATTTTCTGTTCGTTCCGCCGCTCTTCACCTTCCACGTGGCGGACCTGGACTACACCGCCACGTTCGTGGTCATGTTCGCCGTGTCGCTGGTGATCAGCTACCTGACTCTGCGCGTCCGGGAGCAGGCACGCGAGTCACGCGAACGGGAGCAGCGCATGACCGCCCTCTACGCCATGAGCCGCGAGCTCGCCGCGACGTCCGGCGCCGACCGGATGGCAGCGGTGGCGCGGCGCCACGTAAGCGACGCGCTCGCGTGCCAGGCCGCCATCTTCCTGCCTGCGCCCGAAGGGCGCCTGGCCGTCGTGGGTGACCAGACCGGGCTGCCCGTCCTCGACGACCGCGAGCTGGCGGTGGCCCGCTGGGTCTTCGATCACGGCAAGGAGGCGGGTGCGGGCACCGACACGCTGCCGGCCTCGCGAGGGCTCTACCTGGCGCTGCGTGGCTCCACCGGCGTGGTGGGCGTGCTGGGGATCGTCGTCGTCGATCCGCGCGAGCTGCTGTACCCGGCGCGCCGCCGCCTGCTGGAGGCGTTCGCGAGCCAGATCGCGCTCGCGCTGGAGCGTTCGATCATGGCTGCACGGAGCCAGCAGACGCAGATTGAGGTGGAGGCCGAGCGCCTGCGCACCTCCCTGCTGAGCTCCCTGTCCCATGACCTTCGTACGCCCCTCGGCGCCATCATGGGCGCCGCTACCAGCCTCCGCGGGGATGGCGGCGACCTCGATGCCGTCGCCCGCGCCGACCTCATCGAGACCATCCTCGAGGAAGCCGCCCGGATGAACCGGCTCGTCGGCAACCTGCTCGACATGATTCGCCTGGAGAGCGGCGCCCTTAGCGTGCAGCCCGACTGGCAATCGCTCGAGGAGGTGGTGGGCGTCGCGCTGATCCGGCTGGATGAGCGACTCAAGGGCCGGAACGTGTCGGTGCACCTGCCGGAGGAGCTGCCGCTGGTTGCGCTGGACGGTATCCTGATCGAACAGGTCCTCGTCAACCTCCTGGACAACGCGCTCAAGTACTCGCCGCCCGGCTCGCCCATCGAGGTGAACGCCGAGGTCGCCCAGAGCCAGGTGATCGTGTCGGTGGCCGACCGCGGACCGGGCGTGCCGCCCGGGGCGGAATCCAGGATCTTCGACAAGTTCTACCGCGTGGAGGAAGGCAGCGCCGCCGGCGTCGGGCTCGGCCTCACCATCTGCCGGGGGATCGTGGTCGCGCACGGAGGCCGGATCTGGGCGGAAAACAGGCCCGGCGGGGGACTGGCCGTGCGGTTCACCCTGCCGGTGACGGAGCCCCCGGCGCTTCCGGAACCGGAGGACGAACCGGCCACCGCCGCCGGCTAGCCCGGCCTTTCGCCGGTACACAGGGGCAGTAGCTTCCGCGCATGAGCATCGCCGGCCCTCTGGTGCTGCTGATCGAGGATGAACCCCAGATGCGGCGATTCCTCCGTGCCGCCCTGGAGGGCAACGCCTACCGCCTGATCGAGGCCACCACGGCCCGCGAGGGGCTCACCCACGCTGCCGGCCACAACCCCGACATCATCCTGCTCGACCTGGGCCTCGCCGATGCCGACGGCATCGACGTCGCCCGGCGGATACGGGAGTGGACTGCTACGCCCATCATCGTCATCTCGGCCCGGGGCCAGGAAGGCGACAAGGTGGCGGCGCTGGACGCCGGCGCCGACGACTACCTCACGAAGCCGTTCGGCACCGGCGAGTTGCTGGCGCGCATGCGAGTGGCGCTGCGCCACGCCGCGCGCTCGCGCAACGGGGCGGAGCCGCCGGTGTTCGTCGCGGGGAGTATCAGGGTTGACCTCGCGCGGCGCCAGGTGTGGCGCGGTGAGGAGGAAGTGCACCTCACCCCCCTCGAGTACAAGCTCCTGGCGGAGCTGGTGCGTCATGCCGGCAAGGTGCTCACACATCGCCACCTGCTGCGCGAGGTGTGGGGCCTCAATGCCGAGGCGCAGACGCATTACCTCCGCGTGTTCATGCGGCAACTCAGGCACAAACTGGAGGACGACCCGGCACGTCCCCGGCTGCTGACGACGGAGCCGGGCGTGGGTTATCGCCTGAGAGCGGAATAGCCAGGAAGACGGGTAGCCGCCTGCCTGCGCTACCCCTGACTGCCACCCTGCCCCTGACCGGCAAGGATATTTGGGCGCCGCGCGCTCGCCCCCGGAATTCATCCCGGAAGGCGGGCCCGGACCGCCTCCACCACGGTGCGGCCGGAGGGGACCAGGCCCAGGACGACGCGGACGCCGCCATCCACCACGGTCTCGCCATCGACGAGCACCCTGTACTCGCCGTAGCTGCCGTGGACGGCATCGACGTCGATGCCGAGATCTCGCCGGAGCTTCGCCGCCACCCGGACGGCGTGAAGACCGGAGAGTCAGTACGCGCAGTAGCGGACGGCGACGCGCGCCATCTGGGTCTCGCGGGTTGAGGGAGCGACGCTGAGGCAGAGGGGAGCCGACGCGCCTGGCAGAGGGGTATCGCGCGGGACGGGCTCGCGCCAGTGCCGGTGACAGGCCACGCCATCGCCGGTGATGCGGCGGCTCTGCGCTCACGTGCGTGCCATGGCTCTCCATGCGAGGATGGTCCCGACCAGGAGAACGGCGGCATCCGCATAGATCAGCCCGAGATGCCCCATCGTCGCGAAACCGTAGACATAGTGCAGCGGCAGGGCGAGGCCGACTCCGATCACCGGCGCGACGAAGGCCGTCCAGAGAGCCCAGCGCTGTCCGGAACGAATCCCTCGCCAGGCCAGGGCGATGACCGCCACGCCGAGCGCGATGATGAACGCGGCCACGGCGACCTGCAAGTGACTGATGTAGTGGTAGAGATGCGGGCTGAAGGCCTGGATCTGCTCCGGTGTCCCACCGATCAGCTCGGCCGTAAGCCCGAGCTCGATGAAGCCGGTAAAGTTGCGGACGAGGAACATCAGGCCGTACGCCACGAGGCCGACCCCGGCCAGCGTGACGAGCTTGGCGCCGAGATCGGAGGGAGCGGAGGGGGCGGCGCGGTCCGGTGTGGCAGTCGACGGGACGGACATGGAGGGTGCTCCTCAGGCTGAGGTGGGCGTAACGGGGCAGGGCACGGCAGGAAAACGGCAAGGATGGCCTGAGCAAGTATGGAGCTTGCGACCCGTGGAGGCAATCGCCGCCACCTCACAGCTCCACAGGCGCATCAGACCGACGACACCGGACCGCCGCCGGCGGGTGGCCGGGGCGCGGCCGCCCCTGGCAGCTGGCCCCAGGCTCTGTCCTGCTGGCGACGCCCCGTCCCACGGCCTACTTTTCAGGCCTACCGCCAGGGGTATCCGGGCGCCGCCCGGATTGAGAAATACCCTCGGAACCTGATCCGGCTGATACCGGCGAAGGGAGCGCGGCACGGCCGCCGCTCCTGCCCGCCCTCATGAAGGAGCTGCACGCATGGCCGCCCCCACCGTCCCCCCCGTTTCCACGTTCGAGGAAGCGTTCCCCGGCTCGCGCAAGGTGTACGTCGAGGGGCCGAACGGCATCCGCGTGCCGATGCGCGAGATCCTTCTGTCGGGCGGCGAGCCGCCGCTCCGGGTCTACGACACCAGCGGCCCGCAGGGTGTCGACGTCCGCCAGGGACTCCCGCCGCTCCGGCAGCGGTGGATCCTGGAGCGGGATGTCTCCAGTCACGAGCCGCAGATCGCACGTCCCGACAGCGACCTGATCCCCGCCACGCTGCGTCGGCCGGTCTATCGCGGCCGCGGCCCCGTCACCCAGCTGCACTACGCCCGCCGCGGGGAGATCACGCCCGAGATGGAGTTCGTCGCGCTGCGCGAGGGGATGCCGGCGGAGTTCGTGC
Source organism: Gemmatimonadota bacterium (assembly GCA_049323575.1). Classification (GTDB taxonomy): domain Bacteria; phylum Gemmatimonadota; class Gemmatimonadetes; order Gemmatimonadales; family GWC2-71-9; genus JBMOPM01. The sequence goes on along the minus strand of JBMOPM010000036.1, from coordinate 3,129 downwards.
GAAGCGAAGTGGCGCGGGGCCGCGCGATCATCCCGGCCAACATCAACCACCCCGAGCTCGAGCCGATGATCATCGGCCGCGCGTTCCACGTGAAGATCAACGCCAACATCGGCAACTCCGCGGTCACCAGCTCGATCGAGGAGGAGGTGGAGAAGCTGCGCTGGGCCACGCTCTGGGGCGCCGACACGGTGATGGACCTCTCCACCGGCAAGCACATCCACGAGACGCGGCAGTGGATCATCCGGAACTCGGCCGTGCCGATCGGCACGGTGCCGATCTACCAGGCGCTGGAGAAGGTGGGCGGCGTCGCCGAAGATCTGACCTGGGAGATCTACCGCGATACGCTGATCGAACAGGCGGAGCAGGGGGTGGACTACTTCACCGTGCATGCCGGCGTGCTGCTGCGCTACATCCCGCTCACGGCGAACCGCGTGACCGGCATCGTGAGCCGCGGCGGATCGATCATGGCCAAGTGGTGCCTCGCCCATCACAAGGAGAACTTCCTCTACACGCACTTCGAGGAGATCTGCGAGATCATGGCGGCGTACGACGTCTCGTTCTCACTGGGCGACGGGCTCCGGCCCGGCTCCATCGCCGATGCGAACGACGAGGCGCAGTTCGCCGAGCTCAGGACCCAGGGCGAGCTGAACGAGATCGCCTGGAAGCACGGTGTGCAGGTGATGAACGAGGGCCCCGGCCACATCCCCATGCATCTCATCAAGGAGAACATGGACAAGCAGCTCGCGTGGTGTCGGGAGGCGCCGTTCTACACCCTGGGGCCGCTCACGACCGACATCGCGCCGGGCTACGACCACATCACCAGCGCCATCGGCGCCGCCATGATCGGCTGGTATGGCACGGCGATGCTCTGCTACGTGACGCCCAAGGAGCACCTGGGGTTGCCCAACCGCGATGACGTGAAGGCCGGCGTGATCGCCTACAAGATCGCCGCCCACGCCGCCGACCTTGCGAAGGGCCATCCCCGGGCGCGGGCCCGGGACGACGCGCTGTCGAAGGCGCGCTTCGAGTTCCGCTGGGAGGACCAGTTCAACCTCGCCCTGGATCCCGTCACCGCCCGCGCCTTCCACGACGAGACGCTGCCGGCGCCGGGCGCCAAGGTGGCCCACTTCTGCTCGATGTGCGGGCCGAAGTTCTGCTCGATGAAGATCACGCAGGACGTACGGGAATACGCGGCGGAGATGCAGCGGAAGGCGGAGGAGTTCCGGGCGGGGGGCGGCGAGCTGTACGTGAAGGCCCGGGGCTGACGCTTCGGGGCTTGCGCGGGGGGAACCAGCTCCTTCATTACGTGTTCAGCTCTCGCTCTTCATTCCGAGGATGATCATGCATGACCGGATCCCCGCACTGTCGCTCTGCCTCCTTCTCGCCGCGTGCGGCGGGGCCAAGGATGCCGCTTCGAGGCAGGCCGCGATGGACACCACGGCCACGCACCCGATGACCCCGGCCAGGGTGGCGAGCGTCGACGGATTCTCGACGCCGGAGTCCGTGATCTACGACCCGGATCAGGACGTGTGGTTCGTCACCAACATCAACGGCGGCCCGTCCGAGAAGGACAACAACGGCTTCATCAGCCGGCTCAAGCCTGACGGCACGATCGACTCCCTCAAGTTCATCGCGGGCGGCCGCGACGGGGTGACGCTCAACGCCCCCAAGGGCCAGGCCATCGTGGGCGACACGCTGTGGGTGGCGGACATCGACGCCGTGCGCGGGTTCAACCGGAAGACCGGCGCTCCCGTCGCGACCGTGGCGTTCGGCACGAAGGCCAGGTTCCTCAACGACGTGGCGGTGGGGCCGGACGGCGCGCTGTACGTGACCGACACCGGTATCATCATCGACGCCAAAGGCATCCGGCACCCCGGCCCGGACCGGATCTTCCGCGTCGGCCCGGATCACGCGGTGACGGTGAAGGCAGAGGGCGACTCCCTCTTGGGCCCCAACGGCATCGCCTGGGACGCGATGCACAACCGGTTCGTGGTCGTGCCCTTCGGTGGCACCGCGCTGCTCACCTGGGTGCCCGATTCGACGCCCGCCTCGTTCGCCACCGGCCCCGGGCAGCAGGACGGCGTCGTGGTGCTGCCCGACGGGCGGGTCCTGGTGTCGAGCTGGGCCGACTCGACGATCTTCGTGGCGTCGCCCTCGGGCAGGACGGCGCTGATCAAGGGCGTGGCGGCTCCCGCGGACATCGGGCTGGACACCAAGCGCGCGCACCTCGCCGTTCCGCTGTTCACTCAGAACCGGGTGGAGATCTGGACCGTCCCGGCTCAGTAGAGACATCCCCTGCGCTCCCGGGGCAGCTCGTCGCATGCTCTTTCGCCATCTGTACCACGACGGCCTCGCCCAGGCCAGCTATCTCCTCGGCTGTCAGGCCACGGGCGAGGCGATCGTGGTGGACCCCAACCGCGACGTCGAGCGCTACCTTCGGCTCGCCGCGGCTGAAGGCGTCCGGATCACCGCGGTCACGGAGACGCACATTCACGCGGACTTCGTCTCCGGCGCCCGCGAGCTGGCGCAGTGTACCGGCGCCCGGCTCTACCTGTCGGATCATGGCGGCCCCGAGCCGGCCTATCGCTACGCCGCCGCGGCGGGCGCCACCCTGATCCGCGATGGAGACCGGATCGAGGTCGGCAAGGTCCGCCTCGATGTCATGCACGCTCCGGGACACACACCCGAACATCTCGCCTTCCTCGTCACCGATACCGCCACATCTCCCGAGCCCATGGGCATCCTCACCGGCGACCTGCTGTTCGTCGGCGAGGTGGGGCGGCCTGATCTGCTGGAATCGGCGGTGGGCGTGAGCGGCGCGGCGGATGCGGGCGCGCGGGACCTCTTCCGCAGCCTCGCCCGCCTGCGAACCCTGCCCGACTGGCTGCAGGTCTGGCCCGGACACGGCGCCGGCTCGGCCTGCGGGCGGAGCCTGGGCGCCGTGCCGCAGACGACGATCGGGTACGAGAAGCGGGTGAACTGGGCGCTGGCGCGCCATCACGACGAGGACGGCTTCGTGCGCGCCGTGCTCGCCGGCCAACCGGAGCCACCCAGATACTTCGCGGTGATGAAGCGGCTCAACCGGGACGGCCCGCCGATCCTGGGCGGGTTCACCCTGCCGTCCCGCCT
>JBMOPM010000035.1:0-16319 GCA_049323575.1 Gemmatimonadota bacterium | reverse complement strand
CGTGGGGACCGGCCTTGCCGCGCGTGACCTGGTGGCTCTGCTCGGGCGCCTGCTGCTGTTTCTGGGTCTCCTGGTCGGGGTGGGGCTCTACGTGGTGCCGCCGGCGATGCGCGCCATCGTGCGGCTCCGGCGGGATGAGACCACGCTGATCGCGAGCGTCGGCCTGTGCTTCGCGTGCGCGCTGCTCGCGGACAGCGCCGGCTATTCCGTGGCGCTCGGCGCCTTCGTGGCCGGCTCGCTCATTGCGGAGTCCGGCGCGGGGCCCCAGGTGGAGCGGCTGGTGCATCCGGTGCGCGACATCTTCGCGGCGATCTTCTTCGTCTCCATCGGGATGCTGCTGGATCCGCGGGATCTGGCGCGCTACTGGCCGGAGACGCTGCTGTTCACGGCCGTGGTCGTGGGCGGGAAGATCACGGGCACGACGGTCGGGAGCTTTCTCGCGGGCTATGGTGCCCGCACCTCGCTGCAGGCCGGCATGAGCATGGCGCAGATCGGCGAGTTCTCCTTCATCATCGCGGGGATCGGCATCGCGTCCGGCGCGGTCCGCGAGGAGCTGTACGCCATCGCGGTGACGGTCTCGGTCCTCACGGCCTTCGCCACGCCCTGGCTCATCCGGTGGTCGGATCCGTTCTCGCTGTACGTGGACCGGCGGCTCCCCAAGCCGATCCAGACCTTCGCCAGCCTTTACGGCTCGTGGCTCGAGCTGCTGCGCGAGACGCGGGCGCAGCCGACCGCGGGCAGGCGCCGGCGCCGGCTGCTCCGGCAGCTCGCGGTCGATGCGCTGGCCATGCTCGTCATCATCATCGGGACGGCGGTCTCGGGGTCCGCGCTGCGCGACTGGCTCATGCGCACGGTGAACCTGACCGTGGCGCCGGCGCGGCTGGCGATCGTGGGACTGGCGGCCGCGCTGGTGCTGCCCTTTGCCGTGGGCCTCGCGCGCACGTCGCGCGCCCTGGGCGGCGAACTGGCGGAGGCGGCGCTGCCGGTGCCCGCCAGGGGCGTCGATCAGGCGCGGGCGCCGCGGCGCGCGCTGCAGGTGACGCTGCAGATCGCGATCATGCTCGCCGTGGGCGTGCCGCTCGTGGCGCTCACGCAGCCGTTCCTGCCGCCGTTCCGCGGCGTGGCGGTGCTGGCGATCGTCCTCATGGTGTTCATCATCGCGTTCTGGCGCAGCGCCACCGATCTCGAGGGTCACACCCGGGCGGGGGCCGAACTCGTCGTCCACGTGCTGGCCAAGCATGCCTCGGCCGGCGCCCCGCTCGGCCGGCTGGACGACGCGGCGCGGCTGCTGCCCGGGCTCGGCGCGATGGTGCCCGTGCGCATCCCGCCCGGCAGCCCGGCCGTGGGCCAGTCGCTGGGCCAGCTCAACATCCGCGGCCGGACGGGCGCCACGGCGGTGGCCGTCTCCCGCGGGCAGGAGCGGATCCCGTATCCGGGGGCGCGCGAGGTGCTCGAGGCGGGCGACATCGTGGCCCTGTCGGGGACGCAGGAGGCGTGCGAGGCGGCGGCGCGCCTGCTGGATCCGGACCAGCATCGGGCCAGCGCCGCCGCCGGGTGAGGAGGGCCGCCGCCGTTCCGCGATGCCGCTATCTTTGGCCCCGATCACGCCGCACCTTCGTCTCCCCAACCCGGCGCGCTGATGCAACTGACCCCGGTCGACTGGCTCATCGTCGTTGTCTCCATCTCCGTCTCGTTCCTCCCCGCCATCCTCCTCGCCCGCCGCGCGGGGTCCAGCACCGCCGAGTTCTTCACCTCGGGCCGCGCCGCCCCGTGGTGGCTGGTGGGCATCTCCATGGTGGCGACGACGTTCAGCACCGATACGCCGAATCTCGTTACCAACCTGGTGCGGGAACGGGGCGTGGCGAGCAACTGGGTGTGGTGGTCCTTCCTGCTGACCGGGATGCTCACGGTGTTCTTCTACGCCCGGCTCTGGCGGCGCTCGGGCGTGCTGACCGATCTCGAGTTCTACGAGCTGCGCTACAGCGGCACGCCGGCCTCGGTGGTCCGCGGGTTCCGCGCGGTGTACCTCGGGCTCTTCTTCAACTGCGTGATCATGGCGAGCGTGAACCTCGCGGCGGCCAAGATCGCCAACGTGGTGCTGGGGTGGCCGATCGAGCGGACGCTGGTGGTGTGCGGTCTGCTCAACATCGCCTTCGCCGCGACGTCCGGTCTCTGGGGCGTCCTGGTGACCGACCTCATCCAGTTCGGCATCGCGATGACGGGCTCGTTCGTGGCGGCGATCTTCGCGCTCCGGCAGCCCGAGGTGGGCGGACTCGCGGGCCTGGTGGCGAAGACGGACCCGGCCATGCTGCACCTGCTGCCGGACTTCTCGGACTGGGGGCTCACGCTGTCGGTGCTGATCATCCCGCTCACGGTGCAGTGGTGGTCGGTGTGGTATCCGGGCTCGGAGCCCGGCGGGGGGAGCTACATCGCGCAGCGGATGCTCGCCGCACGGAGCGAACGGGACGCCCTGGGCGGGACGCTGCTCTTCAACGTAGCCCACTACGCGCTCCGGCCCTGGCCCTGGATCCTGGTGGCGCTGGCCTCGCTCATCGTCTATCCGGACCTCCAGGATATCGCGCGGACCTTTCCCCACGTGGACCCGGGACTGATCGGGCACGACATGGCGTACCCCGCGATGCTGCGGTTCCTGCCGGCCGGCTGGCTCGGGCTCATGATCGCGGGGCTGCTCGCCGCCTACGTCTCCACCCTCTCCACCCATCTCAACTGGGGCACGAGCTACCTGGTGCACGACATCTACCGCCGCTTCGTCCGCCCGGATGCGGACGAGCGCCACTATGTGGCCGTGGGACGCGTGGTCACGGGCCTGCTGATGGTGCTGGCGGGGCTCCTCACGCTGGTGCTGGACACGGCGCGCCAGAGCTTCGACCTGCTGCTCTCGATCGGTGCGGGCACGGGGCTGCTGTACCTGCTGCGCTGGTTCTGGTGGCGCATCAACGCGTGGAGCGAGATCTCGGCTATGGTGAGCTCGTTCGTGGTGGCGCTCGGCTTCTTCCTCGCGGGGAAGGCCGGGCACGTGGTGCCGTCGCACGTCTCGCTCATCGTCACCGTGCTGGTGACCACCATCGTATGGGTGAGCGCCACGTTCCTTACCCGCCCCGCGAATCAGGCGACCCTCGTGCGCTTCTATCGGCTGGTGCGGCCGGCCGGGCCCGGCTGGGCGCCGGTGCGGGCGGAGGCGGGCGTCGGCCCGTCGCCGGACAGTCTGCCGCAGTGCCTGCTGGGCTGGGTGCTGGGATGCGCGTTCGTCTATGCCGCGCTCTTCGGCACCGGCTCGTTCCTCTACGGCCTCAGGGCTCAGGGTCTGATGTGGCTCGCGGTATTCCTGGTGAGCGGGGCGGGGCTCGCGCGCCTGCTGCCCAGGATGTGGGGCGTGCGCCGGGCGGCCTGAACGGCGGCGACGGGGAAGCCGGGTCACTCCACCGCGGGCACACGCGGCGCCCGCCGGCGTCCCGTCAGCGTGATGGCCAGGCCCGATGCCACGATCACCGCGGCACCGGCCACCTGCGACATGCCGGGATGGTCGCCAAAGACGGGGATGGCGAGGACGTACGTCAGGGCCACCTGGAGGTAGTTCAGGGCGCTCACCGGCGCAGCGCGCTGGAGCGCATAGGCGCGTGTCATGGCCAGTTGCGCGCCGCCGCCAGCCAGGCCCGTTGCGGCGAGCACCAGCCAGCCCATGGGCGACGGCGTCCGCCAGTGCGACAGCGACAAGGCGAGCGTGGTGACGAACGCCACGGCCGAGAAGTGGAGCACCACGGCCTCGCTGCTCTCGCTGGGGCCGATCTTCCTGAGCCAGATCATTGCGAGCGCGTAGGAGACGGCGGCGGCGGTTGCGACCGCGGCGACGTGCGCGGCCCCGGCAAAGCTGGGCCGCACGATGAGCGCCACGCCGAGGAACCCGCCGGCGATGGCGACGTAGAGGCGGCCGCCGACGCGTTCGCCGAGCAGCGGGCCCGCGAGCAGCGCCACGAAGATCGGTGCGGTGGCATTGAGCGTCGCCGCGTCGCCCACGGGCAGGCGGTCCGACGCCAGCGCGTAGAACGAACCCAGCGCGGCGAGGGTGCCGAAGATGGCGCGCCACCAGGTGTTCGTCCGATCCGTGGGCACGAGCCGGGAGCCGCGCGAGACGCCCACGCCGATCGCCACCAGCATCCCGACCAGGAAGCGCGCGCTCGCCACCTGCGCCCACGAGACCTCCCGGGACGCGATGCGCGTGCCGATGTTCATGAGCGCGAACAGCGCCTGGGCGAGGCACATCCAGAGAACGCCGGACATGAAGGGCAGAAGATAGATTCCCCATGGAGCTTCCGCACATGAATCCATCCGACTTCCGCGCTCACGCCCACGCGCTCGTCGACTGGATGGCCGACTATCTGGAGCAGGTCGGCACCATGCCGATCGTGCCCGATGTCCAGCCGGGCGACATCCTCCGCCGGATCCCGGCCGGGCCGCCGGAGCAGGGCGAGCCGTTCGCCGCGCTGTTCGACGATTTCAAGCGCATCATCGTGCCGGGGATGGCGCACTGGCAGCACCCGGGCTGGTTCGCCTACTTCCCGGCCAACTACAGCCCGCCGTCGCTCCTGGCCGAGATGCTCACCGCCTCCCTCGGCGCGCAGTGCATGTCGTGGGTCACCTCTCCGGCGGCCACCGAGCTGGAGCAGGTGATGATGACCTGGCTCCGGGACATGTGCGGCCTGCCGGGATGCTTCACCGGTGTGATCCAGGACACGGCTTCCACGGCGACGCTCGTCGCCATCCTCACCGCCCGCCAGCGCGCCATCGATGCCGGCGCGGATCCCGGCCGACTGGTGCTCTACACCTCGCCCGAAGCGCACTCCTCGGTGCCGAAAGGGGCGCGGCTGGCCGGCTTCCCGGCCGATCGCGTGCGGCTCATCGCCACGGATCAGGCGTTTGCGCTGGACCCGGCCGCGCTGGCCGCCGCGATGGAAGCCGATACGGCAGCCGGGCTCGTACCGGCGTGCGTGGTGGCCACGGTGGGCACCACCTCGTCCACGGCGATCGATCCGCTCGCGCCCATCGCTGCGATCTGCCGGCGCCACGGCGCGTGGCTTCACGTGGATGCGGCCTATGCCGGCTGCGCCGCCATCCTGCCCGAGTGCCGGCACCACTTCGCGGGTGTGGAGGAAGCCGACAGCTTCGTCTTCAATCCCCACAAGTGGCTGTTCGTCCACTTCGACTGCTCGGCCTATTTCGTCCGCGACGTGGACGCGCTGCAGCGCACCTTCAGCGCATCGCCCGAGTATCTCAAGGCCGCGCACGACCGCGTGGTGCCCAACTACCGCGACTGGGGGATCCAGCTCGGCCGCCGCTTCCGCGCGCTCAAGCTGTGGTTCGTGATCCGGAGCTACGGCGTCGAAGGACTCCGGGCCATGCTGCGCGATCACATCGCGCTGGCACGCGCGTTCGCCTCATGGGTGGATGCGGAGCCGGGGTTCGAACGGGTGGCGCCGGTGCCGTTCGGGCTGGTGTGCTTCCGGAGACGGGTCGAGGGCCGGACGGCGGACGACATCAACCGCCGGCTGCTGGCGGAGGTGAACGCCACGCGCCGGGTTCACCTCACCGGCACCGTCCTGGGCGGGCAATACACGTTGCGTCTGTCGGTGGGGCAGCGGAACACGCGGCGGGAAGACGTGGAGCTGGCGTGGACGCTCATCCGGGCGGCGGCGGCCAGGGTCGATTAACCCGCCAGCGCCGCCTCGGGGAACAGGACCGACTGCAGATACCGTCCCGTGTGCGAGGCCGCGCAGCCGGCCACCTGCTCCGGCGTCCCCTGGATCACGACCTGTCCGCCGGCCTCGCCCGCCTCGGGGCCCAGGTCGACCACCCAGTCCGCCCGTTTGATCACGTCGAGGTGGTGCTCGATGACCACCACGGTGTGGCCCTGGTCCACCAGCCGATCCAGCACCTGGATGAGGATGCGCACGTCGTCCAGGTGCAGGCCGGTGGTCGGCTCGTCGAGGATGTAGAGCTTGCGGCCGGATCGCTTCGTGCTCGCGGCGAGTTCGCGCGCGATCTTGAGCCGCTGCGCCTCACCGCCGGAGAGGGTCGTGGCCGGCTGGCCGAGTCGGAGGTAGCCCAGACCCACCTGCTGCAGGTGCCAGAGCGCGGTGCCGAGCTTCGGCTGGTGGCGGAAGCGGTGGATGGCTTCATCCACCGTCCACTGCAGCACCTGGTGGATCGACACGCCGTGGATCTTCACGTCCAGGATGTCGCGCTTGTAGCGGGTGCCGTTGCAGGTCTCGCAGGGCACGAAGACGTCGGCCAGGAAGACCATCTCGATCTGCACGTGGCCCGCGCCCTCGCAGGTCTCGCAGCGACCGCCCGGCAGGTTGAACGAGAACGTGGCCGGGGTGTACCCGCGCTGGCGCGCGAGCGGCTGCGCGGCGAAGAGCTCGCGGATCTCGTCGAAGGCCTTGATGTAGGTGACCGGATTGGATCTCGGCGTGCGGCCGATCGGCGACTGGTCGATCAGGAGCACGTCCGCCAGTCCCTCCCAGCCCGTGAGTGACGTGACCGCTCCCACTTCCTCGCCCAGGTGCGACTTGGCGGAGTGCTCGCCCTTGAGCCGCGCTTCGAGGTTCCGGTACACCACGTCGTACAGCAGGGTGCTCTTGCCGGAGCCGGAGACGCCGGTCACGCAGGTGAAGGCACCGAGGGGGATGTCCGCGTCCACCCCGCGGAGGTTGTGGAGCCGGGCCCCGCGGATCCGGAGCCAGGGCCCCAGGCGCCGCCGCGCGCTGGGCACGCCGATCCGCTTGCGGCCGGCGAGGTACTGCCCGGTGCGCGAATCGCCCGCGAGCGCCGGCGGGCCGGCGTACACGAGCTGGCCGCCTTTCTCGCCGGCCCCGGGGCCGAGTTCGAGCATGAAGTCGGCCTGCTGGATGGTGGCGAGATCGTGCTCGACGACGACGACCGTGTTGCCGCCGTCCCGGAGCCGGCGCAGCAGGCCGAGCAGCCGATCGGTGTCGCGCGGGTGGAGGCCGATCGAAGGTTCGTCCAGCACGTACAGCGTGTCCACCAGCCGCGAGCCGAGCGCGTTGGCAAGGACAATCCGCTGGGCTTCGCCGCCGGAGAGCGTGCGGGTCTGGCGGTCGAGCGTGAGGTAGCCCAGCCCCACGTCCCGAAGGTAGGTGAGGCGGGCATCGAGCTGATCGAGAATGAGCTCTGCCACCTGGCGGTCGAAGTCGCTGAGCCGGAGCCCGCGGATCCAGGCATGGAGCGCATCCACCGGCCTGGCACTCGCATCGGCGATGGTCTCGCCCCCCACGCGGACGGCCAGGGCGTGCTCGTTCAGCCGGCTGCCGCCGCAGGCCTGGCAGGTCCGGGCCAGCTGGTACTGTCGCAGGAAGACGCGGATGTACTGCTTGTAGCGCTTCGCCTCCAGCGCCTCGAGGAACGGGAAGATGCCCACATAGCGGCCGATCCTGCCGTAGAGCAGCTCGCGGCGCACGCTCGCCTTGAGCCTGTTCCACGGCTTGCGGGGATCGGCGCCGAGCTTCTCCGCCGTCTGCACCAGCAGCCGCCGCCGCGACTCGTAGCGCGGCTTGGTCCAGGGATCGATGGCGCCCTCGACCAGGCTCCGCGTGGGGTCGGGCACGATGAGCGACTCGTCGTACTCGAGCACGGCACCGAACCCGTTGCAGGTGCCGCACGCGCCGCGCGGGTTGTTGAACGAGAAGAGGATCGGCGTGACCGGGACGGCGGGCGTGTCGCACGCGCTGCAGGCCGGAAACTCGGTGAACCGCAGCCGCCCGCCGTCGTGCAGAACCACGGCGACCCCTTCGCCCTCCTGCAAGGCGGTGGCGAGCGATTCGGTCAGCCGGGTCTGGTCGGTACCCGGTTCCTGCACCACCAGCCGATCCACCACCACCAGCACTTCCTTCGCGCGGGTGAGGTCGGCCTCCGGGGGCAGCTCGTCGAGATGGAGCGGCGCGCCGTCGGCCACGAGACGCACGAATCCCAGCGCGCGCAGATTCTCCACCATGGCCTCGTGCGCGTGGCGGACCGAGCCGGGCAGGGGAAACGTGACCTGAGTCCGGCCGGTCACGGTCCTCATCACCTCCTCGGCCGCGGACTGCGGGGTGTCCCGCCGGACCGGCGCGCCGCAGACCCGGCAGAACTGCTTGCCCACGCGGGCCCAGAGCAGCCGGAGGTAGTCGTGGATCTCGGTGGCGGTGCCCACGGTGGAGCGACTGGAGACCGTGGGGTTGCGCTGCTCGATCGCCACCGCAGGGGCGAGGCCCTCCAGCCGATCCACCTGAGGCTTCGGCATCCGCTCCAGAAACTGCTTGGCGTAGGTGGAGAGCGACTCGATGTACCGCCGCTGCCCCTCCGCGTAGAGCGTATCGAACGCCAGCGAGCTCTTCCCCGACCCCGACGGCCCCGTCACGACCACGAGCTGGTGATGGGGGAGGTCGACCGTGACGCCTCGGAGGTTGTTCTGGCGGGCGTTGACGATGCGGATGGCGGAGAGGTGGTCGGACATCAGGGTGAAAGATAGCGGCAGGTCGCCGGGCCCACGGCGGAGGTCGGGAGGCACACGTCAGGGGTCGTGCGTTGCCGACGGCTTACCGCCGTTCCGGCTCCCCGCCTATCTTTCCGGCCCCATGGCCGCCCGACTGCTCACGCCGAAGGTCTTGCTCCGCGGTTTCGAACTGTTCATGCTGGCCTCGCTCATTGGCATGGCGGGGCTCCTGATCTACGGCAACGACACCGGGGCCGTCCTCGACGCCATCGGCCGGCTCCACTGGGGCTGGCTGCTGGTGGGCGTGGGGCTCGCCTCGCTGGACTGGTTCGGCGGCGGCCTCCGGCTGTGGGTGCTGGCGCGGCAGGTCCATCGGCCGGTCTCCCTCAAGGGGATGATCCTCGCGGGCGGGATGGGCGCCTGGGCCTCGTACATCACGCCGGTCAATTCCGGCGCCGGCCCGATGATCATCTACAGCATGCGCCGCTACGGGATACCGGTGCCCGTGGCGATCACGACGACCCTGATGTCGTTCGTGGCCACGGTGGCCTTCTTCGCCCTGGCGGGCCCGCTCGCCATCCTGCTGGGCGCCGGCCGCTCGCTGGGTGCGCACGGGGTGGTCCTCGGGCTCTCGCTGTACGATCTCTTCCTCGGCAGTCTGGGGATCTTCGTGGGGCTGGCCGCGCTGCTGCTGGGCGTGATGATCTTCCCGCGCCTCATCGCCAACGGAGTCCACCGCCTCGCCACCTGGCTGGGCCAGGGGCGGCCGAAGCTGGCGTCGAAGCTCGAGTCGTTCCGCGCCGGGATCGACCAGGCGCACGAAAGCATGGTGGCGTTCAACACGCCGAAGGGCTGGTTCAACCTCTTCATCGCCACGATCATCTCGGGCCCCTCGCACGCCAACAAACTGCTGGCCGGCTACGTGACGCTGCGCGCGCTGGACATCCACGTGAACTTCGTGGACGTGCTGCTCCTGCAGACGCTGATCACCTTCCTGCTCTATTTCGCGCCGACGCCCGGCGCGTCCGGGATCGCCGAGGTCATCTCCGCCGCCGTGATGTCGATCTACGTGCCCCGGGAGCTCACGCCGCTCTACACCATCATCTGGCGGTGCATCCTGAGCTACTTCACGCTGGCCTTCGGCTTCGGCGTGTTCTCGTCGTGGGTGCGCGCGGGGCTCAAGGCGATCGACGCATCGGGCTCGGCCGCCTCCGAACCGATGCCGGAACCCACATGACCCAGCCGGCGGGTCGCGGCGCCGTCGAGGCCGACGCCGCGCCGGACATCCGGAGGCTGGATCGGGGCCTGGTGGTCCGGCTGCTCGGCCACCTCGCGCCCTACCGGTGGCAGGCGGCGGGCGCCGTCCTGCTCCTCATGCTGGGCGCGGCCCTGGCCCTCGTGGGGCCCGCGCTCACGCAGCGGGCCATCGACGTCGCCGTGCCGCGGAAGGATGCGGGGCTTCTCGGCACGCTGACCGCGATTCATGTCGCCGCCCTGCTCCTCGAGTTCGCCTGCGAATACGGCCAGACGGTACTGGCCACGGGCATCGGCCAGCGGGTGATGTACGATCTCCGCCGGCAGCTGTTCGCCCACCTCCAGCGCCTCAGCATCCCGTATTTCGACCGGCATCCCGTGGGCCGGCTGATGACGCGCGTCACGTCCGACGTGGAGACGCTGAACGAGCTGTTCTCCTCCGGCGTCGTCACGGTCTTCGGTGACGTATTCACGCTCATCGCGATCATGGCGATGATGCTGTGGATCGACTGGCGACTGGCGCTCGCGGCGTTCAGCGTGATCCCGGTGGTGTGGCTCGTGGCCGCGGTGTTCCGCCGGAGCGTGCGCGAGGCCTTTGCCGAGATCCGGCTGCGAGTCGCCGCGCTGAACGCATTCCTCCAGGAGCGGCTGAGCGGGATGCGGATCGTGCAGCTCTTCGTGCGCGAGGAAGCCGAAGCCTCGCGCTTCGAGGTGATCAACCGGGCGCACCTCGAGGCGCATCTGCGCTCGATCACGATCTACGCCCTGTTCTTCCCGATCGTGGAACTGCTCACCTCGGTAGCGGTGGCGCTCCTGCTCTGGTACGGCGGACTGCGCGTGATCGGCGGGACGCTCACGGTGGGCGTGCTGGCCGCGTTCATCCAGCTCACGCGGCGATTCTTTCAGCCGCTGCAGGATCTGTCGGAGAAGTTCAACCTGCTGCAGAGCGCGGTGGTGTCGTCCGAACGGGTGTTCCGCCTGCTGGACGCGCCGGTGACGGTGCCGGAGCCGCGACATCCGAAGCCGCTGCCGGAGCCCGTCCGGGGCGAGGTGCGGTTCGAGGGCGTATGGTTCCGCTACGCGGCGGACGCGCCGTGGGCGCTCAAGGACGTGTCGTTCACCGCGTCACCGGGACAGACGCTGGCACTGGTGGGCCACACCGGGGCGGGGAAGACCACGATCATCAACCTGCTGCTCCGCTTCTACCAGGCCGAGCGCGGGCGGATCACCGTCGACGGCGTGGACATCCGGGACATTGCCACCCAGGAGCTGCGGCGCCTCATCGGGTTCGTGCAGCAGGATCTCTTCCTGTTCACCGGAGACATTCTGCGCAACCTCACGCTCGACGCGCCGATTCCGGAGCAGCGGGCACGGGCGGCGGCGGTCCGCGTCGGCGCCGACCGGTTCATCGAGCGCCTCCCCGCCGGCTACCACCACGTGCTGGGCGAGCGGGGCCGGTCGCTGAGCGTGGGGGAGCGGCAGCTCCTGAGCTTCGCGCGGGCCCTCGCGCTGGACCCGTGCATCCTCGTGCTGGACGAGGCCACGAGCTCGGTGGACGCCGAGGCGGAGGCCCGGATCCAGGCCGCGCTGCAGGCGCTGGTGGCCGGCCGGACCAGCCTCGTGGTGGCGCACCGGCTGAGCACGATTCTCCATGCCGACCAGATCATCGTGCTGCACCACGGCGAGGTGCGGGAGCGGGGGACTCACCGGGAGCTGCTGGCGGCGGGCGGGTTGTACTGGCGGCTGTATCAGCTCCAGCTCGCGGGGGCAGAGGCCCGATCCTCGGTGACCGGCGCCACGTGACCCGGGCGCCCGCCCGTTGCGCCCCCTCGAGCCGCCGGGTACGTTTTGTGGCCACCTGGGGAAGGCCGAGACTGCTTACATGACGCTCACGGAGTCCGGCGCCCGGACGCGCTATGCCGCTGGCCGCGGCCGGGGCGCCCGGGACCTCGCCAACAGGGTCCCCCCCCATTCCCAGCCGCCCAGCGCCACCTTGCTCGTTCGCACGGGCGAACAACGGGGGCGGCGCATCTTCATGCGGTCGGCGGTCACGACGATCGGGTCCGCGGGGTTCAATGATGCGCTGCTGCCGGGGCCGGGCGTGAGCGCCGCGCACGCGGCGGTGCATGTGCGCGAGGGCGTGTGGATCCTGGCCGACCTGGGCTCCGCCGAGGGCACCTGGGTGGACGGGCAGCGGGTGCAGGGCGATGCACCGCTCGCACCGGGATCGCTCGTGCGACTCGGCCAGATCGAGCTGTTGTTCAATCCCTGGGATAGCCTGGCGGCCGAGGCTGCGGCACCGACGGTGCTGCTGCCGCCACCCGCTTCCGAGGGGCGCTCGGCTCCGGTGCTGCCGCCGCTGGTGGTGCTCACGGAGGGATCGGAAGACCGACGGACTCTTCGACAATGGGGCGTGATGGCATTGATCCTCATCGCGGCCTTCGCCGTCGGCTTCCTCATCATGGCGATCAGGTAGGACTGTGCGCTTCTCCTGCGCCGCACGTACCGATGCCGGCATCGTCCGCGCCGGGAACGAAGACAACTACTTGATGCTCGCCGATCGCGGCCTGTTCGTGGTGGCCGACGGCATGGGGGGCCATGCCGCCGGCGAGGTGGCGAGCGAGATGGCGGTCAAGGTGATCGCGCGGGAGCTGGGCTCGCTGCGGGGCCTCTCCGACGAGGAGGCGGGCGAGCGGCTCACCCGCTCCATCCGGCGGGCCAACGAGGCGATCTTCGAGCGCACGCTCACCGAGCACGACAAGCGGGGCATGGGCACCACGGCCACCGCGATGGTGCTGCTTCCTCGCCGCTACCTCATCGGCCAGGTGGGCGACAGCCGCGCCTACCTCTTCCGCGACGGCTACCTCCTGCAGCTCACCAAGGACCACAGCTACGTGCAGGAGCAGGTGGACGCCGGGCTCCTCACCCCGGAGCAGGCGCGGGTCCACCCCTACAGCAATGTCATCACCCGCTGCGTGGGCGCGAGCGGCGACGTGGCGCCCGACCTCTACTTCGGCGGCCTGCGCCAGGGCGACGTGCTCCTCCTGGCCTCGGACGGCCTGACCGGCATGCTGGAGGACGAGCAGCTCGTGCGCATCCTCCAGTCGCAGGGGGGGCCGCAGGCCTGGGTGGACCGGATGATTGCCGAGGCCAACCGGCGCGGCGGCCTCGACAACATCACCGCCATCGTCATCCGCATCGATTCGCTCGACCCGAACGGCACCGAGCCGCACACGGGGTCCCACCAGGCGAGCGTGCGATAACCGGGCCTACCGCCCCAGCAGCTTCTCCTTCCAGGCCAGCCGCTGGCGGATCTCCGAAGCCGGCAGCGTGATCACATCGAGAATCCGGTCCAGCTTCTTCGCCGGGGTGCAGCCGACGAACACCCGGAAGCGCCGCGCGCTCTGGTACAGCTCGTCGGCCACGCGCGGGAGGCCGAGCTGGCCGGCGCGGCCCTCGTCGGTGAGGCGCTCGACGCGACCGTCGCGGGTGCGGAGCGGCAGGTCCACCGAGAGCATGTTGGCCCGGGCGGGATAGTCGAGCAGCAGCTCGCCCGGTGCCATCGCCAGCTCCGCCGCGAGCGCGTCCTCCACCTGTTCCAGCAACGCGGGCTCATCGCACAGCCAGGGCTGGGCATCGGCCGGGACATCGCTGGCGGGGAGATCCATGGCGCGCTTGTGGAGCCGCCGCTGGCGCACCCGCGCGGCCAGCCCGTCCGGCTCGGCGGCGAGCAGGCGTTCCACGAGGCCGCCATCGGTCGCGTCCGCCAGTTGCTCTACGGTGATCACGCCCTTCGCCACGGCGGAGCGGACGGCGCGCTTGAACATGCAGGTGGCCGAGCGGACGGCGTGGTGCCAGTACACGTTGCGGTACATCTGATACTTGGCGAACAGCAGCGATTCCAGCGCGCTGATCCCCTTTTCCTGCACCCCGATCTCCAGGCGGCCCGGTGCCGTCTCCACCACGGCGAGCGAGGCCAGGAGCCGGTCCACGTCCACCGCGCCGTAGGGCACGCCGCACATCCGGGCGTCCCGGCTCAGGTAGTCGATCTTGTCGAGGTCCAGCGACCCCGAGACGAGCCCCTGCAGCGGGCTCGCACTCCGGCCGGTGATGAGCCGCGCGATCTCGGCCCCGAGGGCCGCATCACCCAGCTCGGCGAGGAGGTCGGCGAGCTCGCCCTCCTCGAGCTTGGCCACCCCCAGCAGTTCGTGATGCGGGAAGCCGGCCTCCTCGAGCCCGTGGGAATACGGATAGTGCCCGATGTCGTGCAGCAGTGCCGCCAGGCGGACGGCGAGCTGATCGCGCTCGGAGATGGCCGCCAGCTCGCCGCGCTCGGACAGCTCGGTGAGCGCCCGGCGGGCGAGGTGATAGGCGCCCAGCGCGTGCTCGAAGCGGGTGTGCGTGGCGCCAGGATACACGAGGAACGCATGGCCCAGTTGCCGCACGTAGCGCAGCCGCTGAACCGGCGGCGTGTCCAGCACCGCCAGCGCGGCCGCATCGAGCCGGATGTTGTCCCAGAGCGGGTCGCGGACGACCTCGTAGTCGCTTGGCCGGGGCACGGACTCAGGGGGTGAGGGTTGATGGTCGCGGTCGACAGGCGAGGAGGCTCCGGAGATCGTCGTTCTCCGAAGCCTCGCCATGCCGTCCGGCCGGACCCTGCGGTAGCCTAGTCGCTTTCGCGTTCGGGCGCGAGAGTCCAGTGTTCCGGCGACCGCCAGAGGCTGGACAGGATCAGTTCGCGCATCAGCACGAATTCCTTGGGCAGCCGGTCGTACAGCCGCTCGAACAGCTCCCCGTGCGACAGCACTTCCTGCTTCCATTGCTCCGTGTTCACGGCCTGCAGCTCGAGGAACCGCTCGAGCGGGAAGTCGAGGCCTTCCCAGCAGAGGTCGTCGTAGCGCGGCATCCAGCCGAGCGGCGACTCCGTGGCGCCGGCCCGGCCGCGCACCCGGTTCACGATCCACTCCAGCACCCGCATGTTCTCGCCGTAGCCGGGCCAGAGGAAGCGGCCCTGCTCGTCCTTGCGGAACCAGTTGACGCAGAAGATGCGCGGCGGCTCCACCACCTTGCGGCCGATCTGGAGCCAGTGGTTGAAGTAGTCGCCCATGTGATAGCCGCAGAAGGGCAGCATCGCCATCGGGTCGCGCCGCACCTGACCCACGGCCCCGGTCGCCGCGGCCGTGGTCTCCGACCCGATGGTCGAGGCGAGGTAGACGCCGAAGTTCCAGTTGACCGCCTGGTAGACGAGCGGCACCGTGGTGGCGCGCCGGCCGCCAAAGATGAACGCGCTGATCGGCACGCCGGCCGGGTCTTCCCAGCGCGGGTCGATGGACGGGCACTGGCTGGCCGGGGCGGTGAACCGGGCATTGGGATGCGCCGCCTTGCGGCCCGAGTCCGGCGTCCACTCCTGGCCCTGCCAGTCGATGAGGCGCGGCGGCGGCTCCTTCGTGAGCCCCTCCCACCAGACGTCGCCGTCGGGGGTCATTGCCACGTTGGTGAAGATGGTGTTGGCGCGGAGCGTGGCGATCGCGTTGGGGTTGGTGTCCGGCCCGGTGCCCGGCGCGACGCCGAAGAAGCCGGCCTCGGGATTGATGGCGTAGAGCCGGCCGTCGTCGCCCTGCTTGATCCACGCGATGTCATCGCCGACGGTGGTCACCTTCCAGCCGCGATACGCGGGCGGCGGGATGAGCATCGCGAAGTTGGTCTTGCCGCAGGCGCTGGGAAATGCCGCCGCCACGTAGGTCTTCTGTCCATCGGGCGACTCGACGCCGAGGATGAGCATGTGCTCGGCCATCCACCCCTCGTCGCGCGCCATGGTGCTCGCGATGCGGAGCGCGAAGCACTTCTTGCCCAGCAGCGCGTTGCCGCCGTAGCCCGAACCGTAGGACCAGATCTCCCGGTCCTCGGGGAAGTGCACGATGTACTTCTCCTCGTTGTTGCACGGCCACGGGACGTCCTGCTCGCCGGGCGCGAGCGGCGCGCCCACCGAGTGCACGCAAGGCACCCAGTCCTTCTCGCCCAGGACGTCGTAGACCGCCTTGCCCATGCGCGTCATGATCCGCATGCTGACCACGACGTAGGGCGAGTCGGTCAGCTCGACCCCGATCTGCGAAATGGGCGAGCCCAGCGGGCCCATGCTGAAGGGCACGACGTACATCGTGCGGCCCTGCATGCAGCCCGCGAAGACCCGCCGGAGCGTAGCCCGCATCTCGCGCGGGTCCACCCAGTTGTTGGTGGGGCCGGCGTCCTGCCGGCGCTTCGAGCAGATGAACGTCCGGTCCTCCACGCGCGCCACGTCGCCCGGGTCCGACAGCGCCAGGTAGCTGTTGGGCCGCTTGGCCGGATTGAGGCGGCGGAAGGTGCCGTTCCGGACCATCAGGTCACACAGGCGGTCGTACTCCTCCTGTGAACCATCGCACCAGTGCACGGCGGCGGGCCGGGTGTGGGCGGCGATCTCCTCCACCCACCGGACCAGGCGCGGGTGACGGCGGGCAACGTAATCGGGCGGGTCAACGCTGACACCCGCCGCGGCGGGCGGTTCAGAGAAAGTCGTCAT
>JBMOPM010000034.1:0-16428 GCA_049323575.1 Gemmatimonadota bacterium | reverse complement strand
TAGGGAACGAAGCTGATCATTGGATCGGCCGTCAGGACGAGGCACGCAAGCGCTCCACGATGGCAGTGGTCGAAAACCCGCTCACGATCGGCACCCGCACCACGCGGCCGCCGTACGACTCCACGAAATCGCCGCCGACGATCCGCTCACGGGCATAGTCGGCGCCCTTTACCAGCACATCCGGCCGGAGCTGCGTGATCAACTCCAGCGGCGTGTCCTCGTCGAAGAGGACGACGCAGTCCACTGCCGCGAGACCGGCCAGCACGCGCGCGCGCGCCGCCTGGGGCACGACGGGCCGCTCGCTGCCCTTGCCGAGGCGGCGGACCGAAACATCAGTGTTGACGCCGACGACGAGCGCATCGCCCTGGGCGCGCGCGGCCTCGAGCAGCTCCACGTGGCCGGGGTGCAGCAGGTCGAACACGCCGTTGGTGAAGACGACGACGCCCGGCTGCTCCCGGCGCCACGCGACGGCCTGGGACAACGAGCGGACTTTGGAGGCGCTGGTCACCGGGCGCCCGTCACCGGTCGCTGCCACCGCGGCACCGGGTGCCTCACAGCGGCTCGACCGCGCTGGGATGGAACGTGATGGTCCGCTCGGTGAACGGCAGCTTCACGGTCGCCTCGTACCGGGTCTCGATGGAGATCGAGCCGGAGGTGCGGCGGATACGGAACCGTCGCGCCTCGCGCGGCAGGTTGAGCTCCTCCGCCCGCGCCACCAGGCGGCGGCGGATGACATCGTCGGTGAGGCCCGGGGCGAGGCGCGCCTGGGAGCGGATCTCGTCGCGGATGCGGTAGTAGCGCCAGTACACCTCGCCGATGCCGATCCCGTAGTAGATCGCACCGATGAAGAACACGAGCGACAACAGGCACCCGAAGGTGCTGCCGCCCCGCCGCCGCCACGCCGGCGCTACCACTGGGACTGGGCCCCCTGCACGATGTTCTCCACCAGGCGATCGAGTGCCTTCTTCCGCCCGTCCGCCTCGCGGCCCGTGGCGTAGTCGCCCTCCACGACGAGGCCCGAGCGCTCCCAGAGCGTCTTGCCCGCTTTCTGATCGAGGATCTGGACGGTGACCGTGATCTGCAGCAGGCGGCGCGTCACATCCACGCGCTGGGGCTGGCCGGCGCCGCCGGCGGTCGAGGTGAAGGCGACGGGCAGGTCGGGTTCGTAGCGGGTGATGATGCCCCGCACGATCGCGTCCGCCTGCTGCTCGCCGGCGGGGCGCAGGCCGAGCTGGTTCTCCATCGCGTCGCGAACCGCGCCGAGGATCTCCCGGGTCAGCAGCGGCTCCGGGGTCAGGTTGTCGAACGGCAGCACTGCCACCGTCCGGATCTCGCCGGGCAGGCCCCCCCCGGCGAATCCGTAGACGCAGCCCGAGAGCGCCAGCGCGAGGGCGCTAAGGCTTGCGAGGAGTCCAGGTCTCAGGGCCGAACGGTTCACGCGTCTGGCTGGCGACAAAAGTGATGTCCAATCTCGCGGGACCGCTGGGGACGGTGAGCCGCGCTGAAACCGGGGTGCCATCGGCGCCGAGGATGACGTCGGCCCGGCCCAGGACGTTGCCGCCCCGTCGCGACTCGGCGAGGAACCGCGGCGTGTCACCCGAGACCCGGGCATACTCCACCGTGTCCTCTCCCGCGATGTACTGCCAGGCCGTGATGCGCGCATCGCTCATCCCGCGCAGTTCGGCGCCCTCCGCGGGCGGGCGCGCCACGCCGAATAGCGCCCACATCAAGGGATAGTCCGGCACGAACTTCTTGAGGATATCCGGTGGGTCGGCCCAGACCACCGAGTCGTCCACGACCATCGCCCCACCGGCCCCGGCCCCGAGCGGGCCCGCCACATCGATGCGCACCGTATCGGGAGCGGCCAGCCGCGCCGTGCCCTTGCCGCCGGCGCTCGACCGCGAGTCGCGGAAGAGAAACTTGAATCGCATCAACCTGGCCGCATCGACCTGATACATCTTGACCCAGGCCTGCACCTGCTCCGCCGACACCGGCTGGGCGCTCTGCGGCACCACCGGCCCCGACCACGCCGGCCCGCCGGCGCTGCCGCCTCCGCAACCGGCCACTATCGCGGCAAGATAGACGCCGCGCCACCTGCGGTCAACCACAAACCGTTGTGCCATAAGTAGTTATGACTCCTGGCGCCGGATGGTCCGGATCCGGTCACCTTGGGTGATGCTCCACAGCGCAAGCGGTTCGCCAAGCACGCGACCGAAGACGGTGTAGGTCCCGTCCAGATGCGGTTGCGGGCTGAGCGTGATGAACCACTGGCTCGCGCCGGTATCCGGGCCTGACAACGCCATGCCGAGGACGCCGGTGTCGTATCGCCGGCGGTTGAGTTCGTCCCGGATCGCACCGCCGGGTCCGCCGTTGCCGTCGCCGCGCGGATCGCCGTCCTGGACCACGAAATTGGGGACCACCCGGTGCCACCGGTTGCCGTCGAAGAAGTGACGTCCGACGAGGCCGAGGAAGTTAGCGACCGTGAGCGGCGCCTCGTCGCCGAACAGCTCCACGCGGACCGTTCCGGCGTCCTCGGTCTCGATGACGACCCGAGGCCGCCGCGCGGCCGCCGGGCCGACGACGTACCGCCGGACCAGCGTGCGATAGTCTTCCAACGAACGGCCGGTGGCCGCGGGCCACGTCGGGCCCCATCGAGCAGCCAGCGCAGGCCACTGCTCGTTGGCCCAGCGCCGGAGCAGATAGTCCTCGGGCCGCGACGCGTTCGCAGCGAACTCCCGCTCCACCAGCGCACGCGTGGAATCCGACGCAGCGGCGATCGCCTTCAGCGCCTCGAGTGCAGCGAGGGCCGCATCGGGGAACGAATCCGCGAGCGCCCTCCGATACGCCGCGCCGAGCGGCGCGACGTCGCCGGTGTCGGCGGCGCGGGCCAGGATCGTCGCGGCGGTGGCGCGGACCACGGCGTCAGCGTGGGTGAGCAAGCGGCGGGCCCCCGCGACGAGCATCGGATCGGTGGCGTGCTGCTGCTCCGCGAGCCCCTGGAGCGCCGTGGCCACCACCCGCCCGTCCGGGTCGTCGAGAAACCGGGCCGCGAACTCCGGCAGCTTCGCGATCATCCAGCCCTGCGCCACGGCCGCACGCCTGCGCCAGTCCTCGCTCGAGGCCCACGCGCCCTCGTGCGCGGCGAACCCGGCGCGGTCGCTCCGGGCCAGGCCCAGCAGCGCCTCGCGCTCGACGCCGAAGCGATCGCCGCGCCGCAGCACCTCCCGCAGCGCGGCGGCCGCCTCCGGCGAGCCGATGGCGCCCAGGGTCGCCGCCGCCTGCACCCGCACGTTGGGCATCGGATCGCGGAGCAACGGGAGCACCGCATCGGCCGGCATCACGCCGGCACCATGGGTCGCGGCCACCTGCATCGCCGTGATCCGCACCCCGGCATCCGGATCCGCCAGGCGGCGGCGCAGCACCGCGAGCACCGCATCGCGCGGCAGTTGCGCGGCGTCGCTGACGGCCTTGGAGAGGCCGCGAACCGCAAAGCTCCTCACCCTGATGTCCGCATCGTCTGCCGCGCGGAGAAACTCCGGCCCCGCCGGAGCCGCGCGGAGCCGGGCCAGCGCGTAGATCGCGCGCCAGCGGAACTCGACGTCGGGGCTCGCGGCGAGCCGCCGCAATGCGCCGACGGGCGCCTCGGCCCCGAGCCGCCACGCCTGCAAGGCCAGCTCGCGCTGCATTTCCCCCCACTGCGCCGATGGCTCGGCCTCGAGCAACTCGCCGAACAGCCGGGCCACTTCGCTCCCGCCGATCCGGGCCAGCGCGGTCACGCCCTCCACGATGGCGCTCTTCCCGCCCCCGTGCGCCACCCGGGCGGCGATCGCCGATATCGCAGACGTATCCCGAAGAAGGCCCAGCGCGAACAGGGCATTGGCCTGCACGCCCGTGTCCGCGTCGGCGAGAGCCCTGACGAGCAGCGGCGCGGCGCGACGATCGCCGATGCGTCCGGCGGTCATCGCCGCGGTGCGGCGAACCAGCACGCGGCGACTCCGGAGCGCCGCCCCGAGGAGTGCAGGCTGGAAGTCGCGCGCGTCCTCGATGGCCATCAGGCGGGCGAGCGTATCGACCGTGGACGCTGAGGCCGTGTGGCCGGATGCCCGTGCCCTGGCCTGTGCCGCGGCGTCGGGCGCGAGGAGTGCCAGCGCCCCGGCAACGAGGGCAAGGAGATGGCTCGGGGTCATAGCCGGACCGGGTCGGGGATGGCGACGAGGCGCCGATGGACGGCGTCCGGCAGCCGGCTCACGGCGCGGCGGCCGTCGAGGCACACGAGATCCGTCGTGGCGGTGGCCAGGAGCTGGCCGGCGTCCGCGTGCTCGACGGCGTAGCCGAAACGCACCCGACGAGACGCCAGCTCACGCACCCAGCAGCGGATGCGGATGAGATCGTCATACCGCGCCGGCTGGCGATAGCTGACATGGACATCGGAGACCGCGAGGAACATCCCCGCTGCCTCCAGCTCGCGGTAGGTGAGCCCGGTGCGGCGGAGGTGCTCGGTGCGGGCGCGGTCGAGCCACGGGAGATACCACGCGTGGTAGACGACGCCCATCTGATCGGTCTCGGAATAGTTGACGCGGAGCGTGATCTCCGAGATCGGCGAGACGGGCGGGTTCGGCATCGGCCAGAAGATAGGCAGGCAGCCGGTTGGCCCGTAAGGCGGGGGGCCCACCGGCGGAGGGGCGCGTGGCGGCTATTATTCCTCCATGCCAGGCCAGCTGGTCATCGTCTCCGACGCCCACCTCGGCGCCGCCCCGGCCGCGGTCGAGGAGGCCTTCCTCGCCTTCCTGGAGGCCGTGCCGGATCTCGGGGACTGTCTCCTCATCAACGGCGACCTCTTCGACTTCTGGTTCTCCTACCGCCGCGTCGTCCCCCGCCAGGGCGTCGCCGTTGCCGCGGCGCTGGGCGCGCTGCGGCGCCGGCTCCCCATCGTCATGGTAGGCGGCAACCACGACCGCTGGGGCCAGGACTTCTGGCGGGACGACCTCGGCATCACCTTCGAGCCGCTCGAGGCTCGCTTCGAGGTGGACGGACGCGTGGTCCTCGCGGTCCACGGCGATGGCATCACCGAGCGCCACTGGAGCGGGAAGTTCCTCCATCACCTGCTTCGCCATCCCGCCACGATCACGCTGTTCCGCTGGATCCATCCGGACCTGGGCTACCGCATCGCGGACCTCGTCACCGATGGAGCCGTCACACCGGCCGACCCCGCGCTCCTCGACCAGGCGGCGGAGCGGCAGCAGGCATGGGCGGAGCAGACCATGAGAGCGGACCCGTCGCTCGGGCTGCTGGTCATGGGACACACGCATCGCAGCGCCGTAGCGGAGTTCGGGCCGGGCCGGCACTACGTCAACCCGGGCCCCTGGTACGACGGGCTCCGCTATGCGGTGGCGACCAGCCGCGATGTGCAACTCAGGCAATGGGCCGATCACCGTCCCCTGCGGGCGCCCCCGGCTGACGCGGGAACCACGATGCGAGGCTGAGCCGATATCGTTTCCCTCGGCACCGGTCGAGGGCCCCGGCCCGCCTCCTCACCATCGCGGCCGTCGGCCGGCTGATCCTCGCGATCCTCTACACCCTGTCCTTCGCCCGGTCGTTCGTCGTCCCCGTCCTCGTCGCCGTCATTCTCAACGTTGCGCCGCAAGGCGCTCTCGATCTTCCGCACGGTCGGACGCAACGTGGGGCCCCATCCCGTGGCGCCCTGTTTCCCTCGGCATCCTCACGCTCGCGAGCGTGGTCCAGCTCGGCACGCCGGGCCGCATGCTCGCCTTGCCCGGCTGTTTCCTCGCCATCAACCTGCTCGAGTCCAACCTGGTGACGCCGCTGGTGCTCGAGCGCCGGCTCGCACTCAACGCCCCCGCGCTCTTCGTCTCCACGTTGTTCTGGTGGTTCCCCCTGGGACTGCCCGGCGCGGTGCTGGCCGTGCCGCTCACCGTCGCGCTCAAGGTGCTGTGCGATCATGTAGCGGCGATGGCGCCGCCGGGGATGTTGCTCGCCAAGTGAACGCAGGGGGCCCCTGCCCCCGCGGTCCGGCGGCCCGGGCGTGGATGGCCTGTCGTCTCGTTTAGTCTGTTGACTCCTGCCGCTCTCGCTGATAGCAATCCCGACACACCCAGCAAACGAGACAGGCCGGCCCTGTGCGTCGCCGGGCCCCGAGGCCCCGGCAAGGCGGACTCCCGACCCCGGGCATGAAAGCATGCCGAACCGCATTGCGCTGTTGATCCCCGGCCACGACGCGCGGGCCGCGGTGGAGCGCGAGCTGCAGGGGCTCGCCGCGCCGCACGTCTGTGAGACCATGTCGGGCCTCGCCGAGCTGGCCGAGCGCCGACCCCCGCTCCGCGCGGTGGTGACGGCCGCCCGCGACCGCAACGGCACCGCCGTGATGCCGGCGCTCATTCTGCTGCGGGAGCGGCTGCCGCGGCTGCCCTTCGTACTGGTCGGCCCACCGTCCGGCGACGCGCTGGACGAGGTGCAGCATCTCGTCAGCGATCAGCCCCATCTCGGGCTGGAATTCGCGGCGGATGAAGCCGGTGATCTCGCGCACGTGCTCCGGATCGCCCTGCAGCCGACGTACATCCCCAGCGCCGCGGGCGTGCTCGCGCACCGCCTGGTGCCACTCGTGGCGCCGCTGGCCCGGCCGCTGGTGGCGCTGGGCGCGCTCAAGGCCCTGCCCAAGCTCGACGTCGGCACGGCCGCTGCCTGGCTCCGCGTGCCCGCCAAGACGCTCTACGGACACATCAGCGGCGCCCGCCTCGGCTCTCCCAAGCCGGTGCTCGGTCGTCTCGCCGCGTTGCACGCCGTGTGGTGGCTCGAGCGGGGCTGGACAGCACAGCAGGTCGCGAGTGCGATGGGCTTCGCTCTGCCGGGCACGGTGGGTGATCTCGTGCGTGACTACGCCGGCGGATCGGTGCGCGACTACCGTGCGCCGGGGTCATTCTACGCCCTGCTCGATCAGGCTGCCGAAACCTTCCGCTGGCAGACCGGGGATCACCTCTCGAGCGGCTGAGGAGCGGACCGGCCTCTCCCCGCAGCGTCCCGTTTCCTCCGATTATTGCCGAATTCCCGAAGAACTCGCCGATCCATCCAATTGAGCGCGCCTCCGCCGCGTCGTATCGTCACGGAGCCCTTCCGCACCCACCGTTCCCGCCGTGCCGGCGGTGCCACGTCCGCCGGCGGGAGGGATCGGGACAATCCGGTTGTGCCCTGTGTCAGGCAACGTCCGCCGGAGGTATGGACGGCATGCCGACGATCGTCGCGTTGCTCGACCCCGCCGACGACGCGTTCCTCACGCTCACCCGCCTGTGCCGCGGCGCGGAGCTCCGCTGCTGTCCCGATGTGCTTGCGGTCAGGCGGGCGCTCGAGCGCACTCCCGCCGATGTGATCCTCTGCGCCCTCGACGCCGGGCCCGAGACCGACCTGGGCCAGGCGGTGGGCCTGCTCCACGCCACCGCGCCCCGCACGCCGTTCGCGCTCTGGTTCCGCGCCACTCCCGCGGCGTTCCGCGCGCTGCCGGACAGCAGAAGCGCGCCGGCGCCGCCGGACGGGCCGTTCCGGCCCCGGAGCACGGTGCTGGGCACCCGTGTGCGGGAGAGCGTTGTCCTGCTGGACCGCAGGACCGGGCGCTACCTCACTCTGAACGAGGTGGCCGCCGAGATCTGGGAACGGCTCGCCGAGGGCGTCTCACCATCCGGGATCATCGATCGGCTGAGCGAGGAGTACGACGCACCGCGGGAGCGGATCGCGGCGGACGTGACGGCACAGGTGAGGCGGTTTCTCGAGGACGGGCTCATCGAGCCCGGCGTGGCCCAGCCCGGGCACTCACCGATCTCACACCCGGACGAAAGCGCCACCGACGAAACGGTTGCCGTCCGCGTCAGCCGCTCGTCGTATCTCCGCTGCGCGTGGCTCATCACCGGGATCAAGCTGCGGTTGCGCCTGACGGGCTACGACCGGACGCTCCGGTGGGTACGCCGGCAGGTGGAGGGGATTCGGGTATCGACCGCGGCGAAATTCGAGGCGGTGCGGGCAGTGGAGTGGCGGGTCGCAGTGACCGGCGCGGTGTATCCCGGGCGGGCGCTGTGTCTGGAGCAGTCGCTGGCGCTGTATCTCCTCCTGCGCCGGCAAGGCGTCGCAGTCAAGTATCACCAGGGGGTGCAGCCATATCCGTTCGAAGCGCATGCGTGGATCACCTATCGGGGCGAGGTCCTGACCGACGTGCCCGAACATGTCAACCGCTATACCAAGGTCGAGGAACAGCTGCCATGAGGTGGTTCGTCTGCATCCTTGATCCAGCGGCGCTCGGCATCTCGGACGCCTTGCGCAACCGCTATGGCCTCCTGGCGCGCAGACGTGGCCTCCAGTGCAGGTGGCAACACTTTCGGCAGGGGGCCGTTCTGCTGCCCGAGGAGGACCAACCGGGCGAGCCGTTGTTGACTGGGGATGCCGAGTGCATCGCCATCGGCTCAGTGCGCCTCGACAACCGGTCGCATTTAGCGGTTCCGACGATCCCCGACGCCAGCAGCTCAAGCGACCTCGAGATGGTGCGCAGGCTTGTAGTGCGCCATGGGGTCGACCAGATCGCCCACCTCCTTGGTGACTTCGCCTTCGTCCTGTGGTATCCGGCCACCGGCTCCGTCATTGGCGCTGTTGATGCCTTTGCGGTCAAGAAACTCTACTTTGCGGAGCATGGTGGCCTCATCCTGCTGGCCACACGCGCTGGTTGGCTAGCCTGCAACGAAGAATACGATCTCCAGTGCCTCGCCGAGTGGGTGATGGGCTGTGCCCAATCACCAAGTCTCACAGCGTACAAGGGCGTCGGTGCCGTGCCCGCCGGGCACGTCCTCCTGCTGGACCGTGGGCGGCTCACCGTGCGTGAGTACTGGTCGCCTTACAGCTTCGCATCGGAATCAAACGAGGCGATGGACGTTCGGGCGGCCGTTGACACCCTTCGGCGCCTTCTCATTTACTCCGTGCGCCTACACCTCCAACACTCCAGTGGCGTTTGGGCACAGCTCTCAGGGGGGCTGGATTCGTCGTCCGTAGTGAGCATCGCACAGTCGCTGTTTGAAGCGGGTGCGGTCAGTCATGGCCTCGCCGGCACCGTGACCTATGTCGATCGTGAAGGCACTGGCGCCGACGAGCGCGAGTACTCGAACGTCATAGTCAGGCGGTGGGGAGTGAGAAATGAGGTCATTGTCGACCCCCCGCTCTGGTATGACGATCGGTATCCTCTCCCTGACGTCGATCAACCGCGACCAGACTTTCTGTTCTATCCCCGGGAGTGCCGCCTCTCTGAGATCGTCCGACGAGCCGGTGGCCGGGTTGTGCTGACCGGACAGGCGAGCGACGAACTCCTCAGAGGCAACATGTTCTTCTTTGCTGACTGGATCGTTGATGGGCGGATGCGTTCCGCCATTAACGAGATGGTCCGACGCGCGGCAATCGGACACGTCTCGTTCTGGGAGCTTGCCTATCGCAACGCGATTACGCCGCTCCTGCCACGGTTCACGCGGTCCTGGCTGGGCCCGGAACTCACCCGTGTGCCGCGGTGGATTCATCCAAGGGTCGTGAGCCAGTACGGCTTCGCGGACCGAGCCTATGAGATGGCGCTCTACGCGGGACGCGTTGGCCACAAGTATCGGGATGCCGTGGCCGCTGGGCTGCAGACCGTCAGTAGAGTAGCTGGGTATGTCTCCCTGGAGGATGAACTCGAGGTTCGTCATCCGTTTCTTTACCGTCCGTTCGTCGAGTTTGCCCTTCGACTTCCGCCTGAGCTGTGCGTTCAGCCGCACGCACGGAAGTGGGTGCTCCGGGAGGCCATGCGTGGCCTCGTGCCTGATGCCGTGCGATTGCGCGTTGGCAAGGGCACCACGGTCGAACGTTACGCCTGGTCATTGGCTGCACAGCGCTCCCTGCTTGAGCCTCTGATCCGGCATTCCATTCTGGCTGATCTCGGCCTTGTTCGTCCGGTCGAACTTCGCACCGCCTTCAATTCCGCCCCGACATGTCCGAAACGAAAGGGGGATCCGCAGGCGGCCTTGCAGGGTGTACTTGGTGTTGAAGCATGGCTTCAAATGCGGGCTGGTCGGTGGCCGCGCGGGATCACCACAAGAGCATCACAAACAGTCAGTTTCACCTTGCCTCAGGGCACTCAAGGAGGATCGTATGAAGAAGACCTACCTCACCCCAGCCGTGGTTCTCAACGGCAGCATCGTCCGTGAGACGAAGACCGACGTCGACATCACGCCGGAGTTCCTCGGCAAGCTGGACAACTCCGGCGGCGTTGGCTTCAACCTGTAATCGAATGGTACACTGCAGCTGAAGCGCCTACCCCCGCGCGGCCCGATCAGCTTGCATCGCTACCGCCACAGGCAACCCAGAGCGATGGATCGCCGTCCATCCCTCCCTGGGCTGCAGCCGGACGATCGGAATGACTTCATCAATGCCACCACTCCCGGTTCCTAAGGATTGACCAACGCGCCCCGGCGCACCACGCCTTCTCCGAGCGATGGCACGATCGTGTCGGTCTTCAGATAGCGATCAAACCAGCCAATCGTCCGCGTCAACCAATCAATCTGATTGCGGTGGCTCCATTCGCCCTGCCAATGTGTCTCCCCCTCATAGCGCACATACTCAACCCGCTTCCCGAGTCTCCGCAGCCCGACAAACACCTGATCTGCCAAATGTGGTGGGACCGCCCGATCCGCACCGCCGTGACCGATCAGCAACGGGGCCTGCACCCTGTCCAGAAAGAAGAATGGAGAATTCTCCAAGTACCGCTCCGGTGCCTCCCACGGCGTTGCCCCCATTCGACCTTGTCCCGCTTCTGCCCATGGAATGGCAGAGTTCGCTCCATCAGGCGTCAGCTTACCGTAGAAGGCAAACAGATCGCCAAATCCTGCGCTCACCACGCCAGCCTTGAACCGGCGCGTGCCTACGAGCAGTCCGAGCGTACTGTATCCCCCGTAGCTGTGTCCCATAACGCCGATGCGACTGGCATCGGCGATACCCAGCTCGATGACACGATCAACACCCGGCACGACAGTCTTGAGCAAATCCAACATCGGACTACCGAGCCGAAGCCGGGAGTCAGCTAATAGCACTGCATATCCACGGCTGGCGAACAACTGAAGGTTATCGACGGGAGCACTTGCAAAGCCGAATCGATTCACGTCGCTTGACACATCACGCCCGCCATAGATCTTGACGATCAGTGGGTATCGCCTGCCCGCTTCGTATTCAACTGGATAGATCAAAGCTCCAAAGAGAGTGTCGCCGTCAAGGCTCCTCCAATGGATGATCTTCGCCACGCCGCCGTGAAGACCGGCGATGTCGGAGGCCACGTCGGTAAGAGGCCGCGTTTTCGGCCGCCCCTGAGCCTCAAGCAACCAAAGGTTCGGGGGATGGGATCCGTCCTCCGCGGAATAGACGACCGCCTTCCCGTCCGGAGTGACGGCTGGCGGAATCGCGGGGTCATACCATTTGTCTTCCTCAATGAGCTGCGCTACCACACCGGAGCCGGGATCGATCCACGCGAAGCCGACGCGCTTTGTCCGGTCATCCTGAGTCATCACCACAGTGTAGCGCCCGCCATCAGGTGACCAGAGCCGCCCTACCCCATGCTCGATAGCTTGAATGCTTCGGCCGGGCACGCCGACGAACGACGCGGCCCCAGAATCGTGGGCAGCAGCCCGCCAAAGGGCCCCCCCACGCACGAAGAACACATTGCGCCCCGCGTCATCCCACAATGGCGGTGTTTGCCGGAGCATGGACTCGAGCCCCGGACCGTGTGCTATGCGGCGGACTTCGCCGTTATCCACGCTGACCACATAGACTTCGTCTCTTGTTCCGACCGGACCATTCGTCCGGAACGCGATCGCCGCGCTGGTTGGTGACCAGGTGTACAACATCCCGAAAGGATGGGGCGCGAGGCGAGCGCGTGTAACGATCCGCCGCGACATCCGCGTATCCATGTCATATACGACCAGATCCGCTAGTATCTGATATGTACTGACATTGTCATACCCACTCGCCTCCGCCCAGACCAGTTTGCGACCGTCCGGAGAGAGGGCGTAGCTGCATAGCTGTACCCTCCTCACGAGTCTCTCGACGGCTCCCGTCTCGATGTCGACTGCAGCGAGGTCGCCCAGCAACTCGTGCAAGTTGACTTGATTGGTATGGGGCAGACCTGCAGCCTCCTCGGGATCGAAGCTGAACACGACGGCCCTGCTCCCGGTGTCCGGCCGAATGGAGCGCCCCGTGATGCTGGTGTCCTCCGCATCCGGCCTGGGCGGGGACACCACGTCGTCGGAATAGGTCTTTACAATCACGGCGCGACTGTCAGACGTCCATTCAAGACGGCCGAGTCGGCCTTGCAGGGGAATGATGGGCAGGTCGGCGACTTGACGGAGCTCGTCGCTGCTTCGCTCCCAAACCCACAGACGAACCCCACGAGCTGTACCCGTATGCCCCCTGTCCGAGAGGAAAACGATTCGACGGCCATCCGGCGACCACCGCGGCCCCCAATTACTGCCAACGCCTCGGGTAATGTTACGCGCCCCGGATCCGATCACTGGGGAAATCCAGATATCGCTACCCAAGGCCCAGGATGGAACATCCGTCTCCTGAACGCTCGCTGCCCCTGCTGCTGGCCTACGGTGATTATCGATGACCGCATACACAACTGCGTTGCCGTCAGGAGCCACCATCGGATCGCTCCCGATTGCCAGCGTCGGCGCCAACACCATTGCATTGATCGGCCACGGGGTTGGTCTTTGCTGGGCTCCCGCCGAAGCCGCTAGCACTACTGGCGCCATTGCCTGCAGCATCCGCCTGCCAGCACTACCATATGACCGGGACACAGCGCGCCCGAGATCTGCGGACGCCGACGAACCCTGTTCAGGCCCGTTCGCCATGGGATCAGTACTCGAACCGGACGCCGACTGTGCTAACCCGACCAATCACGGCGTTGTCGTTGTATGCCTCGAAAGATTGGTTGTTGGTCAGATTGTCGACCGTGATGAATGCAGCGATCAACCGGGTCAGCTGCTGTGAAACTGAGGCATTGACCTTCACGAAGCTCGGGTAGGCGGTGATATAGTCGCGCCGTGAGGCCCGACACGGCCCGGTGCGGCCCAGGCAGCGGTATTGAGCAATGTTGTCGTAATAGTTCCAGCTGCCAACGTATGTCAGCCCGGCCGAGACGGTGGTCAGCGGGAACGGCCGGGCCGCGATGGACCCTCCAGCCGTGTGCTTTGGTGTGAGCAGGCTCTGATCGCCCACCCGCAGGTCACCAGTGTAGTTGGGAGCAAGTTGGTCGACTCGCGCACGGGCAAACCCGTACTGAGCCTTGAGCTCTACCGCACCGACCGCGAGTGTACCCTCAACCTCAACTCCGGTGTTCTTGACCCGGCCGACGTTCTGGAACTGCACGGTCCTTACTGGCGTCGCTCGAAGCTGCACGGACTGAATCAGCCCTTCGGCGGCCTGATCGTACAGGGTCACGCTCAGGGAGCCCCGCGAGCCAAACACCAAGTCGACCCCCGCATCCCACCCCTCCTGTCGCTCGGGGCCCAGTTCGTTGTTCGCGAGTTGAACCGACGTTGGGCCAATTCCGCCTTGCTTTCGCCCGGGGGCAGGAGGCCTGATCGCACGGCCCCAAGACCCTCGAAGCTTCACATCCACCGTGGACAAGGGGAGCGTGTACGCGAGCCCAACGCGTGGGGACAAGGGCGTTCCCAGACTATCGCCGTAGTTGGTGTTCGTTTCGGCACGAAGGGCGGCGGTCAAGAAGAGTGCATCGCGAAGGCCAAGCTGAGCCTGAGCGAAGTAACCAGAATTCGTGGTAATGGTACGGCTCGCGACCAGCGGTTGGCCTGGGCTCGTTTGAATCGTTCCCGTAATCGTTCGCGCACCAAGCGAAGCCCATTGAGTGTTCGGATTGCTCCAGTGATCGAAGCCGAGTGTCAGCGACCCGGAAACCATCGATGCAATCGTGCCCTGGAGGGAGGTATTCACGGCGATCGACGTCTTCGTCCACGCCGTGAGTTGGATTGCCAGCAGAGTGTCGGCAGGCGTTGTCAGTCGCGGCCGCGTTTGTGTTACGTCGTTGTTTGCGCGATCAACACCTGCCGTGAGTGTGCTTCGCCACCAACTCCAAGGAGTAATGCTGAGACGGATCCCAACGCTCTGGTTCTGCGTTTGCGTTGGCCGGTAATTGGGCTTCGACAATGGCAGATAGCCTGTCTCGAACACCTCCGGGTTGCCGATGACGCTGGGAGCGTTGTGCGTGTCATAACGACCGGTCACATCGAGGCTCAGAATACCCCGCTCGAAATAGACGCCGCCATGAACCCTCGGGTGGGACTGGGCAGATAGCTCGCCACCCGGGATGTAATCGGCAGTGTGCGAGTAGCCCGCCCCCAAATGATAGCCCATGCCCGATCCGCCCCCCCGTATCGCCACCTGATACTCTCCACGCGGTACACCTCGATACCCTCGATATGGTGTCTCAAGACGGGCGATAGATGCCTGGGCACTGACCTGGGGCCGAGTCAGAGTTGGATCTCCACGCTTGGTGAAGATCTGGATGACACCCCCCATCGCGTCCGAACCGTAGATCGCAGCCGCCTGAGGGCCTCGGATGACTTCGATGCGCACAATGGCAGACGGATCAACGGCGGAAAACGATGTGTTGGCCGCTTCGATACCGTCGACAAAGACTTTCATCTGTCCCTGCCCCGGGGCGAGCGTGCTTGCGCCTCGAACCGACAAGGCTGTCAGAAACGGGCCGGCCGGATGATTCCAGGCAACCGCGGTGGGCACGGCTCGCCGAACTGCCTCTGGGGTGGTATTCGGCCGCTGCCGCTCAATATCGATGGCTGTGATGACACTGATCGGCGTTGGGAGCCCCTTGACCTGCGATTGCATCCCCCCCGGCGTCACCGTCACGATCTCGTCCAGCACCGTCACCCGGGCGGCCAGCGCCACGTCCAGTGTCAGCTCCTGCCCCGCCACCACGGTCACCTCGGCCCGGCGCGGCGCATGGCCCACACGGCGCACCAGCACCGTCCGCCGGCCCGCGGGCACGTTCTGGAGGCGATACCTGCCGTCACCGCCCGTGGTGGCGCGGAGCGGGGTGCCCTCCACCAGCACCGTCACGTCGGCCAGTGGCCGGTTGTTCGCCGAGTCGGTGACCGTCCCTACGATCCCGCCCGTCGTATCCACCGCGGCCCCCGTGGCCACCACCCGCCGCACCAGCGCCACCCGGCGCCCCTTCGACAGCATCACATCCACGTTCGCGTCCAGCAGGATGCCCAGCAGCGCCGCGCCCACCGTGATGCTCTCGGCCCGCAGCGTGACCGGCTGGTCGGGGTCCAGCACGTCGCGGCCGTAGAAGAACCGGAGCCCGGTCTGGCGCTCGATCGCGGCGAGGAGCCGGCCCACCGTGGGCGCGTCGAGGGCGAGCGACACCTCGCGCCGGAGCAACTGGTCGCTGGTCGCGTCGATCTCCACCGGGGCCGCGCCGTCGGACGCGAGGTAGAGAAACCGGGGGCCGCGTGCGCCCAGCGCCACCTCCTGCGCGGCCGCCGCCCCCACCAGCCCGACGACGGACAGCACAACGACCAGGAGACAGCACGGGAACACGGTCGCGGACACTCGACGAAGCATGGGGCGGTCCTCCATCAGGGCGTGAGCGGCGAACGGGCAGGGGGAGTCATCACGTGCGGTACGCCTCGCGCCGTCACCTGGCGCGCAGCGTGTACGTCTGGCCGGCATGGCTGATCTGCAGGTCGAGGTCGAGCGAGGCCGCGATGAGCCGCAGCACGTCTTCCGGGGCTTCGCGCTCGGTGGCCGAGGCGGTGAGCCGCAGCCGCCCCAGCGACTCGGCGCCGAGCCGCACGTCGACGTCGTACCAGCGGGACAACTGGGCCGCGACCTCCGCGAGCGGCACGTCGCGGAAGACGAGGCGGCCATCGGTCCACGCGAAGTACTCGTCGAGCGCGACGCGCGGCGTGACGACCACGTGCTCCTGCCGCGTCACCCGCGCGCGGGCACCGGCCGCCACGACCACGGCATCGGGCCGCGGACGTGCAGACGGCCGGGCGGCGTCACCCGCGGCGCGGCGCGCCGGCAGCCCCACGGCGACCGCGCCCTCCGCGACCACCACGTCCGTCGCGGCGTCGCCCGCATAGGCCCGCACCAGGAACCGGGTGCCCACATCCCGGGCGACGGCGCGCGCGGTGTGCACCGCGAACGGACGAGTGGTGTCATGGGTGACCGTGAATACGGCCGCTCCCTCGAGCGACACGCGCCGCTCCCCCGCGCCGTAGGCCACCGGCACCCGGAGCGTGGATTGCGGCGCGAGGTGGACCAGGGAGCCGTCCGGCAGGCGCAGCTCCAGCCGCTCGCCCCGCCGGGTCGCCACCA
>JBMOPM010000033.1:0-16442 GCA_049323575.1 Gemmatimonadota bacterium | reverse complement strand
CTCCGGGACTGCGCGCCCCGGATGCCGATGGTCTTCGCCGATCAATGCGATCTCTTCGCCGAGCCGCGGCATGCGGCGTGTCCCCGGCACGCCTTCGGGTTCTGCAGCGGGCCCTGCGCCGGCTTCGTGGCCGAATGGGACTACCGGCGACGAGTGGAAACGGCGGCGGCCTTCTTCGAAGGTCGCACCATCCAGCCCATCGACCGCGTGGTGGCCGAGATGCAGCAGGCAGCAGGGCGCGCGGAGTTCGAGCTCGCCGCGCGCTGGCGGGAAAAGTTCGAGGCCCTGGAGTGGATGCTGGCCGCGACCGCCCGCGCGCGTGTGGCGATCGACCTGCTGAGCTTCGTCTACCGCGACCCGGGCATCTTCGGGGACGACCGCGCCTACGTCGTGCGCCGCGGCGTGGTGCGCGCGGCCTACCCCTGGCCCGAGACCCCGATCGAGCGCGAGGCCTTCCGCGCGGTGGTGGCGGCGGAACTCGCACGCGAGGAACCCGGCGACGGCACGCTGCCGATCGACGCGATCGACGAGGTGCTGCTCGTCATGTCCTGGTTTCGCAATCACCCCGAGGCGCTGAGACGCACCGCGCCGTTGGCCGAGTGGGCCTGACGGCGGTTACGGGCGATCGGCCTCGACCAGCGCCCAGCGGTCGGGCCGCCGCTCCAGCTCGGTCGGCTGCCTGAGATCGGCCGCGACGGGCCAGGTCCACCAGCCGCCGGGCGCATCGTTGTAGGTGCGGAACGCGATGGCGGGCCGGCCCGTGCCGTCGCCGGCGAGCCAGGCCAGATCCAGGCGGAGTTCCACCGACCAGCCGCTCGCCCAGCTCGTCGAGCGCACCTCCCATCCCTGCTCCAGCGAGCGGCGCACCCCCAGGCGCCAGTTGGGGTCATCGCCCGGCGGCATCCACCGCCCGTGGCGGCCCGAGAAGACCACGCTCGAATCGAGGGTGCGGCGGAAGTACCACTGCACATCGTCGTGGCCGGGCGCGGGCGTACCGTCGCCCACCGGGTCCAGGCTGATGACGAAGTCGTCACCCCAGTAGAACGTCGAGTCCGGCAGCAGCGCCGCGAGATAGACCACGCCATCCACGCGGCGGGCCCAGATCGTCACGGTGCCCGCTCGAGTCACGATCGTCGCCGCGGGGTCGCCGTATTCCTCCCGGCTGGCGCGGCCATCGAACACGGGGATCCGCTCGGCCCTCCGGACGACCAGGGTGTCGGCGAGCCGTCGCGCGGGGACCTGTTGCGCCGGGATCGACGAGGCGAAGACGCAAGCCGAGAGCACCAGGATGCGAATCATTCGTCGAATGACGTGAGCGGCACCAGTCGCCCGCGCGGGGGAATGCCGGGCTCGAGCTCGAGGATCCCGACCGACGCCGGAAGGTCGAACCGGCGCGGGCCGGCGGCGCCGGGATTCATCGCCGTCACCACGACGTCCACCAGCGTGAGCAGCGGCCGGTGCGTGTGGCCGAAGATGAGGATCTCCGCCTCGGGGAAGGCCTGGTTGAGCAACTCCGGCGTGGGCCTGCCGAACTGGTCGCCGTGGGTGACGACGATGCGGAAGCCATCCAGCGCTACCTGGGCCACCTGGGGAAGCCTGGCCCGTACCTCGAATCCATCGGTGTTCCCGTAGACCGCCGTGACCGGCGCCAGCGCCTCCAGATCGGTCAGCAGGTCGAGGGGCCCGACGTCGCCCGCGTGGAGGATGTGATCCACCCGGGAGAAGACGTCGAAAACTTCGGGGCGCAGGAGGCCGTGGGTGTCGGAGATGACGCCGAGGCGCATGCCGTCATTGCCCCCACCGCTTCGCGATCTCGATGTCGAGCCCCAGCTGGTCCAGCACCCGTTGGACGACGAAGTCCACCAGATCCTCGATGCGCGCGGGACGATGATAGAAGCCCGGTGCCGCGGGGATCACGACCGCCCCCGCCTCGGCGACCGCGGTGAGGTTCCTCAGGTGCACGAGCGAGAGCGGCGTCTCCCGTGGCACCAGGACGAGCTTGCGCCGCTCCTTGAGGGTCACGTCCGCCGCGCGCTCGACCAGCGATCGGCTCGTGCCATGCGCGATCGCCGCGACGGTGCCCATCGAGCAGGGGCACACCACCATGCCGGCCGTACGCTGCGAACCGGAGGCCGGGAGCGCGCCGCGATCGGCATCGGGGTACACGGTCACGGTCGACCAGTCACCGCCCGTGGCCGCTCTGAGCTGGTCTTCGGTGGCGATCCCGCACTCCTCCTCGAGCAACCGCCAGCCATGGCTCGAGGGGATGAGCCAGAGCGGCACGCGATGGCGGGCAAGCACGTCAAGCAGCCGCACGGCGTACGGCGCCCCTGAGGCACCCGTGATCGCCAGCACGATCGGAAGCTGGACGGCCATCAGCGGCCTCGCCGGTTGGGCGTGGGAGAGCGGACGGGATGCTTGATCGGAGGCGCCGGCGCCGGAGAGCGCGGCGCGGGGATCCGTGGCTTGCCGGCCTTCGTCGGTCTCTTCTTCACAGGAGGCGGTCGATCAGCGCGAAGGCGAACACCGTCGTCGACATCACTGCGTTCATGCTGAAGAACGCCGCGTCGAGCCGGCTCAGGTCGTGGGGCTTGACCAGCCGGTGCTCATGGATGAGGATCACCGCCGCCAGGCCCACCCCCGCAAAATACCACGCGCCGAAGCCCGCCCCCCAGCCGAACAGCGCGAGCGCGGGCACGGTGATGCCGTGCAGCAGCTTGGCGAAGAGAATCGCGCGGGGTACACCCAGCCGCACGACCGCGCTCCGGAGCCCGAGCGAGCGGTCGAACTGTTCATCGGGCAGGGCGTAGAAGATGTCGAAGCCGGCCACCCACGTAGCCACCGCCACCGTGACGGCCACCAGCACCCACCAGGGGTCGCTCCAGTGCCCGGTGACGGCCAGGTAACCGCCCACCGGCGCGATGGCGAGGCCCATGCCGAGCCAGAGGTGCGGCCAGTCGGTGAAGCGCTTCGTGAAGCTGTAGAGCGTCACCCACGCCAGCGCCACCGGACTCAGCAGCCGGGTCAGCGGGTTGATCTGCCACGAGGCGGCGAGAAACATCGCGGCGGCGATGACGACGGACGTCCAGGCCTGGGTGAGCGTGAGCCGGCCGCGGGGCAGTTCACGATTCCGGTTGCGGGGATTGGCGGCGTCGAAATGACGGTCGACGATGCGGTTGAAACCCATCGCCACCCAACGCGCCGCCGCAAAGCAGACCGTGACCAGCAAGAGGAGCCGCCAGGTCACGTCCGCCACGAATGACGCGGCTACCACGCCGAGCAGCGCGAAGGGCAGCGCGAACAACGTGTGCGCCGCCTTCACGAAGTTCATGTAGCGGACGAGCAGCGACTCGCCCTCGATGACCTGGAAGTCTCCGGCGGTGGTCAATGCACCCCCTCGGCTCGCACGCCGACGTGAATCGCGCAGATGCCGCCGAAGAGCAGCGTCCAGGTCACATCGGAAAACCCGTTGTCCCGCATCCGTTCCGCCAGCGCCTCCGGCCCGGGAAACGCCAGCACCGACTCCGGCAGGTAGGTGTAGGCAGTCGAGTGCCGTGAGACCAGGCGGCCGATGAACGGCAGCACGTTGCGGAAATAGAACAGATACGCGCCGCGCAGGGGCTGCCACCGGGGCGTGGTGAACTCCAGCACGACGAGCCGGGCGCCCGGCTTGAGCACCCGGGCCGCCTCGGCGAAACCACGGTCGAGGTCGATCAGGTTGCGGACGCCGAAGCCCACCGTGGCGCCGTCGAACGTCGCGTCCCGAAACGGCAGCTCCAGCGCGTCCGCGGTGCAGGGCAGGAGCGCCGCCGCCTTGCCCTTGCCCAGTTCCAGCATCGGACGCACGAAGTCCGCGCCGACCACCCGCCCGCGGAAGCCCGGCTGGTTCGCCAGGGTCGCCGCGAGATCCAGGGTTCCCGCACACAGGTCGAGATAGGAGCCCGCCGGCGTCCGCTGCCAATCGAGCCGCGCGACCGCCTTGCGCCGCCAGCTGCGATCGACGTTGAGACTGAGCAAATGGTTCAGCGTGTCGTACCGCGGGGCGATGGCCGTGAACATCCCGCGGACATACCCCCGCTTCTCGGACCCGCCAGCCATCGGTAACTTACTGTCTGTGGCTGACATAGCCCGTGAATGTACTCCCCGCCGATTTCGCATGGCAAGCCAGGATCCGGTCGATGGCTGACCGGCGCCCGGCGCTGGCCGCGCTTTCGGATCAGGAGGTCGTGGCACTCGCCCGCCGCGGCGAGGAAGCGGGCTATCGGGAATTGATACGTCGCTATCAGCGACCGATCTTTTCCCTCATCTTCCGCATGGTGCGCGATCGCGAGCTGGCCGAGGACCTGGCCCAGGAGACCTTCATCAAGGTCCTCAACGCGGTCGACTCCTATCGCCCCGAGTTCAAGTTCTCGTCCTGGATCTTCAAGATCGCGAACAACGCGGCGATCGATCACCTCCGCCGGCGCGAGCTGGATACGCTGTCCCTGGACGGCTCCCCACATGCCGACACGCCCGACGCCGTGGAGGCCACGGCCCTCCAGATCGGCGACAATCAGGAGTCGCCGCTCGAGGCCGTCGAATCGATCGAGCTGGGCAAGCACATCGAGGCGGCCATCGCGCGGCTCCGGCCCGAATATCGCTCGTGCATCCTGCTGCGCCATGTCGAGGGCCGGGCCTATGAAGAGATCGCCGAAATCCTGGACCTGCCGCTGGGCACGGTGAAGACCTATATCCACCGTGCCCGCAATGAGTTACGGCAGATGCTGGCGCACCTCAAGGAGTGAAACCTTTCCCCCGACCCGAGCGTACGAGGACTCGATGACGTCTGACCTGATCCGGCATCTCTCCGCGGAGGAGTTCGACGCGTGGCTCGATCGCACGCTCGTCGGGCCGCGCCTCGTGCACCTCGACGCGTGCGAATCCTGTCGGAACCAGGCCCACGCCCACCGGGCCATTGCCGAGCTGCTGCGCCGTCTGCCGGCGTTGGAACCGCGGCCCGGCTTCGCCGACCGGGTGATGGCGCAGGTAACCATCCCCGGCGCGCTCGTGGCCATCCAGCCGGTCAAGCGGCGACGGCGCTGGTCGCGGCCGCTCGCGGCATCGGTCGGGGTGGCGCTGGCCGGCGCTGGCGCGAGCGTGGCGTGGTCGCTGGCCCATCCCGAGTTGCTGACCCACGCCGCCGCGCGCATCACGGGGCTCATCGGCGACTGGAGCTGGACCGCGGTCCGCGCCGTGGTCTCCACCCTGATCGAGCAGCCGTGGTACCCCGAGGCCCGTTCCCTCCTCGGTACGCCGGGGCGGGCCGTCCTCGCGGCCGCGGGGGCATCCTTCGCCTACCTCTCCGGCCTCCTGGCGTTCCGCCGGCTCGTTACCGCGCCCACCCGGCAGACGGCCCGTGCGGCGTTCTAGGCTGATGCCGCTGGCCCTCGGGGCCGCCCTGCTCAGCGCTGGCGCGGGCCGGCTCCCGGCGTCGACCGGTGCCAGCACGAGGCACGTGGGGTCGGCGCCGGTCGCGTTTCTCAGGGATCTCTTCGGCAGCGACTCGGCCCACGCTCGGGATCACGCCGTCACGCTGTCCGCCACGCACGCCACGGTCGTGTTCGAGCTCACCGATCGCGAGCCGCTGCGCCTGTCTCTCGCCGGCGGACGGGTGCTGATCGACGGGCGGGAGGCCGGCCGCTACACGCCGGGCGGCCCACTGGAGCAGAGGTGGCGACGGCTGCTCATGGACGCCTCGGGCCGCTCGACGCCGGAGGCCGTCTCGCTGCTGCAGCATTGGAATCCCGGCGGGCTGTCCGACGGCGAGAGCGATCTCGCGCGGGCGCTCGTCGCCCGAGTCCGCCGACTGGATGCAGTGGTGGCCTCGCTCGAGCCGCAGGCCATCCCGCCGGCTGGGCCGGAGGGCCCGACGATCGACCTGACCGATCTCGCGGTGCCGGAGCGACTGGAGCCGGCGCTGACGCGGGCCGCGGCGGACGCATCGCCCACCATGCGCCTCACCGTGCCCGGGGGCCAGGCGCGTCTCGGCGCCTACACGATCGGCTCGAACGAATCGGTGAGCGGCCCGGTCCTCGTGCTCCGGGGCGACGCGAACGTCTATGGCCGGCTGTCGGGCAATCTCGTGACCGTGGATGG
Organism: Gemmatimonadota bacterium; assembly: GCA_049323575.1. Classification (GTDB taxonomy): domain Bacteria; phylum Gemmatimonadota; class Gemmatimonadetes; order Gemmatimonadales; family GWC2-71-9; genus JBMOPM01. The sequence continues at coordinate 10,307 of JBMOPM010000033.1, read as the reverse complement.
CGATGTGTTCGTCCACCCGGGCGCCACCATCACCGGCGACGTTCTCGCGCTGGGCGGCGCGGTGCACCGCTCGGGCGGCGTGATCACCGGCGAGGTCCGGACGCTGTCCCACGCGGTGCCCGCGACCGCGGCCGCCGCCCCGGCGCTCTCGATCGGGCAGCGCGTAATGCACAACCTCGTCGGGTTCCTGGGCGTCTCGCTCATCCTCCTGATGACGGGTTTCGGCTTCGCCTTCTTCGCCCGAAGCCAGCTCGGCATCGTGTCCGACACCATCACCCACTCGTTCCTCCGCGCCTTCGCGACCGGCCTCCTCGGCCAGATCCTGCTGATCCCCACGTTCGGCATCCTGATGGCGGGCCTCGTGCTCACCGTGATCGGCATTCTGCTCGTCCCGTTCGTGGCCGTCGTGTACGCGCTGCTCGCGGCCACCGCGGTCCTTGGCGGGTTCGTTGCGGTGGCCCACGCGATGGGCGAAACGTGGGTCCGCCGCCGGATGGCATCGGGCGCCCTGGTGGCGTCGCCCGACGCTTTTCGGTATCTGGCGACAGGGCTCGCGGCGGCACTGGCGGTATGGGGCGTGTGGGCCGCCTTGAGCTGGTCGCCCGGCGCCTCCAGGCTGCTGCTGGCGATCGCCGGCCTCACGACATGGTTCCTGGCGACGGTCGGGCTTGGCGGCGTGCTGCTGAGCCGCGCCGGATTCCGGGAGCAGTTCGCCGGGCGCTTCATCCCGCCCGAGGCGCTCACGGACGAGTATCTCTGGGCCACCCCCCAGTTCGGCGTGCCGGCCGTCAAGCGTCCCGGGGTCCGCGGCAAAGTGCCCGACCCCGAGCAGGCGCGGGAGCGGGATCGCTGAGGATGCATGCTCGCACGATGCTGGGCCTCGCGCTGGGGATCGTCTCCGCCGCCGAAGCTCAGACGATGCGAACCACCACGATCGAGCGGCAGGCGCGGGGCGAAACCCGCCTGCTCGCGCGGCTCGCGTACAGCGCCGGTTCGCTTCGGGTCCTGCCCGCCGGTTCCGGCACCCTCTATCGGATGACGCTGGCCTACGACGCCGACCGGTTCACACCGGTGAGCGTCTACGACGCCGGCCGGGGTGAGGTAACGCTGGGCGTGCGGTCTCGCGGCGGGTCCGGCTTCCGCACCGTCGCACGCGATCAGCTTCGCCAGGGCGCGACCATCGCTCTCTCACCCGACGTGACGCTCCGTCTGGATGCCACGCTTGGCGCCGCCGAATCCGAGCTCGAACTCGGCGGCCTCCGGCTCGAGGGCCTCGCGGTCAGGACCGGCGCCAGCCGGAGCACCATCCGTTTCTCCGTCCCCAGCCAGATCCGATGCGATACGGCCACATTCGAGACCGGTGCGGCCGAGCTGGCCATCGTGCGGCTGGGCAACGCGTCGTGCGCGAAGGTGGAGATCGACGGCAGCGTCGGGAAGGTCGATCTCGACCTGGGCGGCAACTGGCAGGGCAATGCCGAGGTGGATGTGCGCCTCACGCTGGGCGAGGTCACGCTGCGCATTCCGTCCCGGCTGGGCGTCGAGCTCGCATTGCGGCGCTTCCTCACCGACTTCGAGCCGGACGGGCTCATCCGTCGGGGGAATTCCTTCGTGACCCCGGGTTACGACGCCGCCACGCGGAAGGTGCTGGTGCGCCTGTCGTCGACGCTGGGCGGCGTGTCGATCGTCTGGACGCAATAGCTCCCTCCTTCACCTCTCCTTCATACAGCAAGCCATACGTTTCCCCTCGCGACCGGGGCTCGCCGCTCGCCCTCGCACCTCTTTGCTCCTGAACGCCCACCGGAGCCCCCCATGTCCGACATGCAGACGATCGTCGACGCCGTGCGCAGCAGCGGCAACTTCGCGTCGGAGGTCCGGTACGTCGGCCGTGGCGGGTACGACGGTGACCGCGGTGAACGAGGCCAGGCCGCGATCCGGAAGTCCGTCGCGTGGAAGGAAGCGTCGGGGACGCGGTTCCTGAACGGCGAATCGGAGTCGGGTACCGCGGAGGCCCTGGCGCTGGGGATCGCGAACTTCTGGAAGACGCTGGATCGGATGTTCGGCGGGGGATGGCTGGTGAACTATGAGCCGGAAGCGGTGAAGCGCGGGGTACGCACGGGGTGAGGGGTAAAGCCCCCCGGTCACCAGGCACCCAGCCCATACTCCCCCCATCGGCGGTCCACCAGCCGCACCACATCCTCCGGCATCGACAGCGGCAGGGGGTACCCTTCCTTCCACGTCGCGTCGATGCCGATGCGGCCGTCGTAGATCGGCCTGGCGCCGACGAAGGTCTGCGACTGGAAGATCATGTCTCGCGCCGGGTCGAACCGGGTGAAGATCCCCCACTGGAGGCTCGACTCGTCGTCGAGTTCCACGTCCTCGCTCACGGCGGTCACGAACCGGACGGGCCCGAGGCCCTCCCAGGCGACCAGGTGGCGGAGCACGTCGCGCGCCTCGCGCGTGACCTTCACCACCACGAATCCGCCTTCCAGCACGCGGTGGTCCACCACGCGCCGGTCGAACGACCGCGGGTCGGCGATCGCGCTGGGCGGCGGCTCGCCGGTGACCGGCTCGCCGGTCGCGTCGAGGATGAGCTTGCTGCCCACGTGCATCACGTACGACGTGTAGTCCAGCGTGTCGAGCGGGGCGGTGGGGATCAGGATCATCCGTTCGCGGGGCTCGAAGCGGTACCACAGTTCACGTAGCAGGGCGGCGAAGTCGCCCGGATCCACGTCCTCGCGCACGAGCACCGTCACCTTGGTGAGCGCGAGCTGGCCGGTGCCGAGGAGGTTGAAGGCCGTCTTGAGTACCTCCTTGGGGTGGCGCTCCTTGCAGGCCACGCCGAGGAGGTTGTGGAAGGACGCGTCGCGGAAGGCGTGCACCTCGACGATGTTGGGGTTGATCACGCGGATCAGCGGTCCCACCAGCTCGCCCGCGGCCTTGCCGATGAACTTGTCCTCCTGCGGCGGCTTGCCCACGATGGTGCCCGGATAGATGGCGTTCCGCCGCCGCGTCACCTTCCGCACGTGGAACACCGGGAACTCCGCGGCTTCGGAGTAATGCCCGAAGTGGTCGCCGAAGGGGCCCTCCAGCCGGCGCTCACCCGCCGCCACGCAGCCCTCGAGAACGAACTCCGCGTTCGCCGGCACCAGCATGTCGATCGTCTTCGCCCGCACGAGGGGTGTTGCCGCGCCGCGGATGTAGCCCACGAACGCCAGCTCGTCGAACCCCTCGGGCAAGGGCAGGATGGCGGCCAGCATCGTCAGCGGATCGCCGCCCAGCACGACGGCCGTGTCCAGCGGCTGTCCGCGCCGTTCCGCCTCGTAGTGGTGCGCCCGCCCGCCTTTCATGCTCTGCCAGTGCATGCCGGTGGTGCGCTGGTCGAACACCTGCAGCCGGTAGAGCCCGAAGTTGCGCCGGTGGGTGACGGGATCCGCGGTGAGCGTGGGCCCGAAGGTGATGAAGGGACCGCCGTCGCGAGGCCACCCGGTGAGGTGCGGCATCCGGTCGAGCCGCGGCTCTTCCACCACCTGCTGCACGGGCGCGCGGGACACGACCTGCGGCCGCATGAACCGCGCGCGGGCAACCTGGTGACGTGCACTCCAGAGGGTCTTGAGCGAGGGCGGGTTGATCCGCTCGATCAGCCCCACCAGCTCCTCGCCGATCTCCGCGGGCGGCCGGCCGATGGCGAGCTCGATGCGCCGGGTGGAGCCATAGAGGTTGGTGACCAGCGGGAAGTCGGCGCCCTTCACGCGCTCGAACAGGAGCGCGGGCCCGCCCTGCCGGATCACGCGCTGCGTGATCTCGGAGGCCTCGAGGTACGGATCCACTTCGGCCGTGATGCGCTTGAGCTCGCCGATCCGCTCCAGATGGGCGACGTAGCTCTGGAGGTCGGCGAACCGGGGAGGACGGGCGGTCATGGCGCGGATCGGGAACGGGGTGAACGCGAGGGACGGGCGATGGCGCGCGAGGTCACGCCGGCTCGACCACCACCGGCGCGCCAACGCCGACGCCCAGCGTCAGCGCCGCGGAGCCGTCGCGCACGGCGATCTCCAGCTCGCCCCCGGATCCCGGATAGGCGAGGAGCTCGCCGGGCGCGACGTCGCCGAACGTCCGGCGCATCGGCCCGAGCAGGGTGCTTCCCAGGCGCAGCGCGGCGCGGACCGGCACGTCATCGGGGCGCAGGTTGGTGATCAGGTTGCCGAAGCGGTCCACGTAGGCCACGCGCCCGACGAGGCGGCCGCCATCGCGGACCGGACGATCTTCCGGCAGCCGGGTGAGCGGTGCGTCGAGCGGCCGGCCCATGTCCACGATCGCCGCGCCGGCCGCGAGCGCAGCGGCCGCGGGCGCGAACACGTCGCGGCCGTGGAAGGTCGGCGCGGCTTCGTCGGCCACCGGCAGCACCACGCCCTCCGGCTCCTCGCCGGCCTCGAGCACGCGAGAGAAGACGCCGTTGTCCGGGCCCACGAAGCGGTGGCCTTCCCGGACGAAGGCGACCGGACGCCGGCTCGTGCCCACACCCGGATCCACGACGACGAGGTGCACCGTGCCGGCCGGGAACCGCCGCCACGTGCGGCTCAGCAGATAGGCCGCGGCCGTCACGTCGCCCGGTGGCACGTCGTGGCTCACGTCCACCAGCGTCACCTCGCGCGCCTCGCTCAGCAGCACGCCCTTCACCTCGGCCACGTAGGCGTCACGGGTGCCGAAATCGGTGAGGAGGGTGATGATGGCCATGCGTCAAGCTAACCTCCCCCGGCTCAACCCTCGATGACCGCCTTCCGCGCCTATCGTCCTCCGCTCCTCCACGCCGCCAGGAGCGAATCCCGCGACAGCGGGACGAACCGGGGCGCCGCGCCCACGCGAATCGTGTCCGGCTTGAGGAGGTACACCGGGCGATCGGGAAAGCGGACCAGCAGGATCGTGTCCGCCGCATGGAGATCGCGGGCATACACGTTGTTCCCCTCCCGGGCCAGCAGCACCGTGGGATACAGCGTGAAGCCGGTGTTGTCCTCGCGGATGCGCTGCACGCAGAGCGGCGGGTACGGCGTGCCCAGGACCACGCGCTCCGTCGGATCGGCCGAGTACTTGGTCAGCTCGGCCCGGGCCGAATCCCTGAGCAGGGGCAGCAGTTCCGCCGTGGCGCCGTCACCACGCGGCCCCGGCGCCGCCTCGAGCCGCGCCGTCGCCTGTTCCAGCACGCAGGTATCCACCCCGCGGTAGAGCAGCTCCGCCATCGGCCGCGAGACGCCGAGCCCCCAGAGCCGTGCCATCACCTGACTGCCCCAGCTCTCCCGCACCAGCACCAGCGCGTCCCTGACGTGGGCCGCCTTTGCGGCGCGATCCGGATCCCAGCGCATCGACAGGAGCCCGTTGGCGTACTCGCGCACCCGGCCGGGCACACCCAGCGTCAGGCTCATGAGCAGCGTGAGCGCCATGGCGCAGGCGGTGCCGCGGTACAGCTCCCCGTTCCCGAAGCGCTCCCGCACCAGCGCCGGCAGCCGGGCCGTCCAGAGCGCGAGCACCGGCATGAGCGGGAACACGAAGCGGGGCCCGAGATAGAACCCGTTGTGCCAGTAGGCGAAGTAGAAGGCGAGGAGCAGCGCCGATGCCGCCAGCAGGTACCGGTCGGCCGGGCCCACCCGGGGCGCCAGCAGCAGCGCGATGACCGCGGGCAGCAGCGCCGGAATGGGCGACTCGAGGAAATAGACCTGCAGGCGGAGCAGGTAGATGTTGACCAGCTCGAGCCCGGCCACCGGCGTATGCACCGGACCCCATGGCGCGCGGTGGAATCCGAGCGCGTGCTCCTTGCCCCAGAGCACTTCGTAGCCGAAGAGGAACGGCGACCCGGTAGTGTGCTGGTTCACCCAGAACATCGCGGCCATCGGCAGGGCGACCCCGATGCCGGCGGCCAGCGGTTCGGTCCAGCGGCGGGGAGCGCGGACTGCCCGGGCCAGGTACCACGCGGCGGCCGGCAGCGCGAACGCCAGCGCGTCGAGCGGTCGGATCGTGGCCGCGACGCCGAGCCCGAGACCGGCCACCAGGGCGAGGCCGGGCCGCGGGGTCTCGCTCGCCATGCCGCGCACCAGCGCCGCGAGCGTGATCGTCACGCAGGCCAGCGCCATCGGGTGATTCATGTGCGAGCCGAACATGAACGCGGCAAACGGCGCCAGGGCGAACAGCAGCGCGGCGCCGATGCGCGGGCCCGGTCTCGGCTCGATCAGCGGCAGCGCCGCGCAGAAGGCGAGTACCGCCACGGCGCCGAGCGCCGGCACCACGATCCACGGGGCGCCCAGCAGCACGCCCAGCGCGTGCAGCGCCGGCCCGCCCGGGGGAAACTGGCCGTAGATCTTCCCGCCCGTGTCCACCACGTGCATCACGCCGAAGAAGGCGGGAAGCCCATGGGACGGTCGCCAGAGCCGTCCCTCCGCGAAGATCTGGCCCTGGAAGACCTGAACCAGCTCGTCGATGAGGAGCGGTCGCCCGCTGAAGACGAGGAGCGCGATGGCGATGTAGACGGCGAACGATGCGCCGGCGAGGAGGAACGCGGCGGCGCGCGGGCGGCGTTCCACCGAGGCGATGAGCGGTTCGAGCAGGCCATCGCGCCAGACGCCCGGCGCGCGCCGCGCCACCAGCACCAGCACCACCGCGAGGCCCAGCACGATGGTGCCGCCGCTCAGCCATTCCGTGAGCCGATCGGAGTACCACGTGAGATCCCAGCCCCCGGGGATCCAGTTGGCGAGCGGAAGGAAACCGACGGCGAGAATGAACCAGGCGGCCGCCCGCGCCGCGAGCGGGCTCGGGTGGCGGGGTTCCGTCGGCCGGGGCGCGGCCTCGGCCCGAGGGGGCGGCGCTGCCGCCCCGCTCACCGCCCGCCGTTCATCCGTCACCCTTTCAGGATGGGGAGGGCGAAGCTCCGGCCGCCGGCCTGCTCGTGGACGCGCTCCGCGATCGCGCGGAGCGCCTCCGCGGCCGGGGTCGCGGGTTCGGCGTCCACGATCGGGCGGCCCCGGTCGGCGTGGTCCGCGAGGCCAGGCTGGAGCGGCACCTGCCCCAGCAGCGGCACGCCCAGCTCGTCCGCCAGGCGCTGGCCGCCGCCCGAGGAGAAGAGCGCCAGACGCTGCCCGGTCACGGGATCGGTGTAGGCGCTCATGTTCTCGACGATGCCCAGGACGGGGACATTCACCCGCTCGAACATCCGGGCGCCGCGGAGCGCGTCACCCACCGCCATCTCCTGCGGCGTAGTCACGATCACCGCGCCGTGCACCACGATCGACTGCACCAGCGAGAGCTGCGCGTCGCCCGTCCCGGGGGGCATGTCGACGAGGAAGTAGTCCAGCTGGCCCCACTCCACGTCCCGCAGGAATTGCTGGATGATCTTCATGATGATGGGACCGCGCCAGATCGCCGGCGCGTCGCGATCCACCAGGAAGCCCAGGGACATCAGCTTGATGCCGTAGGCCTCGAGCGGCTGAATCCGGCCGCCGAAGACCGGCGGCTTCTCGAAGACGCCCATCATCCGGGGCACGTTGGGCCCGTAGATGTCCGCGTCCATCACGCCCACGCGATGGCCCTGCGCGGCGAGCGCCAGCGCCAGGTTCACGGTGACCGTGGACTTCCCCACCCCACCCTTGCCCGAGGATACCGCGATCACCTTGCCCAGATTCGGCATCTCGCTCGGGGTCGGCGCCGGCGGCATGCCCGCCGCGGCGGACTGGGGCTGCGGCGGGCCGTGGGCGGATTTCGCGGGGCCTGCCGGATCCACCACCGTGATCTTCACGCCGTCGGGCCGCACGCCTTCGATCGCCTTGAGGGCGTTGCGCGTCTCCCGTACCAGCGTGGCCGGATCCTCCCGCGAAAGCAGGAACGTGAAGGAGACGCCGCCGCCGTCGGTGACCACGAGATCGCGGATCATCCCGGCGGAGAGGAGGTCGTTCTCGAGACGGGGATTATGGATGCGGGACAGCGCGGCGATGACGCGCGACTCCAGGGGCTCGGACACTCGCTTCCTCCGACGCTAGACCGCCTCGACCGACTTCACCTCGGGCACCAGTTGGCGCAGCCGCACCTCGATTCCCTGCTTGAGCGTCACCGTCGACGCCGAGCAGCCGTGGCAGGTGCCGCCCAGGCGGAGCAGCAGGCGCCCCTCACCCTCGTCGAAGTCGACGACCTCCACGTGGCCCCGGTGCGAAGCGATGTAGGGGCGAAGCGTGTCGAGCGTCTGCTCGATGCGGTCAATCACGTCCATTGCTAATTCCTACTAAAGACATCGGCAATTATACGGCGGGGACTGGCCGGGTCAATGCCGTCCGTCGCCCGGTGCGCTCCCCATGGCCGAAAGGTACTCACGGGCGGCCTGGAGCACCTGCGCCTGCACCTCCGCGAGCGAGCCCTCGAGCGTGAGGCCGGCTGCCTTGGTGTGCCCGCCGCCGCCGAAGGCCCGGGCGAACCGGGCCACATCCACCGAGCCCACCGAGCGGAGCGAGACCTTCACCTTGCCGTTCGACACCTCGCGGAAGAGCATTGCCAGCTTCACGCCGGCAATGGACCGCGGGAACTCCACGACGCCGTCCACGTCGTCGGAGGTCACGCCGAGCCGCTGGATCGCGCCCGGCGGCACGGTGACCCATGCGAGGCCATGCTCCGGTTCGACCACCAGCGTCTGCAGCACCTCCGCGAAGAGGCGGGGGCGGCCGGCCGGTGCGTTGGCGTACACGTCGAGATAGAGTTGCTCGGGGTCGAGCCCGGTCTCCAGCAGCTCCGCCGCGATGCGCAGGGTGCGCGGATGAGTGTTGCTGAAGCGGAAGCCGCCGGTGTCGGTGAGGATCGCGACGTACAGCGCGCGCGCCGCTTCCCGCGTGAGCGGCCACCCGGTGGCCAGGGCGATCTCGAACACCAGCTCGCCCGTCGCCGCGGCGGAGGGATCGACGTACCGGGGGCCGTCCGGCAGCGCGCCGCCGCTCACGTGATGGTCGATGCAGATGACCGGGACGTGCCGTTCGACCACGGTCTCCGCCAGGCTGCCAAGACGGCTCAGGTCGGAGATATCGAGTACCACGATGGCGTCGGCGCGGCGCAGCTCCTTGACCGCATCGCGCTGGTGGTCATGCTCCGCGATGCCGTCGAAGAGAAAATCGAAACGCGGCGGCCGGGGCGACGGGTTCGTGATGACGGCGTCGATCCCGCGGTCGCGCAGCAGGCGCAGCAGCCCCACCTCGCTGCCCAGGCCATCGCCGTCGGGGTTGACGTGGGTGGTGAGGCACACCCGCTGCCCCGGCGACAGCGCGGCCGCAACGGTCCGCGCTGCCTGTTCTTTCTCCGGGGACAGGGCGATGGGGCTCAAGAGCTCGCGGCGCGTCGCTGCACCACCGAGTGGCGTCGACCGTAGAGGAAGTAGATCAGCAGGCCCAGGGCCATCCAGATGAGGAGCCGGAGCCAGGTGTCCTGGGGCAGGCCGTACATCATGTAGCCGCAGATGAGGATGCCCAGGATCGGCACCAGCGGGACCAGCGGTGTCCGGAACGGCCGCGGCAGCTCGGGCCGCGTGCGGCGCAGCACGATGATGCCGGCGCACACGATCACGAAGGCGAACAGCGTGCCGATCGACACCAGCTCGCCGAGGAGGCCGATCGGGAAGAAGCCGGCGATGAGCGCGGCCACACTGCCGGTCACGATGGTCGAGACGTAGGGCGTGCGGAAGCGCGGGTGCACCTTGCCGAAGACCGACGGCAGCAGGCCGTCGCGGGCCATGGTAAAGAAGATGCGCGGCTGGCCCATGAGCATCACCAGCACCACCGACGCCAGGCCGGCGATGGCGCCGACGTTCACCAGGTACCCCAGCCACTTGAGCGCCGGGCCCGCCTTCTCGATGGCCACGAAGACCGGATGGGGCACGTTGAGCTCGGTATAGTGCGCGATGCCGGTCATCACCAGCGCCATGAGGATGTAGAGCACCGTGCAGATGGCCAGCGAGCCGAGGATGCCGATCGGCAGGTCCTTCTGGGGATTCTTCGCCTCCTGGGCCGCCGTGGACACCGCGTCGAACCCGATGTAGGCGAAGAAGATCACGCCCGCGCCGCGGAGGATGCCGCTCCAGCCGAACTGCCCGAACTCGCCGGCATTGGGCGGAATGAACGGCGTCCAGTTGGCGGTGTCGACGTACCTGAAGCCGAAACCGATCACCAGCAGCACGATCGCCACCTTGAGGAAGACGATCGCATTGTTGAACCGGGCCGACTCCTTGATGCCCACCACCAGCAACGCCGTGAGCAGCAGGATCAGGAGCATGGCCGGCACGTTGAGGATGCCGTGCA
>JBMOPM010000032.1:0-16647 GCA_049323575.1 Gemmatimonadota bacterium | reverse complement strand
CGGGTGGCCCATGCGGCCACCCGCACCCCAACCGATCATCGGATACGACCTTGGCACACGATCACGCCATCGCCCTCGAGCCGCCCCCGTCCACGGGGATCCCGCATCGCAAGCTCGCGATCTGGACCTTCATCGGCTCCGAGTGCCTGTTCTTCGCGTCACTGATCTCGACGTACCTGGTCTACCGCGGCAAGAGCCTCCAGGGGCCGTTTCCCCGGGACATCTTCGAGATTCCCCTGGTGACCGCCGGCACGGCGGTGCTGCTCTTCAGCTCCTTCTTCGTGGTGATGGCGCTCAACGGCGCCCAGACCGGCAACCGGAAGCGGCTCGTCGGCTGGCTCTCCCTCACGGTCCTGGGCGGGCTCTTCTTCGTGGGCATGCAGGTGTACGAGTTCACGCATTTCGTACACAAGGGGCTCACGATGCAGGGTAACCTCTTCGGCGCGACGTTCTACACGCTGACCGGCTTCCACGGGACCCACGTGACGATCGGCGTGATCTGGCTGGCCACGCTGCTGGTCATGGCCATCCGGGGCAAGCTTCCCCCGGAGCGGGCCCTCGACCTCGAGGTGGCGGCACTCTACTGGCACTTCGTCGACGTGGTCTGGATCGTGATCTTCCCCGTCGTCTACCTGATGAACTGAGGCAGCCCGACTCATGGCCCAGCAAGCCCATTCCGACGCGGCCGTCCACGAACACCTGCTGAAGGGGACCGCCGACTACATCAAGGTCGCGTTCATCCTGTTCGCGCTCACGGCCCTCGAGGTGGGCGCGTACGAGGTGGCCCACCGCGGCATCTCGATGTTCGTCAAGGACTATCTGGTCGAGCTCCTGGTCGTGCTGTCGGCGGCCAAGTTCGCGCTGGTCGCGGCGTTCTACATGCACCTCAAGTTCGACGGTTCGCTCCTCCGCGGCATCTTCACGTTCGCCCTGGTCATCGCCACGGTGGTCATCCTGGGCCTCATGGCGCTCATGTGGTACCTGTTCAACCACCAGATCTGAAGCACCGCAGGCCGGAACGAACCGACGGGCACCAGCATCGGGTGCCCGTTTCTGCATGTGGCGGCCTGACGGCGGAGCACCGCGCGACGTTCCCGTCCCGCTACAGTCCCACCGTGGCTCCGCCGCCGTCGCGCTGCACCACCGCCACGGTACACCGGGAGATGCAGACGAGGCGGCCCCGCTCGTCGGTGATCTCCACTTCCCAGACCTGGGTGGTGCGCCCGCGGTGCAGCGGCCGGCCGGTGGCCGTGAGGGTGCCGTCGCGCCTGGGGCGGATGTGGTTCGCGTTGATCTCGAGCCCCACGGCCACGCGGTCGTCCTGGTCGATGTTGATCCACGCGCCGATCGACGCCACCGTTTCCGCCACGGCCACGGAGGCACCGCCGTGGAGGAGGCCGAACGGCTGATGCAGCGCGGGCGTGATGGTGAGCTCGGCCACCACGCGGTCGAGCTCCACGGCGATGAAGCGAATGCCCAGCATGCCGCCCAGCCCGGCATCCGAGGCCGCCTGGACGGCCTCCAGCAGGCTCACCGGCGCAACGCCTTCCGCAGCAGGCCGATCTGGCCGCCGTGATACGCATCGTGCTGGATGACGCCGGACACGATGCCACCGTAGCTGAGCGCCGCCGTTCCGCTGGCGGGTGCCGGCTCGTCCAGCCGGCCCGGCGGCAGCGCGGCCAGCATGGCCAGCAGCCCCTGCTGCGCCTCGCCCAGGCGGGCCCGCGCCGCGTTCCATGCCGCCGCCGTGGCCTCGCGCACGGCCGGCCAGTCGCCGTCCGCCGGTTCGGCCGGTGTCGCGCCGCCGAGGCGCCGGGTCACCTCGCGGGTCCAGGCGTCGAGATGGAGCACCAGCTCCCAGATGGAGTGCGCTCCGGCGACCGGATGCGCCGCCGCTTCCGCCGCGGTGACATCGGCCAGCAACGCGGACAGGGACGGGCCGTGCCAGGCGTCCCCGTCCCAGATGCGGCGCAGGTCGTCGATGAGGCGCGTGCGGAGCGAGGCGTCGGACATGAGGGGCCGGGTCAGGGGGTGCTCGGCAAGCTGCGGGCGGCGAGGGCGAGGCAGAGCCAGCCCACCATGAAGCTGAGCCCGCCGATCGGCGTGATGGCGCCGAGCCAGCGAGCGCCGGTCAGCGTGAGCAGGTAGAGGCTGCCGGAGAAGGTCGCGATCCCAGCCACGAACAGCCAGCCGGCGGCCGAAGCCGTGCCGGACGGCGCACGGGAAGCCACCCACGCCACGGCGAGGAGCCCGAGCGCGTGATACATCTGGTAGCGCGCTGCGGTCTCGACGATGGCGAGATCCTGGGGTGACAGCCGTGCCCTGAGGGCATGGGCGCCGAACGCCCCCGCGGCCACGGCCAGCAGCGCGAACAGCGAACCCAGCACCGCGAACGTGCGATCCATGCGGTCTCCGTATGTCCTTCGGACGCCGGTCCCGGCACCGAGCGCGGGACGCCTAGCTTCCCTGCCTGGCCCGCTGTTCGTACACCTCGAGCCCCTCGACCGCCATTCCCATCGCGTGGTAGCCCATGTCGACGTAGATCACGCTTCCGGTGATCGCGCGGGCCAGCGGGCTCGCGAGGAACGCGGCGGTGTGGCCCACGTCGGTGGACGTGATCGCCTGCGGCAGCGGCGAGTTGGCCCTGGTGTACTCGATCATCATGTCGATGAAGCCGATCGCGCTGGCGGCCCGGGAGGCCCAGGCGCCGGCCGAGATGGCGTTGACGCGCACGCCCCAGCGGCGGCCGGCCTCGTAGGCCAGCGTCCGCGTGTCGGCCTCGAGCGCCGCCTTGGCCGACGACATGCCGCCGCCATAGCCCGGGATCACCCGCTCGCCCGCCATGTAGGTGAGCGAGAGGAACGATCCCCCGGGGCGCATGATGGGCGCGAGGTGCCGCACGAGCGAGACGTTGCTGTAGGCGCTCACGCTCACCGCGGCGAGGTAGCCCTGCCGGCTGGTGTCCACCAGCGGCTTCCTGACCTCGGGGCCGTTGGCCAGACTGTGCACCACGATGTCCAGCGGCTGGGGGCCGAAGTCTTCGATCAGGCGCGCGGTCATGCCCCCGATGGAGAAGTCGCCCGCGTCCTTGTATCGCTTGTTCTCGCGGACCTCGGCGGGGACGTCGTCGAGCGTGTCGTAGGCGGCATCGAGCGGGTAGATCCGCTCGAATGCCATCGTCCGCCCGTCGGACAGGATGAGGGAGTCGGCCATCTTCCCGCGTTCGAGCAGCTTGAGGAAGATGCCGAGGGCCGGCGGCCAGGTGCCGACGCACACGGTGGCGCCGGCCTCGACCAGCGCCTTGGCGATGGCGAAACCGAAGCCGCCGTCGTCGGCGACCCCGGCCACGAGGGCGCGCTTGCCCGTCAGATCGATGGAGAGCATGCAGACAGCCAGGTTTTCAGGTGCGGGAAAGGTAGGCGGGGAAGCGCGAGGTGTCAGGTGGCAGCCGGTGGCAGGTGCCAGGGAACAAGGGATGCTCCCTGACACCCGGCACCTCAAGCCTGGAACCTAGAACTCCGGCTCGTCCATCGGCTCATCCGCGCCGCGGCCTCCCGGCGCCGCGGCCGGCGCTGCCACCACGGGCGGCGCGAACTTCGGATCGAGCACTCGGTCGATCCGCACGAGCGCGTCGCGCAGGTGGGCCCGCGTGACGGCATCAGCCGTGCGCCCTTGCGCGGCCTGGATCTCCTGCTTCACCAGCTCGAGCTGCTGGCGTGCCAGCGCCCGGATGTCGGACTGGCTCACGTCCACGTCGGTCACGGTCACCATCTGGCGAAGCTGTGCCGGGACGGGCGGGACCTCCTGGGTCATCAGGTAGTCCATCCGCTCGATGTAGCCGCGCTGGAGGTTGCGGCGGTAGGCGTCGATCGGCCTGCCCGTGGCGAGTTCGGTCCACACGCCCTTGCGGACGTCGCTGAGCATCGCCGAGAGCGTGTAGGTCTTCGACCCCAGCCGGGCCTCGGCCTCGATGAGACGCTGCATGCGCCGCGGCTCGAGCACGTTGTTCAGCACGTTCACCTGCAGGCCGCGCAGCCGCTCCACGATGCCGGCGTGCTCGATCCGCGTCAGGATGCTGTCCTGGATCATCCACGTGGGGGTCTTGAATGCCTGCTCCGTGAGGAACGCCATCGCGGCACGCTGCTTCTCCGCCGGGACGATCTCGTACACGGGGCCGGCCTGGTCCGCGGCCTTCCGGGTCTGATAGACACCGCCGATGATGGTCGCCACGTGGCCCATGTAGCGATTCCACTGCACCGTCACCTGCGTATACAGCTCCCGGAGCTGGCTGTAGTCGGCGCCCGGCCTGTAGGTCCACTCGGCGAGCTGCGGAATGATCCGCTTGAGGTTGGCGATGCCGTAGGTGCTCGCCTTCACGCCGTCATCGCCCAGATCCTCGGTCTGGCTGGTCGGGTCGATCTGGCTCGGGTCCCCGAAGCGGTACATCGGGTCCCCTTCCTTCTCCCGGATCCACCGGTCGAGGGTTTCCTTCTCGTCGTCGGGAGTCTTCGCGCCCGGGATCGGGCGGTAGCCCCAGCGGATCGCGTACGTGTCGTACACGCCGATGCCGGGGAAGAGATTGGTCACGCCATCGCCGGGCTGCGCCACGTAATTGAACCGCGCGTAGTCCATGATGGACGGAGCGGTGTTCATCCGGGCCGTGAAGGTCGGGCTCCGGAGCGAGTCCACCGGATACGAGCTCGACGCCTTCATGTTGTGCGGCAGGCCCAGCGTGTGCCCGACCTCGTGTGCCGCCACGAAGCGGATCAGCTGACCCATCGTCTCATCGTCGAAATCGACCTTGCGGGCCTTCGGGTTCACCGCGGCCGTCTGCACGAGGTACCAGTTGCGCAGCAAGTTCTGCACGTTGTGGTACCAGCCGATGTGGCTCTCGATGATCTCGCCCGAGCGCGGGTCGGAGACGTGCGGGCCGTACGCGTTCTCGATCGGCGACGAGAAATAGCGGATGACGGAGTACCGGGCGTCCTCCAGCGAGAACTCCGGGTCCTCCTCGGGGCTCGGCGGGTCCTTGGCGATGATGGCGTTCTTGAAGCCCGCCGCCTCGAACGCCTTCTGCCAGTCCTCCACGCCCTGCTTGAGGTACTTCCGCCACTTCACCGGCGTGGCGGGGTCGATGTAGTAGACGATCGGCTTGACCGGTTCCACCAGCTCGCCGCGGGCGAAGGCGGCGGGATCCCTGGGTTCGAGCCGCCAGCGGGTGATGTAGCGCCGGGTCGTGGCGCGCTGCTCCTCGCGGCCGTAGTCGGTCTGCCGGACGGTGAAGTAGCCCACGCGCTCGTCCCACACGCGCGGCATCATCGGCTTCTCGGGCAGCAGCACCATCGACTGATTCATCTCGAGCGAGATCGTGGACGTCTCCCCGTTCGACGGGGCCTGCCCCGCGTCGTAGGTGAGGACGTGGCGCGCCTCGATGTTGATGGGGTAGCTGCGGATGGAGACGATGTAGGAACGGGCCTCGTCGAGCCGGCGCACCTGGAACGCCTGGCGCCGCCCGACCGGGAGGCCGAGGACCGTGACGTCCTTGGTGAAGAGAGGCGTCACGTCGATCACCGCCGCGTTGGAGTCGGGCGTGAACGCCGCGATGTCGAACGCGTAGATGACCGGCTCGAAGTTCGACGCCTTGACCGCCAGCGAGATGGGGAGCGAGTCCGCGGCGACGTTGTCGTACGCCACGTACCGCAGCAGGATGCGGTCGCCCTGGCGCTGCCAGCGCAGAACGCCCTCGTTGGCCTGCTCGCCGCCATAGCCCAGGTTGTTGGCCGTCTTGGCGATCCGGGTGACGAGCAGCATGTCCCGGCCGAGCATCGCCTTGGGGATCTCATAGTACCACTTGTCGCCCACCTGATGGACGACGAACAGCCCCGAGTCGGACTTGGCCTTGTCGGTGATCACTTCCTTGTACGGCTTCGGCCCGGTCCGGGCGGGGGCACCGGGCCCGCCCTGACCGCCGGGGCCCTGAGCGGGCGCGGCGGCTTGCGTGCCCGCCTTCGTCCCGGCGGTGGGGGCGCCTGCGGGCGCCCCGGGGCCCTTGGCTGGCGCCGGGGAAGGCGTGGCTGGCGGTGTGCCGCAGGCGGCGAGCGCCGCGGCGGAGGCAATGGCGAGAGCGCGACGAATTGCCCGTCGGGTCATGGAGCAGAGTCCTTTCGGGTTCGGGAGGACACGGAACGACCTTACTACGCACGGTCGGTCGTGGGTGTTGGAGGACGGGAACGGCGGGGACGGTGGTAGCGGAGTGGTGTGCCGGGGGATCATTCCGCCCGCAGGACCTCCAGGGGCGTATGGGCCACCACCTCCCGGCTGTTCCACAGCCCCACGCCGACGGTGAGCGCCACGCCGCCCGCCGCCAGGGCCGAGAGGGCCAACAGCGGAAGTGAGAAGGCGAACTCAAATACCCACCTGGCGAGGGCCCACCCGGCCACCGAGGCGAGGACGATCGAGCTGGCGGCCGCCAGCAGGCCCAGCGAGAGGTATTCGGCGACGCTCACTTGCAGCACCTGGCGCCGTGTGGCGCCCAGCGTCTTGAGGATGGCGCCCTCGCGGAGGCGCTGGAAGCGGCTCGTGGTCACGGCGCCGATCAGCACCGCGGCCCCGGTGGCGAGGCTGAAGACCGCCATGAACCGGATGGCGAGCGCGATCCTGCCGATGATCTGCTCGATCCCGTGCACCACGAGCGACAGGTCCAGCGACGTCACGTTGGGAAACCGCTCGGCCAGCACCCGCTGCAGCCGGCCCAGGGCGGCGGGGTCGTCCAGGCGGCCCAGGGTGGCCCAGGTCTGGGGTGCGTGCTCCAGCGCGCCCGGCGCGAAGACCACGAAGAAGTTGGGCTCGAACCGCGCCCAGTCCACCTCGCGCAGGCTGGCGATGCGAGAGCGGAGCGGCACACCCTGGACATCCCACACGATCTCGTCGCCGATGGTGACGTCGAGCTCGGTGGCCAGGCCGAGTTCGACCGAGATGGGGACGATGGAATCACCCGGTGCGCGGGGGGCCTTCCACCACGTCCCGGCGGCCAGCGTCTCGCTGGTGGTCAGGCTGTCGCGATACGTGGACCGATACTCGCGCCGGAAGGGCCAGCCCGAGAACGGCTGCCCGTCGCTCCGGCGCGCGGTGCTGTCGCCCAGGATGTCCGTCACGGCGCGCCCCTTCACGGACAGGATGCGCATGGGCACGATGGGGACGA
Source organism: Gemmatimonadota bacterium (assembly GCA_049323575.1). Lineage (GTDB taxonomy): Bacteria > Gemmatimonadota > Gemmatimonadetes > Gemmatimonadales > GWC2-71-9 > JBMOPM01. The sequence continues at coordinate 9,446 of JBMOPM010000032.1, read as the reverse complement.
GCCGGGACACGGTGGCGCCCCCCGCCTTGGCCGCTGCCAGGACCGCATCGCGCTGGTCGGACTGGATGTCGAACAGGACGAGGTTGGGACGCGCCCCCGTCCCGTCGATCCTGAGCTGGCGGAGGAAGTTGTGCTGCACCAGAAACAGCGTGCTCAGGAGGAACGCGCCGAAGCCCAGGGCGAGGATGACGGTGACGGTCTGGTTGGCCGGACGGTACAGATTGGCGAGCCCCTGGCGCCACACGTACGGCCAGCGGGCAGGGAACCAGCGGCGCACGGCCCACATCAGGGCCCGCGCAGCGAGCCAGAGCACCAGCAGGGTGAGCGCGATGCCGCCGGCGAAGGCCGCGCCCACGCGCCAGTCGCGCGACTGGATGCCGGCGAGCGCCACCACGCTCAGCGCGAGCGCCAGCGCGGCGGGCCAGCGCAGCGGGTCTCTGGCGGGCGGGGCAGCGGTGTCGTATGGCCGGCGGAGCGCCGCGAGCGGCGATATCTGCCGCACGCCGAGCAGCGGGAGGAGGGCGAAGATCACGGCGACCCACACGCCGATGCCGAGGCCGGTCACCACGGCCCAGGGCGAGGGCCGGCCGCCCACGCCCGCGGGCAGGAGCTGGCCCGCTGCGGAAGGCATGGCCTGTCCCAGCGCCACGGGCAGTGCCTGTTGCAGCAGCACGCCGAGGCCCACGCCCAGGATCGCGCCCAGGAGGCCCAGCCCTGCGGCCTGCACCAGGTAGATGGCGAACACGCGTCCCGCGGTGGCTCCAAGGCAGCGCAGCACGGCGATCGTCTCGAGCTTCTGGCGGACGAAGACGTGCACCGCGCTTGCGACGCCGATGCCGCCCAGCAGCAGGGCGATGAGCGCCACGAGCCCCAGATAGCGGCCGAGCTTGTCGAGGGTCTCGGAGATGTCGGCCCGCTCTTCCGCGACGGTGCGCACGCGGATGCGCTCCGGGCGGAGCGTGGGCCGGAGCTGGTCGGCGATGCGCTGGGCATCGACGCCGTCGGCCAGCCGGATGAACGCCTCGTACTCCACGCGGGCCCCGAAGCCGAGGAGATCGAGCCGCGGCACGGCCCAGCCGGGGATGAAGATCCGCGGCCCGAAGGCTGAGCGGATGCCCACGTCGCCCGGCAGGCCGGTCAGCGTGCCGGTGATGAGGAGCCGGCCCTCGCCCAGCGCCAGCGTGTCGCCCACGCGGGCGTTGAGCGCGGTGAGGAGCGACGGATCCACCACGGCGTGCATGCCGTCCTGGAGCGTGCCCCACGCGGCGGCTGGCGTGGCCGTGACCTCGCCGTAGAACGGGTAGCCACCATCGATCGCCGTCACCTGCACGAGCCGCGCGCCCTCGGTGCGGGGCACGTAGGCCATGGCGGAGAAGCTGGTCACGATCGACACCGCGCCGCCTCCGAGGCGCGCGACGGAATCGAACGTGGCGCGCGCCTTCCGGTCGAAGGCCCGCCGGCCGCTGAACGCCAGATCGGCACCGAGGAGCGCCTTGGCCTGCACGCGCACCGCGTCGCGCACGTTGTCGGTGAACGAGTTGATCGCCACCAGCGCCGCGACCCCGACGGCGATTGCCGCCACCAGGATGAGCAGCCGGCGCCGCGCCGCCCAGCTCTCGCGCCAGGCGAGGTGCAGCACGAACCGGAGTCCGCCGCGTCGAGCCCTCACGCCGCGCCGTCCTCGACGACCGCGCCGTCGGCGAGCCGGAGGAGCCGCTTCGCGCGGGCCGCCAGCGTGAGGTCGTGGGTGACCAGCACCAGGGTGGTTCCCGACTCTTCGTTGAGCTGGCGCATCAGGTCCACCACGAGCGCGCCGGTCTTCCCGTCGAGGTTGCCGGTGGGCTCGTCGGCGAAGAGCACCCGCGGCCGCGTGCTGAAGGCCCGGGCGAGCGCCACTCGCTGCTGCTCGCCGCCCGAGAGCTGGGCCGGATAGTGGTGGGCCCGGTCGGCCAGGCCCACGCGCCGGAGCAATTCGTCGGCGCGGTCCCCCGCCTCCTCGCCCCGGAGTTCGAGGGGAACCTGGATATTCTCCCGTGCCGTGAGCGTCGGAATCAGGTGAAACGACTGAAACACGAAGCCCACCTTCTCTGCACGGAGCCGGGCTCGCTGGTCTTCGGTGAGGGTGCCGAGGTCGGTGCCGTCGAGCATGACGCGCCCGGCATGCGGGCGGTCGAGCCCGGCGAGGAGGCCGAGCAGCGTGGTCTTGCCACTGCCCGACGGCCCCACGATGGCCAGGAAGCCACCGGCTTCCAGCCGGAAGCTGATGTCCTTGAGCACCGTGAGCGGGCGGCCACCGGAGAGGTAGGTCTGGGTGACGCCTTCACACACGAGGATGTCGTGGTTCCGATTCATGGTGTCAGAATAATACCTACGGCCGGACGAGGCGCTCCCGCTCGGCGGTCACTCGGAGAGGTGTCCCTGGATGGCCGCCACCGGCGACTATCTTGCTTGGCCATGCCATTCGATTACCTGTCCCGAGTACCGCTCTTCCTCGCGCTGGCCGTGGTGCTGGCCTGTGACCGGACGCCCCGTTCGTCCGCCGCCGGGGGCCAGCGCGCCGGTGAGGCGTTGCCGGCCGAGGCGACCTCATCGCATGCCGTGCCGGCGCCTGCCGCCGAGGCACCGCTCATCGTCTTCCTCGGCACCAGTCTCACCGCCGGTCTGGGCGTTGCGCCGGAGCAGGCGTACCCCGCGCTGATCCAGCAGAAGATCGATTCCGCCGGCCTGTCGTATCGAGTCATGAACGCGGGCGTGAGCGGCGAGACCAGCGCCGGCGCACTTCGCCGGCTGGACTGGCTCCTGTCGCGGCCGGTGGCCGTGCTCGTGGTGGAGACCGGCGCCAATGACGGGCTCCGCGGCCAGGACCCCGACGCCACCCGGGCCAATCTCGAGACGATCCTGACCCGTGCCCGGGAGCGGAACCCTGACATCAGGCTGGTGGTCGTGGGGATGGAGGCGCTGCCCAACCTCGGCGCCGACTATGTGCGCCGGTTCCGCGCGATCTATCCGGCTGTCGCCCGGAAGCACCGGGCAGCCCTGGTGCCGTTTCTGCTGGCCGGTGTGGCGGGCGTCGACTCGCTCAACCAGTCCGATGGGATACACCCCACGCCCCGCGGGCACCAGATCATGGCAAACACGGTATGGAAGACGCTGCAACCCCTGCTCGCAGGCGGAACGTAAGCGAGTAATGCGAGCGCCAGGCATCAGCATGATGGTGGAGGAACAGGCCATGGCGGACCCGCTCGATCTGCTGTCTTCCGTGCTCGCGGCATGGCGGACGTGGACGACACGCCAGCGAGAGTGGGTGCGGGCCCGCTGATGCCTGACGAACGTGGAAGGTGACAAGGCTCATCCCTTTGCAGCTTGGCTGAAGCGTTCGGCTGCGCGGGCGACGTCGGACCGGCGGGACATACGAGGCATCGGAGGCCCGGATGGGGAGGCCGGGACGCGGATGGTGGCAGAATTCGCTATCCCGTCCGCTTCCTGAACCGGAGCGTCGCCACGGCCAGCAGCAGCCCGCCCATGGCGGCCAGCACCAGGACCTGAGGCCACAGGACGTCCAGCCCCGCTCCCTTGAGGAACATGGCCCGGACGGCTTCGAGGAAGTGCCGCAGCGGATTGAGCAGCGTGGCCCACTGGAAGAACACCGGCATGCTGCTCACCGGGAACATGAATCCCGAGAGCAGCATCATGGGGAGAAAGACCAGGAACATCGTCATGTAGGCCTCCTGCTGGGTCGACGACACCGTCGAGATCAGGAGGCCCAGGCCCAGGCCGGTGAGGATCAGGATCAGGCTCACGGCGAAGAGCAGTATCAGGCTGCCGCGGAACGGAATGTCGAACCAGAAGATGGCCAGCGCGGTGACGATCACGAGGTCGATCAGGGCCACGAGCATCACCGGCGCGGTCTTCCCGAGGATCAGTTCCACCGGCTGCAGCGGGCTCACCATCAGTTGTTCCAGCGTACCCAGTTCGCGCTCGCGGACCACGGCGAGCGACGTCAGCAGCAGGCACATGAGCATCATGATCACGCCGGCGACTGCCGGCACGTTGTACACCCGGCTCTCCAGGTCGGGGTTGAACCATGCCCGTGCGCGGAGATCGATGGGCACCGGGAGCCAATGGCCCCGGGCGCGGGCCGCGCGCTCGCCGTACTGCTGGATGATCCGCCGAGCGTAGCCCTGGGCCACGGTGGCGGTATTGGAACTGGTCCCGTCGATCAGCAGCTGCGCCCGGGCCGGGGTGCCGGTTTCGATGCTCCGGGCAAAGCCGGGGGGAATCTCCAGCGCGATCGTCGCGCGGCCGCGATCCAGCGCGTCTGTCAGCCCCGCGGGACGGTCCACGCGTGACGCGACCACGAAGTATCCCGAACTCGTGAGCGCGTCGACCAGACTGCGGGACTCCTCGGTGTGGTCGCGATCGAGCACGACGGCCCGCGTGTTGCGGACATCGGTGGTGACCGCGTAGCCGAACACGACGAGCTGGATGACCGGGGCCACGAAGATGATCCGGGCGGTGCGGGGATCCCGGAACATCTGCAGGAGTTCCTTGCGGACCATCTGGCGGAGGCGGACCCGCATCACGAAGCCAGGTCCTTGTGGAATGCCCGTGCGGCCAGCGCCACGCCCGCCGCCGCGAACCCCGCCAGCGCGAGCAGTTCCGGCCACAGCACGGCGAGGCCCACACCCTTCAGGAAGACGCCCTTCGCGATCGGCACGAAGTAGCGCGCCGGCACGGCGGCGCTCAGCGCCCGGAGCGGCCAGGGCATGTTGACGATGTCGAACGCGAAGCCCGAGAGCAGGAACGACGGCAGATACGTGGCCAGGAGACTCACCTGCATGGCCAGCAGCTGCGACCTGAGCGCCGCGCTGATGAACAGGCCCAGGCCGCAGCAGGCGAGCAGGAAGAGCAGGGAGGCGATGAGCAGGAAGAGCAGGCTGCCGCGAAACGGCACGTGGAACACAACGATGCCGAGCGCCGCCGCGATGAGCACATCGAGCAGCCCGATCGCGAGGTAGGGGGCGAGCTTGCCGGCCACCACCTCGAGGCGGCTCACCGGGGTCGACGCCAGTTGCTCCATCGTGCCGCGCTCCCATTCGCGCGCGATGGTGAGGCTCGTGAGCATCGCGGCGACGATGGCCATGATCACGGCGATGAGTCCGGGCACGATCATGTTCCGGCTTGCCAGGGACTCGTTGTACCACACCCGTACCTCCGCGGAGACGGGCGGCTCCGGAAGGCGCCCGCCGGTCAGCATGCGCCCGCGAAAGCCCTGGACGATGCCGTCGGCGTAGTTGAGCGCGATGGTGGCGGTGTTGGCGTCGCTGCCGTCGACCAGCGCCTGGAGCACCGGCGCGGCCCGGCCGCGCAGGTCGGCGGTGAAGCCCTGCGGAATGACGAGGTGGATGCGCGCCAGACCGCGATCCAGCAGCGCCGTGCCGTCGCGGGTGCGTTCGGTGACCCGGACCACCTCGAAGTACCCGGACGCTCGAAACGCATCCAGCAGCGCGCGGCTGGTCTCGGTCCGATCGCGGTCCTCCACCGACAGCGGGATGTCATTCACGTCATAGCTGATCGCGAAGCCGAAGATCACCACCAGCACGATCGGCAGGCCGAAGGCCATGATCAGGCTGCGCCGGTCCCGCCGGAGCTGGAGGATCTCCTTCCGTGCGATCGCGGCGAAACGGGTGAGCGAGGGACGGCTCATCCGCTCGCCATCCCGCCGGCCGACTCGACCAGCGCGACCACGGCGTCCTCCAGCGAAGGGGCCACGGGTGCGAGCGACGTCATCCGGACGCCGGCCGCGGCCAGTGCTCCCGGCAGTTCGGCGAGGGCACGCGCGCGGTCGGTCACGGCCACGTGCACCCGGCGCCCGAACAGCGCCACCTCGGCCACGAGGGCATGGCGGCGCAACGCGGCCACGGCCTCCAGAAGGTCGGGGGTCTCGAGCATGAGCAACGGATGGGGTGTCGCGGCACGGATCTCCGCCGGGCTGCCGAGCCCGACCAGGCGACCGCGATTCATCACCGCGATGCGGTGGCAGTACTCCGCTTCTTCCATGTAGTGCGTGCTCACCAGGACGGTCGTGCCGCGCGCGGCCAGGCCGTCGATGAGGCCCCAGAAGGCTCGCCGCGACAGCGGATCCACGCCGGACGTCGGCTCGTCCAGCAGGAGCACCGCCGGCTCGTGCAGCACGGCGCAGGCGAGGGCCAGGCGCTGCTTGAACCCGAGGGGCAGGTCGGCGGTGGGGCGGCCGCGCTGGTCCTCGAGGCCGGCGAGTCCCAGGGCCCGCGCGCGTCGCTCCTCGAGTCGCCGACCGGTCACGCCGTAGAGGCCCGCGAAGAAGCTCACGTTCTCGTCGACCGTAAGGTCGGGATAGAGCGAGAATTGCTGCGACATGTAGCCCAGGTGGCGCTTGACCGCCTCGGCCTCGGTGACGATGTCGTGGCCGGCCACCCGGCCGGCGCCGCTCGTGGGCAGCAGCAGGCCGCAGAGTATCTTGATGGCCGTGGTCTTGCCCGCCCCGTTGGGGCCCAGGAAGCCGAAGATCTCGCCGGGCGCGACATCGAAGGTGAGGCCGTCGACGGCGGTGAAGTCGCCGAAGCGGCGCGTGAGGCGGTCTGCGTGGATGGCGGGTTCCATCGGATCAGGCGCCCGCCGCTGCGAGCTGTGCCTCACGACTGGCGACTCGTTCGATGAACACATCCTCCAGCGAGGGCTCGATCACGGCAATCGCGGTGGTCCTGAGGCCCGCCGCGGCCAGCGTGTCCCGAGACCTCCGTTCGGCATCCGGAGACTCGTACAAGGCGTGCACGGTCTCGCCGAACAGCGCCACGCGGCGCACGCCCGGCGCGTCGCGCAGCACGCCGGCGGCGCGGCGCGGGTCGGCTCCACGGATCTCCAGCATCGTCCCGGGCAGCGAGCGCTGGAGACGCTCGGGCGCGTCGTCGGCCAGCGCCCGGCCGTGGTGCAGCAGGGTGACCCGGTCGCATCGCTCCGCCTCGTCGAGGTAGGCGGTGGAGAGGAGCACGGTGAGCCCGTCCGCGACCATCCGGTGGAGCAGCAGCCAGAGTTCGCGGCGCGAAATGGGGTCCACGCCCAGGGTGGGCTCGTCGAGCAGCAGGACGCGAGGATGATGGATGAGGCACGCGCACAGCGCGAGCTTCTGCTTCATGCCGCCCGAGAGCTGGCCGGCCATGCGATGCTGGAACGGCCCGAGCCCGGAGAACGCGAACAGTTCCTCCAGCCGGGCAGGGCGCCTGGCCGGAGGGATGCCGTAGAGATCGGCGAAGAAGTCGATGTTCTCGCGGACGGTGAGGTCGGTGTAGAGCCCGAAGCGCTGCGGCATGTAGGCGATGAAGTGCTTCACGGTCTCGGGGGCGTCCCGCACGCTCACGCCCTCGATGCGTGCGTCCCCGCTCGTGGGCGCGAGGACCCCGGCCAGCATCCGCAGCGTGGTCGTCTTGCCGGCGCCGTCCGGGCCGACGAGGCCGTGCAGCGTTCCTGGCGCGACCGTGAAGGAAAGCTCCTCCACGGCGGCGTGGTCGCCAAAGCGGCGGGTCAGCCGGTCGAGCGCGATGGCGGGGGCGGGTGACGCGCTCGCCATGGTGTCAGGCCTCGCCCTCAGCGCGCGGCGGCGGGTGCGGGCCGGCGACGTAGAGTGCCCAGCCGCACATTGACCGGCACGCCCGGCTTCAGGTCCAGCGCGCTGTCGCCCAGGATCCGCACCTTGAGCGCGTACACCAGCTTCACGCGCTCCTCGGCGGTCTGCACGTTGCGCGGGGTGAATTCCGCCTGATCGGCGATGTGCGACACCTCGCCGCGGTACGTCGGGCTGTCCGGCGCGTCGGTGGTGATGGTCGCCGGATCGCCCAGGTGCACCTCGCCCACGCGGGGCGCGGGGATGTAGATCCGTACCCAGCGATCGTCCGGGTTCATCACCGTGAGCACGGGGGCGCCCGGGGCGATCGCCTCGCCCGGTTCGCGGTGACGCACGGTGACGATGCCGTCGAACGGGGCCACGATCACCAGGTTCCGGAGCGCGGCGTCCAGCGCGTGCACCTCCGCCTCGTTCATGGCCAGCAGCGCCCGCTGGGCCTGCACGCGCTCGGCCCGGGGGCCGTTCTCCACCAGATCGAGCTGCGCCTTGGCCTGATTGTAGCGCGCGAGGGCGATGTCGTGGGCCGCGGCCATCTTGTCGTAGGCCTGCCGGCTGATCACCCGCCGCTCGGCGAGGTCACGGTAGCGGGCGAGGTCCCGCTCCGCGTCGGCCACGGCGTCCCTGGCGGCCTGCACGTTGGCCCGCGCCTGGGCGATCTCCTCCGGCCGGCTGCCGCGCGTGAGCTCGAGCAGCTGGGCTCGAGCGGCCGCCGCCTGTGCCACGGCCTGGGTGCGCCGCGCGCCGAGCTCGGTGGTGTCCAGCGTGGCGAGCATCTGGCCGGCCCGGACCCGGTCGCCCTCGCGCACGGCGATGTTCGCGATACGGCCGCCGGCGGCGAAGCCCAGCTCGGCGTCGGTGGCCTCGACCGTGCCCGCCGCAGGCAACTCGCCGGGGCGTGCCCGGCAGCCGACGAGGGTGGTGACGAGCGTGATGGCGAGCGCGAGCGGGATTCTGCGCGGTTGCGGCATGGCGGCTCCGGGGGGATCGCGGGAAGTATAGCGAGGCCCGCATGCCAGCCTGAGGCCGCGGAGGGGCCCTCCACCGCCTCAGGATGACGAGCGACGTCCGACGCATGCCGCCTGCCCGGCGTCTACCCTCCTGCCAGCAGCCGCAACGCCGCGTCCACGTCCGCTCCCGTCACCCGGCTGGGCCACGAGCCCCGGGCTGCATCGCGGGTCGTGGGCACCTTCACGAACCGGACGGTGCCGTCGTCGCCGATGCCGACGAGCGCGGTGGCCTGGCCATCCCTGGGACCGACGGAGAGGGCGAGGACCCAGGCCCCCTGATCCGGCCACTGCTTCCTGAGCGCCAGGACACCGGGGCGTGAGGTCCGGTCGAATTCCAGCTCGATCACGGTGCGCTTGCCGTTCACGAAACCGATAGCCTGGCCGGACACGAGCTCGCGGGTCTCCTGCTCGTGGTGGAACGTGTGGACCAGCAGATACGCGTCGCGCGTGGACGGGTCCATCGGGTTGGCCGGCAACTCGATCGAGATCCACGGCGGACCGGCGATGGCGGTGGCGGCCGTGAAGGCCGAGCAGAGCACGAGGCCGGCGAGCGAGAGCGGGAATCGGCGGGACATGGGACCTCCGGTGTGGAGACGGCGGCAACGACGCTGGCGAGTGATGCATCCATCCGCCCATCGTTCCGCCTTACGTCCTCTTGGATGCCGCCCGCCCCCTGAAGGTTTATGGCATCGGCTGGCGAAGCAGCCGGACTCCTCCCTTGAACGTGCGAACGGTGATCTGTGCCTCGCCCTTGCCGGTACGGAATTGCATCCGGTCCT
>JBMOPM010000031.1:0-16813 GCA_049323575.1 Gemmatimonadota bacterium | reverse complement strand
GCATGCGAGCAGTCTGCCCCGCCTGATCGACCTGGGTGCGCTCGTCGTGGATCTGAGGAAGAGCAGGGACTTCATCGCGCGCCACGTGCCCCGCACCATCAGCATCGCGTTCAATCGGAGCTTCACCACGTGGGCCGGATGGCTGGTGCCGTTCGACCGCGAGTTCTATCTGCTCACCGGGGATCCGCGCGCGGAGGACATCGAACCCGCAGTGCGCGAGCTGCGCATGATCGGCCTCGATCGCATCGCCGGGTACTTCGGGCCGGATGCCCTCGATCACTGGGAGCGCTCGGGCCGGCCGGCGGCGCAGGTGGAGCAGCTCTCGCCCCGGGAATTCGCTCAGCGCCGCGACGGCGACGGACTCACCCTGGTGGACGTGCGGAACCGCGCCGAGTGGGACGGCGGCCATCTGCCGGGCGCCATCCACATCCCGCTGGGCTACCTCATGGACCGGGTCGAAGAACTGCCGAAGGATCGCCCGCTGGTGGTCCAGTGCCAGAGCGGCTCACGCTCGGTCATCGGCGCCAGCCTGTTGCAGTCGCTGGGCTACAGCCGCGTTCTCAATCTCACCGGTGGCCTGGAAGCCTGGAACGCGGAGGGATTACCGCTCATGGTAGGGTGAGGAAGGTTTCCGCGCCAGCAGCCATCCGGCCAGCCCTCCGAGGAGCCCTCCCAGCGTGGCCGCCGCCGTGCCCAGGCCAACCACGCTGGCCGGGTCGTGCCGCAGCAGGCTCGCCGCCAGCACGCACGCAAAGCCCGAGACACCGCCGACGAACGCACCTTCCCCCAGCGCGGCGATCATGCGCGGCGCCGACGCGCTCACCGTGTGCAGCAGCGCGCCGAGCAGGGCGATGATGCCCGAGCCCAGGCCGAACTCATGGCTGCGGATCAGGCTGTTGAAATGGCCGGCGCCGATCATGATGCCCTGGAACACCATCGTGAGCAGCGTCGACCGGGCGAGAGGTGCCAAGCCGAACCCACGCCGCCGCCGAGACCACGGGGCGAGCACCTCCCGGTTCGAGGCCAGATGGTAGGTGTGATGGTGTTCGTCAGCCGACATGGTGACCGGCATCCAGTCGAGCTCGCGTCACGACGGCGCGCGCCCCATCCAAAAGATGTGCACCACCTCGGTCCGAGGCCGTGCGGAGAAATGTACTCCTTATCCTCGTCGACCGATCCAGCCGGGAATGATTGATATCGGAGAGCCAATAGCTTGCCGCCGCCGCGGCTGTCAAAACCGGCGGAGGGCCCCCGGCGTATCGGCAACAACGGCACCCGCTGCTGCCGATCTGGCCGGATCGGGTCGGCACACGTGATGCACGAGGGGGCGGGTGCCGGCGGAGGAAACGGGCCGCCGGTGATCAATCCTGATCGACGACGTACGGAAGGAGGAACCTATGCTGGTTACTACGACCCGCCGCGCGCAGGATCTTCCGAGTGCCTTTGCGAACCTGCAGCGTCTCAGCCAGGTCCTCGACAACGCCTTCGGCCTCTGGCCGTTCAGCCGGGAGGAGACCGGCGCCCTGATGGCGTGGGTGCCCCCGGTGGACGTGTTCGAGGACAAGGAGCGGATCAAGATCGTGGCCGAACTGCCCGGCGTCGGGCCGGATGACGTGAAACTCTCCCTCGAGAACAACACCCTGACGATCCGCGGGGAGAAAAAGCAGGTGGCCGAGGAAAGCACGGAGCGGGTGCACCGCTACGAGCGGACCTACGGCGCGTTCGAGCGAAGCTTCACGCTTCCTACGACCGTGGACGCCGAGAAGATTCAGGCTTCCTACGAGAATGGCGTGCTGACCGTCATTCTGCCCAAGGCCGAGCGGGCGCGTCCGCGCGAGATCGCGATCAACGTCGCCCGCAAGTAGGCTCAGGCGCCCCGCAGGGCGCGGGAGGCGGGGTAGAGAATCCGCCGGGCCACCCGATCGGCCATGGCGCGAAGCAGTTCTACCTCGTCCGCCTTGAGCCGGCCCAGCTCGGCCAGGGTCCGCTGTAGCTCCTCTTCAGCGACCCGCCGGCCGAGCTGGTGCAGCTCGGTGAGCCGGGCCGCGGCCGCGCGGCCGTTCAACGTCGCGGAATAGCGAGCGAGTTCGTCCTGCAACGTTCGCTCCGCCGCCTCCAGCATGGCTGGCGGCACCTGGTCCGCGCCGACAGCCTGCCGGCCCAGCGCATCGAGATCGATGAGCGTGATCCCGGGAACGTGGCGGCAGTCGGGATCGACGTTGCGCGGCATCGCGAGATCGATCACGGTGAGCGCGTGCCCGCCGGCGACCGCAGCCGCCACTCGTGACGCGTGCAGCACCGGCGCCGGAGCCGCCGTGGTAACGAAGACCACGTCGGCGCGGCGAAGCGCATCGTCCAGTTTTTCCCACGGGGTCCAGGTCGCTTCGCGTGACTCGGCGAGGGTCCGGCCCGTGGCCGATGTCCGATTCACGATCTCCACGTGCGGCGCGCCGGCCGCCCGCAGCGCATCCACCACTCCGCGACCCACTTCGCCTGCTCCCACCACGAGGCAGCGCGCCTCGACGCGCGTCCCGCCCGGGCGGAGCACTGCCATCACGGCCCGGCGAGCGACGGAGTCTGTCGCCGCCAAGAACCCGGCCGCGCGGCGTACGCGGCGGCCACAGCCGAGGGCGGCCACGACCAGTTCATCCAGCTCGGGGTTGGTGGCACCGTGGGCCTGTGCGAGACGCCAGGCACGGCGCACCTGTCCCTGCACTTCCTGCTCACCCAGGACTTCGGAGTCGAGCCCGGCCGTCACCGCGAAGAGGTGGCGGACCGCGGTGTCCGCCTGACGGCGAGTCAGGGGGACCATGGAGCCGATGTGGCGAGCGTCGATCCAGCGACGCAGCACGCCCTCCCCGTCGGCCTCGCCCCACCAGTAGAGCTCCAGCCGATGACAGGTCGTGAGGACGAATCCGTGGCTCCCGATGTGCCTGAGTTCGTCGAGGAGCGCGCGCACACCATTTTCGTCCGGCGCGAGCCGCTCGCGGATGTCCAGCGGCACGGATCGGCGGGAGAAACCCGCCATGCGTAAGGGAAGGCGGAAAAGCACGGCGTTCACGCGGGAACGAGGGTACGGATCGGGTTGAGGACGCGGCGGCATTGCGGGTTGGTGCATCCGGCGCAGTTCATCGGATACTGGCTGCTGTGCACTTCGCCCGATTCCAGATGCCCGTGGACCAGCGCGGCCAGCGCGTCGAGAAAGCCCGGCCGGTCGTTGAGAGCGGGCGCCCGGTGGTAATGCGTGATGCCCACGGTGTGCGCCAGGTGGCCATACTCGCGATCCAGCTCGGACAGGGTCTCGATGTGGTCGCTCGTGAAGGCAATCGGGACCACGAGAAGATGGCGGTGGCCACGCTCGCCGAACTGGCGGATCATGGTCTCGGTGCTGGGCCCGAGCCAGGACACCGGCCCCACCTCCGACTGATACGAGATGAGGTACGGGTTGGGAAGCTGCAGCCGCTCCACCACCAGGTGGACCGTGGCGGCTACTTCCTGCGGATAGGTGTCGCCACGGCGGATGACGCGCATCGGCAGCGAGTGGGCGCTGAAGAGCACCGGCACGCGGGGGCGGATGGCCGGATCGAAGCGGCCCAGGCCCTCGGCCACCGTCTCCGCCATCGCCGCGATGAACCCGGGGTGAGCGGGCCAGCGGTCGATCACGCTCCAGCGGAACGCCCGGGTGAGGCCCAGGCGGCCCGCCGCACGCCACAGTTCGTTCAGGCTCGATCCGGTGGTGGCGCAACTGTACTGGGGATACATCGTCAGGGCCACGGCGCGCTCGGTCCCGTCGGCGCGCATGGCGAAGAGCGCATTCTCGCTGAATGGCGGCGCGTAGCGAAAGGCAACGTAGAAGCGGTGCGGGGCCGTGCCGGGCGACAGGGCGTCGAGCCGCTTGCACAGACCTTTCCCCTGCAGTTCGGTGTAGCGGAGAATGGGCGAGCCACCGCCGATGGTGTCATACAGTTTTCGCACTTTCGGCGCGCGGCGTCTGGCGATGAAGGGGCCGAGGATCCGCTGGAAAGGCAGCTGGATGATCTCGCGATCGGCGAACAATCGGACCAGGAACGGCTCCACGCTGTCGAGATCGGCAGGTCCGCCGAGATTGAGAAGCACGATGCCGGTGCCGGGTCCGGAGCGCGTTGGTGCCATGATGGCGGGAATCTGGGACGCGCCGGGCCGTCTTACCATTCGAACGATTGCGGACTCGGCCCTCGGAAGACTACGGGCGCCGGAGAGACGAGACCCCCGGAAGACAAGCTCCCGGGGGCGAATTGCAATGGAGCGAAAACTGCGGGTGTATTGGCAGGCTCTGCGTCGGCGAAGCGGTCAGAATGGCTTCTCCGACCCAGACGCTCACAATATACCGCAATTTCCGCGCCATGTGAAGCCGGCGCGGATTGCAGGGGGCAGCACATGTGTAACATATTGTAGTTGTTTGACTTAACTATCTGTGGTGCCCCCGGCCTTCTGCCGCAACTATTGGACGATCAGTCCTTCTTCGAGGGCAAGTCGGGTCAGGCCTGCCACCGTGCGTATGCCAAGTTTGCGCATCAGGCTCTCGCGGTGGGTCTCCACCGTCCGATGACTGATCCCCAGCTCTGCCGCGATCTCCTTGTTGGTGAGCCCCTTGGCGATGCCGATCAGCACATCCCGCTCGCGGCCGGTGAGTGAGGCCAGGGCGGACTTGCGGTGGACCTGCTCCATCTCGCCGCGCACCGCGTCGCTCAGGCGCCGGGCGACGGCGGGACTGAAGTAGGCCTCACCCTGGTGCACGGCGCGGACCGCGCTACGCAGCTCGGTGGCCGCGGTGTCCTTGAGGAGGTACCCGCTCGCGCCGCTGCGCACTGCCTCCAGCACGTACTCCGGATTGTCGTACATGCTGAGGAACAGCAGCCTGGTCTCGGGACTCTCGGTGCGGAGTTTCGCGGCCACCTCGAGCCCGGTTCCGCCGGGCATGGAGACATCGAGCACGGCCACGTCGGGGCGATGCTCGCGCACGGTCCGGATGGCTTCCGCTCCGTTGGCCGCCTCGGCCACCACGTTGAATTCCGGGTCGCTTTCCAGGATGTGCCGGATGCCCTCGCGCACGACCGAGTGGTCGTCGGCCACCACGACGCGGATCATGCCGGCACCTCGTCGGCCGGCACCGCGACCGCGAGCCGGACTTCGAGCCGTGAGCCGCGGCCCGGCTCGCCGGTGAGGCGCACCGAGCCGCCCAGCGCCGCGATGCGTTCGCGCATCCCCGTCAGTCCCATGTGTCCCTCCCGTTCCAGCCGCTCGAAATCGGTTCCCGGCGGCAGCCCGCGGCCGTCGTCGCGCACGATCAGGACCACCTCGCCGTTCTCGCGGGCGAGCTCGACCTCGACCCGGGTGGCGGCCGCGTGCCGGGCCACGTTGGAGAGTCCCTCCTGCAGTGCCCGGAACAGCGCGAGTTCGGCCTCCTCCGACAACGGCGGCAGCGTCGCCGGCGCCGCGATGGTGACCGGTACGCCGCTCCGCTCGCTGAACTCGTGGGCCAGCGACCGGAGCGCGGGCACCAGCCCCAGATCGTCCAGCAGCGACGGGCGCAGGTCGTTGGTGACGTTGCGGATGCTCTGGATGCCCGTGTCGATCAGGTCGAGCACCCGGTCGAGCCGCGGCGTGAGTTCCGCCGGTGCTACCTGCCGGATCACGCCGAGCTGCATCTTCACCGCCGAGAAGACCTGCGCCGTCTCGTCGTGCAGCTCGCGCGACAGCCGGCGGCGCTCCTCCTCGTGCTGTTGCACCATCCGCGCCGACAGCCGCTCCAGCTCCACCGTGCGCGCCTGGACCTTCCGGTACAGGTTGGCGTTTTCCATCGCGGCGCCCACCTGCTGGCCCAGCGCCAGCAGGAAGTCCTCATCCAGCGCGGCGAAGGGGTCGCGCGCGTCGCCCAGCAGCACCAGGGCGCCGATGACCGCGGCGCCGCGGAAGATGGGGAGGGCCGCGGCGTAGGCGAAGGTGCCCTCGACTCCCTCGCGGCCGTCCATCCAGTTCTCGATCACCTGCGGGCGCGCGGACCGCAGTGCCTCGTCGATCGCGGCGGCGGCGGCGCCCGTGAGCTTCGTTCCCTCCCAGGAGGCGCAGGCGCCCACGCCCCGGGCGAACGCCCACTGGCCGTCATGCATCAGGAAGATGGCGCTTCCCCGGACGGCGGGCAGGGTCAGCGGCCGCTGGAGCAGCGCATCGAGCACGTCGTCCTCCGGGCCGCGGCGCTGCAGGTCGCCGGAGAGCGTCGACAGCGCGCGGAGCCCGCGCTGGAGGTCGTCCAGCACGAGGAGGAAGATGCCCGCTCCGACGGCCAGCTCGAAGGCGATGTCGAGATAATAGCCCCACGGGTTCCACGCGCCGCGGGCGCGGAGGAACGGATAGTCGAGGTGGTGCAGTCCCCACAGGAAATACGCGGCGCTCAGCACCTGCGCCCCGCGGGAGCGCACCACGCGTTGGTACCGCAGGAACACCCAGCCGGTCCACAGCGTGGCCAGGCTCAGGAAGGCCACGGCCGGCCCCGCGGCCAGCAGGAAGTTGTCCAGCCGGTAGATCGCGACGTAGGCCCACAGCGGCGGGAACAGCACCAGCCAGAGGTAGCTCCACTGCCATCGTGTGCCGCGCGAGAAGACGATCGAGGCCCAGAGCAGCGCCAGCGCGACCCACCCGGTCACCGCCTGGTGCCAGAAGAGCCAGAACCGGTGGCCGGTGACGAGAAAGCTGATGATCGCGCCGAGCCGGAGGACGTACAGCCCCCATGCGGCGGCCAGCCACGCGAAGTAGGTCTTCCGGTAGCGGCCATACAGGTGACCGCACAGGATCGCGAGGCCCAGGGTGATGCCCGCCTGCAGGATCGCGGCGTCCAGTTCGACGCCGGCCGTGAGCGGGATGGGGTCTGTCATGCCGGAAACTTAGTCGCGGATCGCCGGGTGCTGCTCGCATGGAGGACGTGTGCCCGAGGCCGAGGGCCGTCTCAAGCCGCCGGCACCCGCAGCGTAAACGCTGCCCCGCCGTCGGGCGGCCGGTCCACCGCGAGCGTCCCGCCATGCATCCGGGCGATCCACCGGGCGATCGGCAGCCCGAGGCCGCTGCCGGGCGCAGCCGGGTTGAAGCGCTGGAAGCGCTCGAAGATCGCCTCTTCCTTGCCCACCGGAATGCCGGGCCCCCAGTCCCGCACTCGAATCCAGGCGGTTTTGGCGCCATCGCCGCCGTCGACCCCGGTGCTCACCTCGACCGGTGCCGGATAGCCGTGGATCAGCGCGTTCTCCATCAGGGCCAGGATGGCGCGTTGCAGGAGATCGGGATCGCCCTGGACGGGTGCCGCCTCGAATTCGCCGCGGCGAAGGCGCGGCTGGCCGGTGCCGGCGCATGCCATGGGCAGCGCGCGCACCCGGGCGAAGACGTCGTTCACGAGATCGTCAAGGTAGACGCGCGACCGCGTCTTCGGCGCCGCA
Organism: Gemmatimonadota bacterium; assembly: GCA_049323575.1. Classification (GTDB taxonomy): domain Bacteria; phylum Gemmatimonadota; class Gemmatimonadetes; order Gemmatimonadales; family GWC2-71-9; genus JBMOPM01. The sequence continues at coordinate 9,350 of JBMOPM010000031.1, read as the reverse complement.
TCCGCGTCCGCGCGTGCGAGCAGGAGCAGGTTCCCCACGATGCTGCTCAGGTTCCTCGCCTCGCTCGCCATGCCCGTGAGCGCCTCGCGGTACTCTTCGGCCGAGAGGTCGCTGCCCAGGGCCACCTCGGCCTGGCTCTGCAGGATGGCGACCGGCGTCCTCAACTCGTGCGCGGCGTCGGCGAGGAATTGCCGCTGCCGTTCGGCCGCGGTACGCTCGCGGGTGAAGGCCTGGCCCAGCCGTTCGACCAGCCGATTGAAGGCGGAGGTGAGGCGGGAGATCTCGTCGCCGACGGTGTGCTCGGGCAGCGGTACGAAGGTCGTGGCGCCCGCCGCGACTTCCGCCGCGATGCGATCCGCCGAGGCTGCTACCGACTCGATGGGTCGGAGCGCCGACCGCGCGCCGACGAGTCCGATCGCTCCGCCCGCGAGCAGCACGGCGGGAAGGCCGAGCGCCAGGATCAGGCGGAGCCGTCGCAGTTGGCGCTCCAGCGGCAGCAGTGACATCGCCATGTCCAGCCGGATGTCCCGGCTCACCGGCACGCTGAACCAGCGGGCCGGCCCCGAGGACAGTCGGACCGTCGTCGGCCGGTCGGGAGGGGCACGGCCATCCAGCTCCTCGATCGCCGGCGCGCCCTCATAGCGGCGGCTCACCGCGAACTGCCGGCCGTTCGGACCGATGGCCGCGATGGCCCGATCCGGAAAGATGAGCTCCGTCACGATGTGCGCGGCCGCCGCCATGGGGCTGGGGAATTCGGGCCGGTCGTGATCGTAGAGGCCCTGCGCGGCCCGCGCGCTCTCCCGCAGGCGGCGATCGAAGTCGGCGCGGTAGGCCCGGTCCAGCACCAGGTAGAGCGCCACGCCGCCCAGGACGAGCAGCGTCGCGAAGCCCGCCACGAACCGCGCCGTGAGACGCACCCGGATACCCCGCAGGGGATAGCTCATCGGTCCTGGCGATTCGGGTCGAGCGTGTAGCCGGCGCCGCGCACGGTGTGGATCAGCGGCACGAGGCCCGGCCGGTCCACCTTGCGCCTGAGGCGGGCGATATACACGTCGATGATGTTGGACAGCGGATCGTAGTTCTCGTCCCAGACATGCGCGCTGACACGGGCGCGGTTCAGGACATCGCCGGCGTGGCGAGCCAGGTATTCCAGCAGCGCGTACTCCGTGGTGGTGAGCTCGATCGGCTGGCCCGCCCGCGTGGCGGACCGGCTGGCCGGATCCACGACCAGGTCGGCCACGTGGATCGCGCTGGGGCGCACGTCGGGGGCGCGCCGCTGCAGAGCCCGCAGACGCGCGAGCAGTTCCTGCTGCGCGAACGGCTTGACCAGATAGTCGTCGGCGCCGGCGTCGAGGCCGGTGACGCGGTCGTCCACGCCGTCCCGCGCCGTGAGCATGAGGATGGGGACGGCGCGGCCCTCCGCCCGGAGCGTGCGGGCGAAGTCGAATCCCGAGCCGTCCGGCAGGGTGATGTCGAGCACGATGGCATCGTAGGTCTCGATCGCCACCTTCTCCCGCGCGATCGCGAGCCGGGGCGCGATGTCCACCGCGTGCGCGGCCTGCCGCAGGCCCTTGGCGATCGTGTCGGCCAGCCGCGACTCGTCTTCCACCAGCAGAATGCGCATGACGCTCCCTCGTACGCAGCCAACTTCGACGCGCGCCCGGGGCAACGTCAATGCTCGATGGCGTTCATCATGCGTTTATGATCGGCGGCTAGCCTTCCAGCCCATGGTCACCACACTGATGCTGGCGGCGGGCCTCGCCGGGGCGGTGCAGGGCGACACGGTGCGCCTCACCGCGGCCCAGGCTCTCGAGCGCGCCGTCGCCGAGGGACGGTCCGTGCGGGCGGCGGCCGCGCGTGAGCGGGCGGCCGCGGCGATGCTTGGCCAGGCCCGCGCCTGGCGCAACCCCATGCTGTCGGTGACGGCGGAGAACCTTGGCGCCGAGCGCGAGGTGACGGGCCGGACGGGTCTCGCCGGCACCGAAGGCCAGGCCACGCTCCACACCACACTGACGGTCGGCGGCGATCGGGGCGCCGCCATCCGCACGGCGGAGGCTGCACGGCGCGGTGCGGCCGCGGGGCGTGAGCTCTCCGAGGCCGCACTCCGCGCGGAATTGGTGGATTGGGTGGCGAGGGCGGACCGGGACGCGACGCTGGCCCGCCATGCCGCCGAAGAGGCGAGCGACCTGGATCGCTTCGCCCGGGCGATTGCGCTTCGAGCCCGGCAAGGTCGCAGCTCCGGGGGCGAGGCGGCGCGGGCGGCGCTCGAGGCGACCCTCGCCGCGACCAACGCGGCCCGCCGCGCGGCCGAGGCCGCGGCCAGCGAGGCACAGGTCACCCGGCTGCTTGGCCTGCCGCCGGGAACTCCGGTGCGGATCGAGACCCCGGTGTGCGGGACCGCGGTGGGAGCCGAGCCAAGTCCGCCCCCGGAGCTCCGGCTGGCGCGCGCCCAGGCCGACTCCGCGGCGGCGGCAGTTGCGCTGGCCCGGGCCCGCGCGATTCCCGACCTGCAGCCCATCGCCGGCCTCCGGCGCACGGCGGGCTTCAGTGGCCTGCTGCTGGGTCTGTCGATCGAAGTGCCCGTCGCCAATCCTGGCCGGCACCTCATCGCGGCGGCGCGCGCGGACTCCGAGGCGGTGGCAGCGGAACTGGATGGTCTCGAGCGCCGCCTCGCGGCCGAGCGCGCCGGGGCAGGCGCCGCGCTCAGCATCGTCGAGGCGGCGGGGGCGCGGTTCACGCCCGAGTGGCTCGATGCGGTGCAGCGTACCCTGGTTTCCGCCCTGGCCCGCTACGAGGCAGGCGAGGGCACCCTCGCCGAATTGTTCGACGCTCGGCGGGCCCGGCTGGCAGCGCTCGACGACTTTGCCCGCTGGCGCGCGGAGCGCCGCATGGCGCGCACTCAGCTGGCGCGACTGGCCGGCAACGCCATCGGCCCCGAGCTGCTCTGCGACGACCGCACGATGGAGGTCTTCAGGTGATTCGCCTGCGACACACTCCGCTCCTGCTGCTGGCTGTGATCGGCGCCGCATGCGGCAAGACGCCGCCCCCTCCGGCCGACACCGCGTTGCCGGCGGGGACCGTCCGTCTCACACCCCAGCAGCTCGCGACCGCGAAGATCGGGGTCGATACCGCGCGTACCGAGCCGGTGGCGCTGCCCCTCACGGTGCCGGGCACGCTGGTGACACCGGACCCCGAGACCGCACGGGTGGGTTCGATCGTCGAGGGGCGCGTGGTACGGGTCAACGTGCTGCCGGGCGATGTGGTCAAGGCGGGGCAGGACCTCATCCACATCCACTCGCACGAGCTGGCAACGGCGCAGCGCGATCTCGCGACCGCCAACGCCGAGCTCGCCTATGCCAGGGCTGCGTATGAGCGCTCCGCCAGCCTCGTCCAGGCCGAGGCGGTGTCGAAGGAGGAGGTGGAGCGGCGACGCATGGCGCTCGATGCCGCCCGGGCCGAGCAGCGCCGGGCCGCCGAGATCGTGGACCATCTGCACCCCTCGGCGGCGGGCGACGTCCGTATCCTCGCGCCCCGCGGCGGCGTGGTATTCAACGTGCACGTCGCCGTGGGCCAGGCCGTGCTCGCGGGGACGCCGCTCGCCGACCTGGGCAATGCCACCCGCCTCTGGGTGATCGGCTACGTACCGGAGAACGCCTCGGCCACCCTGCGCCGGGGCAGCGTGGTGGAGCTCATGGTGGACGCCCTGCCGGGGCAGGTGCTCACGGGACGCATCGTCCGCGTGGGCGGCGTGGTGGATTCGCTCCGCCGGTCCGTCGAAGTGCGCGCCGAACTGGCCGTGGTGCCGCCCGGTGTGCGCCCCGGCATGTTCGCGCGGCTCATCCTGCCGGCGGGTGAGCGGGTGGAGCGCGTGGTGCTGCTGGAAGACGCCGTGCAGCGGACGTCCGAGGGCGAGATGGTGTACGTCGCCGAGGGCAACGGCCTCTTCCGCGCCCGTCCGGTCAAGACCACGCCGCTCGGCAACGGGCGCGTGGCCGTGGAGGGCCTGCCGCCGGGGTTCGTGGTGGTGACGCGGAACGCGTATGCGGTGCGGGCGCAACTCGAGGCCCGCCTGTCGGGGGCAGGCGTCGAATGATCGAGCGGCTGATCGCGTTCTCCGTCCGCCAGCGAGCGTTCATCGCCGGCGGCGCGGCCACGCTGCTCGGGCTCGGCCTCTGGGCGCTGTCCACCATGCCGTTCGAGGCCTTCCCCGATCTCACGGCCAACTCGGTCAGCGTCATTGCCGAGGCGCCGGGACTCGCACCGCAGGAGGTGGAGCAGCTCGTCACCTTTCCCATCGAGCGCTCGCTGCTCGGCCTGCCCGACGCGGAAGTCGTGCGATCCACCACCAAGTTCGGCCTCTCGATCACCCAGGTGATCTTCAAGGATCGGGTGGACATCTACTTTGCGCGGCAGATCGTCTCCCAGCGCCTGGGCGATGCAGCCCGGGCCCTCCCGCCCGGCGTGACGCCGGTGCTGGGCCCGATCTCGACCGCGATGGGCGAGATCTACCAGTACGTGCTGACGTCCGCCTCACCCGAGTGGACGCCGGCCACGTTGAAGACGCTCCAGGACTACACCATCGCTCCGCAGCTCCGCACCGTGCCCGGCGTGGCCGAGGTGAACAGCTGGGGCGGGTACACCGAGCAATATCAGGTCGAGGTCGACCCGCGCCGGCTGGCGGAAGCCGGTCTCACGCTGGGCGACGTGGAGCGCGCGCTCGCGGCGGCCAATGCCAACTTCGGCGGTGCCTATACCGAGAGCCGGGGCGAACGATTCATCGTGTACGGCCTGGGCCGGCTGAGGAATCTCGAGGACGTGGGCCGCGTGCCCGTCACCACCCGGGGCGGCGTGCCCATCCGGATCAGGGATCTGGGCCGCGTGCAGAGCGGCGCGCTTCCGCGGCAAGGCGCCGTGACGTGGAACGGCCAGGGCGAGGTGGTGAGCGGCATGGTCATCATGCGCAAGGGCGAGAATGCCCAGCGCGTCATCCACGACATCAAGGCGCGCATCGCGGAGATCACCCGCGCGCTGCCGGCCGGCGTCGAGCTGGTCCCGTTCTACGATCAGGCCGAGCTGATAGGCCGCACCACGAAGACCATCGAGAAGAACCTCCTCCTCGGCGGCTCGCTGGTCGTGGTGCTCCTCTGGCTCTTCCTCCGCAACGTTGCTGCCAGCCTCATCGTGGCGGCGGTCATTCCGTTCTCCATGCTCTGGGCCTTTGTCGCCATGAAGTGGTTCGGCTACTCGGCCAACCTCATGAGCCTGGGTGCACTCGACTTCGGCCTCCTGGTGGACGGCTCGGTGGTGATCATCGAGAACGTCATGCGCCGGGCCGATCGGTCGGCAGCCAGGGAGACGGTGGGCGAGCGGATCCGGCATGCGGCCACCGAAGTGGGACGGCCGGTGGTATTCGGCATCGCGATCATCATCGCGGTGTATCTCCCGCTCTTCGGGCTGGAAGGCACGGAACGCAAGATGTTCGTGCCGATGGCGTTCACCGTGGTGGCGGCGGTGCTCGGGTCGCTGGTCCTGGCGCTCACGCTGGTGCCGGCCGCGGCGCGCATGTTCCTCGCCAACGCGCACGAGCCGCATTCGGAGCAGTTCGAGCGATTCCGCGCGTGGTATCGCCGGGTGCTCGCGCAGACCTTCGCGCGCCGCCGGCTGGTCATCGGGAGCGCAGCGGTGCTGATCACGGGGGCGATCGTGGCTGGCAGCCGGCTGGGCCGGGAGTTCATGCCCCGCCTGGACGAAGGGAGCGTCCTGGTGCAGACGCGCCGGCTCCCGTCCACCGCGCTTCGGCAAGGTATCGACTTCTCGCTGGCCATCGAGCGGGCCCTTGCGAGCTTTCCCGAAGTCACCACCGTCATCACGAAGCTCGGCCGCCCGGACCTGGCCACCGAGGCCATGGGGACGTACGAATCCGATAGCTACGTGATGCTCAAGGACCGCAGCACGTGGCGGGAGGGCGGCAAGGACGCGCTCATTGCGGCGATGGACAGCGCACTGCGCACGATTCCCGGGCTCACGTTCGCCTTCACCCAGCCCATCCAGATGCGGCTCGATGAGGCGGAGAGCGGCATCACCACCGACGTGGGGGTCAGGATCATCGGCAGCGACGTCGACCGGCTCCACGAGCTGGCACAGCGGGTGGAAGCCGTGATGGCCGGCGTGCGCGGGGCGGCGGAGGTCAAGGCGACTGCGGCGGCGCGGGTCAAGCAGCTCCAGGTGACGCTCGACCGCGACGCCATGGCCCGCTACGGCGTGAGCAGCGAGGACGCAGGCCGCGAGGTGGAGCGGGCTCTCGGCGCGGTGACGGCCACCAGCGTGATCGACGGCGCCCGGCGCATCAGCGTGGCGGTGCGGGTGCCGGAGGCGGGCAGGATCGACCCCGATCTCATCGGCCAGCTGCTGGTGCCCACCGGCAGCGGCGGCCGCGTGCCGCTGGGCGCCGTGGCCACGGTACGGCAGGTGGAGGCACCCGAAGCCTTCGCGCACGAAGGCGCGCAGCGGATGGTGGTGGTGGGCGCCAACGTCCGCGGGCGGGACATCGGCGGTTTCGTGGATGACGCATCCGCGCAGCTCGCGGAGAAGGTGCCGCTGCCCGAGGGATACTTCTACTCGTGGGGCGGCCAATACCAGCACCAGCAGACCGCGCTCAAGCGTCTGGCGATTCTGGTCCCGGTCGCCATCCTCGCGATCTACCTGCTCCTGTTCTCGGCCTTCCGCACCGTGCGCCACTCGCTGCTCATCATGGCCAACGTGCCCTTCGCGCTGGTGGGCGGCGTGGCGGCGCTCTGGCTCGCCGGGCTCAACCTGAGCCTCTCGGCGTCCATCGGATTCATCGCCCTGTTCGGCATCGCGGTGCTCAACGGCGTGGTGATGGTGAGTTACATCAATGAGCTGCGCGGCGAGGGCCGCCCGCTCGAGGAGGCGGTGCTGGAGGGCGCGGCCACGCGGCTCCGGCCCGTGCTGATGACGGCGCTGGTGGCGGGATTCGGCTTCGTGCCGATGGCGCTGTCGACCTCGCCGGGCGCCGAACTGCAGCGCCCGCTGGCGACGGTGGTGATCGGCGGCCTGGTGACGTCGACCCTGCTCACCCTCCTGGTTTTGCCGACACTGTACACGGCGATCGAACAGTGGCTCGTTCGCCATGGGTTCCTCGATCCCGAAGAGGACGAAGCATCGCTGGCCGAATTGACGGGGCGGCCGCAGGCGGTGGCGTAGGGAGCTTGTGGGCTGAAGCCCGGTTCGAGCGTGATGCGGCCTTCCGGGCGCGGCCGGCTCGATCCCTCGCTCCGCTCGGGATGACAGTGGTTGCTTGAAGCCTATGGGCTGAAGCCCGGTGCGCTCGCGCTGCGGGCCTCATCCCCCTTTGCCCTCGGGACGACGGGCGCGGGATCAGCACATTGCCGCGGCCAGCCCGCCCGTAGAAGCCTATGGGCTGAAGTCCATGGGATCATCGCGCGGGCCCGGGTGGCGCCTGGCTGAATCTACCACGAGACCAGGACAAGCTGCTCGCTGCGGCGAGATGACGCTCCTCGCTCGAATCGCGCGTGTTTGCGCGGGACAGGCGCGCGCGGAAGTGGTTACTCCGTCTCTCATCCATCGATCCAGTTTGCTCGCCGAATCCACCCTGCCACCCACCGCGTGGAAGGAGGAGACGCACGTGTCGTATCCCTTGTCTGTGTCGGTCATCGGTTCATGCTCCACGCCGGGAGGTCCCGCCTATGAACAAGCATCCAAGGCTCGCGGCCGTCGTTCTCGTGCTCTTCTGCATGGGCGCCTGCCGCAGCAACGAGCCGCTCTCGCCCCAATCGGCGCCGGTGCCGGAGAAGAAGGAAGAGGCGCGCCCCATCCTGACCTCACCGGTCACGGTTGTGACACCAGCGCCTTCCTCGCGGTCTACGAGACCTACGGGCTCCTCTCGCTCACCGACCCACCATCGGCCGAAGCCATCATGGAGCCGAAGCCGGTCATCGCCGCGGGCCCAGGCCTCGACCCCTGCTGGCGGCCAGGAGAGAAGTGCATTTCCCTCTGCATGCGAGCGGTCCATCCTGCGACAAGGGTGGGCTGTTATGCCGCATGCATCTCGGCATACGCCGCATGTCGAGCGGCCTTCCTGGGCAGGGGTGGAGGCAGACCGATCGGGGGGATCAAGCCCACGCTGGATTCGGTAAGTCCGGGGGCGTTCCCGCCAGTGTCGGGTCGCTAGGCATGCGCACGCCCAGCGACGTGATCGCCACAAGAGAGCTCGCGGCGCATGCCGCCGATGGCACCCGGCACGTCGTGCGTCTTCGTCTCTTCGCCTCTCAGGCATGGGAGCGGGATTGGCGATGCCGCTACGAGATCGACGGCGGCGGGATGTCGTCGAGCGCGGCCGGCCATGGCGTGGACAGTCTGCAGGCTCTGATGAATGCCCAGATCATGATGTCGGCATTCGTCATCTCGGAGGCACGCGCCCATCGGCTCCGGCTCACCTGGCTGGGAAGCAACGCCCTCGGGCTGCCAAACCCGGAGTGACGAGGATCGTGAGGGACACAACGGATCGCCCGTTGTATCTCCCCACGGTGTCCCGGCGCCATCGCTAGGTTTCCTCCATGGCCGCCCTTCTCCTCGCCGTCGTCCTCCTGCTCTCGCTCGTCCTCATCCCCCTAGGCCTCCCCGGCATCTGGCTCATGGTGGCGGCGGGCGTCACCTACGCGCTCGCGTTGCCCGGCACCATCGGCACCGGCACGCTGGTGGGCGTGACGGCGCTGGCACTCGCCGCGGAGGTGATGGAGTTCACTCTCGCCGCACGCTACACGCGGAAATCCGGTGGCACGCGCCGCGGCGCCTGGGGTGCGCTGATCGGTGGGCTGATCGGCGGTGTGGTGGGGATGCCGGTGCCGGTGATCGGCCCGATCCTGGGCGCGCTGGTCGGCTCGTTCGCCGGGGCGCTGATCGGCGAGTGGACCGGCGGCATGCCGAGCGACCAGGCCACCCGTGCCGCGACGGGCGCGGCGATCGGGCGGGCCCTCGCGATCGGCCTCAAAGCCGCCGCCGGCTGCGCTATGGCCGCCTGGCTCATCGGGGCGGCGCTGGTCCGATGACGGGCGGGGTGGAGGCTATGGGCTGAAGCCCCGCCTCGGCCAGGAGGACGGGCTAAAGCCCGGTTGGAGCGTGATGCGGCCTTCCGAGTGCGGCCGGCTCGATCCCGTCGCCGCGCTCGGGATGACACCGAGGTCAGCAAACCGCGAGACGCGGCGTGTGACGCGGGCGATCGATCGGAGGCTGGCCGGATCCCTCGCTCCGCTCGGGATGACAGTGGTCGCTGGAGGCTATGGGCTGAAGCCCCGCCTCGGCCAGGAGGA
>JBMOPM010000030.1:0-16906 GCA_049323575.1 Gemmatimonadota bacterium | reverse complement strand
GGTACGGGACACGTTGTCGGCCTGGTGGAGGACATTTCGGACCAGCACGCGGCCGAGGAGGCGCTCCGCGAGAGCGAGCGCCAATACCGCTCGCTCTTCGAGTTCAGCGCGGACGCGGTCTTCGTGGCGGGGCCCGACGGCGAGATCCTCGCTGCCAATCCCGCCGCGTGCCGGATGCTCGACCGCACCGAGGAAGAACTGAAATCCCTCGGCCGGGCGGGGATCGTGGACGCGACCGACCCCGCGCTGGCGACCATGCTCGGCGAACGGGACCGGGCCGGAATGTACCGCGGCGAGCTGACCTTCCTGCGCCGGGACGGCTCGCGCCTCATCTGCGACGTGACGACCTTCCTGCACCCGGACAGCGAGGGTCGCATGCGTTCCAGCACGATCGCCCGCGACGTGACCGCGCGCCGGGCGGCAGAGCAGGAACTGCAGCGGACCACCCAGGTGCTCCGGACCCTGATCGATGCGGCGCCGCTCGCCATCTACGCGCTGGATCTGGAAGGCCGGATCAGGAGCTGGAATCCCGCGGCCGAGCGGATGTTCGGCTGGTCCGCCGCCGAGGCCGTCGGCCAGCCGCTGCCGATCATCCCGCCCGAGGCGGTTCCCGAGTTTCACGAGCGGATCCGCCGGGTGGCCGCGGGTGAGTCGATCAGCGCCGTCGAAGTGCGCCGGTGCCGCCGGGACGGGCAGGCGATCGACCTGCGGCTCTGGGCCGCGCCCACGCGGGCGCCGGACGGGCGCATCGACGGCATCATTGCCATCAACGAGGACGCGACCGAGCGCAAGGCTCTGGCCGAGCAGTTGCGCCACGCGCAGAAGATGGAAGCCATCGGGCTCCTGACCGGAGGCATCGCGCATGACTTCAACAACCTCCTGACGATCATCATCACGAACGCCGGGCTGGTGGCTGACCGGGTCGCGCCCGAGCAGACCGAGATGCGCATCGAAATCGCGGAACTGCAGCGTGCGGCGACGCGCGGAGCCGAACTCGTGCGCAAGCTCATGGCCTTCAGCCGCCGCAGGGATCTCGAGCTGCGCCCGTTGAACCTCGTGGACGTCATCCGGGATACCGAGCGCACGCTCCGGCACCTGCTGCCCGAGCCTGTCGAAATCTCGGTCCACGTGGACGAAAGCCGCCCGCTGCTGATCAACGGCGACGCGGGGGCAATCGATCAGATACTTCTCAACCTCGCGACCAATGCGCGCGATGCCATGCCGGACGGCGGGATCCTCCGCGTGGACCTGCGGCGCGCCCGGCTCGATGACGCGCATCGGCGCATCCGCGGCTGGGGCGATCCCGGCGAGTATGTCGTCGTCGAGGTGAGCGATACCGGCAGCGGGATGAGCCCCGAGATCCTCGCCCGGATCTTCGAGCCGTTCTTTACCACCAAGGAGATGGGCAAGGGCACGGGCCTGGGCATGGCGATGGTCTACGGCCTCATGAAGCAGCACCGGGGCTTCATCGACGTCGACAGCGAGCCAGGGCATGGAACCACGATCCGCCTGTACTTCCCGGCGGTGACGGATGCCATCCATACCCACCCCGGGGGATCGGAAGACGCGGCCATCCGCGGCGGTATCGAGCGCATTCTCGTCGTCGATGACGAAGATGGCATCCGGCGGTCGGCCGCCCGGGTGCTGGGCCGGTTCGGCTATACGGTCGTGGAAGCCAGCGATGGCAGCAGCGCCCTCAAGGTGATCGAGCGCACGGAGGTCCCGTTCGACCTGGTGATCACCGACCTCGTGATGCCGCACATGGGCGGCCTCGCGCTCCACAACGAGCTCCGGGCGCGAGGCCACCGGACCCGCGTGCTGCTGATGAGCGGCTATACGGCCGAGGATATGCGCGCCATGAGCGATGCGGGGGCCGAAGTGAGCTTCCTGCGCAAGCCCTGGACCATCACGGACCTGCTGCGCCGGGTGCGCGCCGTGCTGGACGAGCCCCCGGCGGGCAGTGGTGAAGGCTGACCGAGGCTAGCGCAGCTTCGCCAGCTCGTCCGCCACCAGGCGGCTCTGCGGAAACCGCTGCGCCAGCCGCTGGAGCACGGCCCGGGCCGAATCCACCTGTCCCGCCGCGGCGAGCGCCTGCCCTTCGAGCACACCCTTCTGCACCACCAGGCGGGGATTGTCCGGCGGGACCGACAGCAACGCCAGCGCGGCCAGGGCGCCCGCCGCGTCGCGCCGGTCGCGGATCATCGATTCGATCGCGAGCAACGCCACGCTCGTGTCGCCCGGCATCTGCATGGCCAGCTCGCCGATGAGGCGCGCGGCCTCATCGGGGCGGCCCGCATCGCGTGCCACCCGCGCCTCGTGGTACAAGCCGGCCACGAGCAGCCGGCGGACGTCCGCCGGGTCACCACTGCGCGTGCCGACGCCGCCCGCGTAGGAGTAGACCAGCTCACCACCGTGCTCCGCGGCTTCGTAGAGGAAGTAGCACGCCACCACGCCCACGAGCCCGGAGGCCAGCAGCAGCCCGCGCTGCACCCGTTCCCGCCGCCGCAGCGCGAGCGCGGCTACTTCGAGCGCGGCGACTGCCAGGAAGACGTTGCGGGTCTTCTCCCCCAGCTCCTCATGTTCCTGCACGACCGGACGCGCCCCCGGTACCCGCTCCGCGGGCCCGTGCGCCTCTACGCCGGAGCGCACCGCGCCCACACTCGCCGCGGCGGCAATGAGGAGCAACGCGGTGGCGGCCGGCCGGGTCCACGCGAGGCGCCCCGTGAGAGAGACGAGCCGGAGAATGACGCCGAGGAAGCCCAGCGCCACCACGAAGTGCACGATCTGAGGATGAAGCGGACCGAGCTCGAGCATGATCGACCTTGAGGCGTGGATGTGTGTGTGGGTGCCAGGATGGAACGCCGGAGAATGATGGCCACGGCCAGGCCACGTGCGGAAGGGGCCGCCACGCCCTATCGCACCACGAGCCGCCACACGAGGGGAGGCACGTCCCGCGCACCGAAACGAAGCTCGTACTCGCCGGGCACGGCCTCCCAGGTGAAATCGGCGGTCTCCCCCGTCGCGAGCTGCGCCCCGGAAGGGCGGAGGCCGTTCCGGGCCGGCGGGATGGCAGCACCGTCCTTGGCCAGGGGGCGCCAGGCCACCGGATCGGCCCCGCGCCAGAGCGACACCCGGAGGCGCGGAGCCAGCGTGATATTGATGAAGCGGAAGCGATGCACCCGACCCGCCGCGAGCCGGAGCACCCTGGGCAGCGAGTCCCCGTTGATCAGTACCTGCGGCGGCACCTCCTCGCCGTCCGACCCCGCGACGAACACATGATCCGTCGCGGGATCGTAGGGCTGGCCCGGCTCGAGCACGAGCAGCGCGCCGTAGAGCCCCGACGACAGCTGCTCGATGTCGTTCATGTGCGTGTGGTAGATGAAGGTCCCGGCCGTGGGCAGCGTGAGGCGGGCCACGAAGGAATCGCCGGGCTCGATCGACGGCGCGAGCCGATCGCCGAGGCCGCTCCATCCCGCGACCCCATCGGAGTAGCTCTCCAGCTCGATGCCGTGCCAGTGAATGGCAGCCGGCTCCGGCAGCCGATTGACCACGGTGACGTCGGTGGGTTCACCGCGCGTCATCACCAGGATCGAGCCCGGCATCTCGAGCGAATCCGGCGCGGGAGGCGCGGCACTACGCTGGAGCACGAACCCCATCGCCCGCGCCGCGCGGCCTCGCCGATGCCCCTCCTGCACGAAGAGCCGCATCTGGCGCGCGGCCCCGCGCGGCGGGTCGCGCCACTCCGGCGGCGCCCGGACCCTGATCCCCAGGACGAGACCGGCCATGTGGACGCGGGGATCATGCGCCATGCGGTCGTGACTGGTCCCCCTCGGCGAATCGAGCCGGACGGCGGGAACGACGTGGAACCCGATATGGCAGTGGAACAGCCAGTTGCCCTCCCGGGCAGGCACCCAGGCCGCCGTCATCGTGGCGAACGGCACCATATCCGACGTCACGACCATCGGCCGATCCGCCGGCGCGTACGCCGTGTCGGTGAAGCCATTCCCGCGGGCGTCCACCCGGAAGTAGAAACCGTGCAGGTGTATGGGATGCGATCGGCCCGACGCATTGATCACCCGCCAGCGCACGGTATCGCCCACCGCCGCGTCGATTCGCTCCGTATACGGCCAGGAGCGGCCGTTGATCGTCAGCGCGTTGCGATAGGTGGTCGAGTCCGGGCTCTCGCCCCAGATGTTCAGGACGAAGACCCGATCCGGCGGCGACCCGTCGACTGGATCCACCACGAGCGCGCCCGCCAGTTGCTCGCGCTCGTCGTCCTTGGCCGGGTCGTACCGGCCAGGCACCGCACGGTAGAAATACGTGCCGGGCGTCCCGGCCAGGAAGGTCACCGCGCGCGATTCGCCGGGGCGGATCGCCACGCTGTCGGCCAGCGCCGCGGGGTGGGTGGCAAGCCCGTGGATCCACAGCGTGGAGTCGGCCAGGGCGTTGCGCACCGTGGCGGCGATCACCGTGCCGGCCCGTACCCGGATGAGCGGCCCCGGGATCTCGGGCAGCCCTCCCTCCTCGGCGAAGGCGGCGACCCGAGCTTCGGGGCCCGCGTCCGCTTCGGGACGCCAGGCGGCCATCCTGACGACCAGGTGGAGGGTCAGGGTATCGCCGCGCAACCGTCCGGCGGGACGCAGATTGTCATTGGCACGGACCCGGGGAAGGTCCGCGGCCGGCCCGGGGAACGCCGGCGTCACGAGCGGGAGCACCACGAGCACCATCACGAGACCAGCACCAGTGAGCACCCCACGCCGCGGTCCGTGCATCGGCCTCGCCTTTCCCCTGATGGTCATTCGGCGCGGCGCCACCCGGCGGGCGCCGGGCGCGCCCGAGCGCCGTCACGGCCCGGCGGGCGCCCGGCCCTCCGAGGTCCGGCTCAGGCCGGACTCACAGCCGCGCCAGGAGCGCCTGGAACCGGGGGTCGCCGCGCACCGCGTCGAAGTCGGTGTCGTTCTCCATCCACTCACGATGCCCCCACCCCAGTTGCATCGCCTTCTCCAGGCAACTGATGGCCTCGTCGACCTCGCCCTGAATCGCGAAGAAACAGGCCGTGTTGTAGAGCATCTGCGAGTCATCCGGATCGATCGCGAGCGCCCGCCTGGCCCATTCGAGCCCGCGCGCGCGGAGACCCGCGTGGAGCAGTTCGCTCGCTCCGAGATTCAGTGCCCGCGCGTCGTCGGGGTTGAGCCCCACGTGCTTCTCCACCAGGTGCAGCGTCCGCGCGTGCGTGGCGTCGGCGTCAGCGCTGCGGCCGAGTCCCTCGTAGGTCTGCGACAGAAACGAGGCGGCCGGGTAGTCGTCGGGACGCAGCCGGCAGGCCTCCTCGAAGTAGTGGGCCGCATCGGCCCGCCGGCCCTGCTGGAGCAGCGACCGGGCGAAGAAGTAGTTGGCCTCGAACAGCTTGGGATTCAGCGGGAGCGCCGTCCGGAACTCCGGGTCCGCTTCGTCGTAGCGGCGCGCGAAGGTCAGCGCCAGGCCGCGTGACGTGTGGGCTTCGGCGAGATCGGGATCCAGCTCGATGGCCCGCCGGCTGGCGGCGTCGGCCTGCTCCAGGTGCGTCGGGGACGCGAGCCAGTAGCTGTATGTGAACGAGCAGCAGTCGGCGATGCCGGCATACGCGAGCGCGTAGCCGGGATCGATCTCGATGGCCCGCTCGAACATCCGGCGGGCATACTCGATGGTGCGCTTGCGCCACTGGTGGAAGTACTGCCGGCCCCGCAGGTAGCACTCGTAGGCCTGGACGTCCGCGGTCGGCGCCTTCTCGATCGCCCGCTTCTCGTCGTCGCTCAGCATCACGCGCAGCGCCTTGACCATGCTCTGCGCGATCTCCTCCTGCACCTCGAACACGTCCTCCAAGGCGCGGGAGTAGCTCTCCGACCAGAGGTGATAGCCGTCGGCCACGTTGACGAGCTGCGCCGTGATCCTGAGCCTGTTGCCTGACTTGCGGACGCTGCCCTCCAGGACGGTCGCCACCTTGAGCCGGGCGCCGATCTCACCGATGTCTTCGCTCTTCCCCTTGAAGGCGAATGCCGACGTGCGCGATGCGACCCGCAGCGCGTCGATCCGGCTCAGCGCGTTGATGATTTCCTCGGCGATGCCGTCGGTGAAATACTCCTGGTCCTGCTCGTGGCTCATGTCGGCGAAAGGCAGCACCGCGATGGACCTGGCGGTCGATGCGGCGGGCTGACTCACGGGCGTGGCGGCAGGCGGAGTCGTGACCGCGGAAATGGCGAGGGCCTGCGCGAACTGGGCGGCGGTCGCGAACCGGTCGGCCGGCACCTTGGCCATGGCCCTGAGGAGAGCGTGGTCGAGCGCCTCGGGGACGGTGGCCCGGACTGCCCGGACCGAGGGCACCGGTTCGGTGAAGCGCCTGGTGATGATGGCCTGCGCCGTGGGGCCCGAGAACGGCACCGTGCCCGCCAGCATCTCGTACAGCATGCAACCCAGGCCGTACACATCGCTGCGGCCATCGGGCTCACCCTCGCCCGCCGCCTGCTCCGGACTCATGTAGGCGGGTGTCCCGACGGCCATGCCGGTCTGGGTCAGGCTCCCGGCGCCCGCGGCACTGACCGCCTTCGCGATGCCGAAGTCCGCCACGATGGCCCCGCCCTCGTGGAGCATCACGTTCTCGGGCTTGATGTCCCGGTGCACCACGTGCTGGCGGTGGGCGTAGTCGAGCGCGGCCGCCACGTCGCGGGCAATGCCCATGGCCTCGTCGATCCCCAGTTGCCGCTCGCGGATGAGCCGGTCCCGCAGCGAATCCCCTTCCACGAACGGCATCACGTAGTACAGCAGATTGTCCGCCTGGCCGGAGTCGTACAGCGGCAGGATATGCGGGTGCTGCAGGCGGGCGGCGATCTGGATTTCACGCAGAAAGCGCTCGGGCCCGAGCGTCGCGGCCAGCTCCGGATGCAGCACCTTGAGTGCCACTCGGCGGTCATGCTTGCGATCCAGGGCCAGGAACACCGTCGCCATGCCCCCGCGACCCACCTCCCGGTCGATCGCATAGCGGTCGGCCAGCGCCGGCTGGAGCCGTTCACGGAGATCGGTCATCGCGCGCTGAGGCCTCGGTCGCGGGGACCCTGGGAGGGATCCCAAAGATAACCCCGGATCGCGAAACCCGGCCGCCCTGGCCGGGCCCGGGCTACGCCCGCCGCTCGAGCAGGACGATGCCGGAGAAGTAGCGGAACTCTTCCTGTTTCTTGTTCGGATAGAACCGGCTGAGCCAGCGCAAGCACCGGGCAAAGGGAAACGTGCGATCGAGCCGGATGCCCTCTTCGAAGGTCGACCGGTACTCGGCCGTGCGCCAGCCAAGCGGCCCGAAGAAGTGCGGGCCCTCGGCGGGGCCGAAGCGGAACGGCGCGTTGGCCTCGCTCAAGGCGGGCCCCCAGCTCTTCGCCAGCATCCTGAGCAGGCCGGGGCTGGCCAGGTCGGTGAGCCAGCACTGCACCGAGCGGGTAGCATGGAGGTCGCGGGCCAGCTCGCTGACGGTGTCGGCGGTGAGATAGACCAGGAGTCCTTCGGTGATCACCAGCACGCGCCGGGCTGATTGGTCGATCCGCTGGAAGAATGCCCGCCGGACCGGCACGTTGGCCAGGTCCAGCCGGACCGTCTCGTACGTGCATGCGGGCCGCTCGCTACCCAGCACCGCGAGCTTCGCCTCGATCGTGCCGGGCAGATCGACGTCGATCCACCGGAGCGTGGGAGGGAGCGGCAGCCGGTACGGACGCGCGTCCAGGCCCGCCGCGAGGTTGACGACGGTATCCACGCCATCCTTCACCACCCGGAGGATGATCTCGTCCATCACGGCAGTGCGGACGATCATGGGCCAGGCGTTCGCGCGGCCCTTCGGCAGGGCATTGACGATTGCCTCGCCCCGCGGGCCGGCGAGCCGGCGGGCGAAGGGATCGCGGAAGAGGGCGTCGGGCCGCTCCGACTCCATGGCCCGGTAGAACGCCACCCACCGCGCGGTGTCCGAGACGTCGGAGATGAGGTCGGTCAGCGCAGGTCCCCTTGCCCGAGCCGGGCCGGCCCGCGCGTCGGTCGCCTCCGCCCCCCGTTCAGCGCACCGCGCGGGAGCTCGTTCAGAACGCGCCCGTCGCCGGTGCGGCGAAGCGACGGAAGAAACTGTCGGCGTGGTAGGCCGGCCGGGTCGCCCGGTTGGCCACGCGCGTCACCAGCGCGAGATACAACCGGTTGAAGTCCGCCGCCGCCTGCCGGTCCACGGGCTGGTCGAGGTCGTCGGCGGGGCCGTGATAGCGCTCGGCGCGCCACCGCTTCACGCGCTCATGCTCCGGCGAGTCCTTGGTGAAGCCGGCCTTGAGCGACAGCGCCGGAATGCCACGCTGGATGAAGCTGTACTGGTCGCTGCGGACGAAGGCGTTCCGCTCGGGCTCCGGATCGCTGAGCACGGCGATGCCCAGCGGCGCCGCGGCCTCCCGGGCGTCGTCGGCCAGGTCCGATTCCTCGAGCCCGTTCACGATGAGCGCCTTGAGCGGGTTGATCGGCAGGAACATGTCGGTGTTCAGGTTGGCCACGATGGACGCGGCCGGCACCGTGGGCTTCGCGGCGTAGTACCGCGAGCCCAGCAGACCCTTCTCCTCCGCCGTGACGGCCAGGAACACGATCGACCGGCGGGGCCGCGTCTTCATCCGGGCCATCGCCGTAGCGGTCTCGATCAGGGTCGCGATCCCCGACGCGTTGTCCATCGCGCCGTTGTAGATGCTGTCGCCGTCGATCGGCCACCCCACGCCCACATGATCGAGGTGGGCGCTCAGCACGACGTACTCGTTGCGCAGCCTGGGGTCGCTGCCGGGGAGGATGCCCGCCACGTTGTCCGACACCGTCTCCACGGTCATCGTCTTCGCCACCGCGCGAATCGACACCGGCAGTGCGAAGCGGGGCAGCGGCTTGCCGCTGTCGGCCAGGGCCAGCAGCTCCGCAAACCGGTGGCCCGAACCGAGGAACAGTCGCTCGGCGCTGGCCGGATTGAAGGTGAGCGAGAGGCTCTGGCCGCCCGTCGTGTTGAGCGCCTCATCCGCGAGCGTCATCTGCGGCGTGAACCGCGCCAGCGCCGCCCGGGCCCACGGCACATCGGCGCGCGGGCTGGCGATGACGATCACACCGATCGCCCCCGCCCGGCGCAGCGCGGCCCAGCCGTTGGAGCGGGCGTGCGAGACCACGGGACCCGCCAGGCCCTGCGGCACGCCGGGCAGCGTCACCACCACCTTGCCGCGGAGGTCGAGGCCCGCGAGGTCATCATGACCGAGCTCGGGGATGTGGAGCCCGTAGCCCACGAACACGAGCGGCGCCTCCACCCGCTCGGCGAGGGGAGCGCGCAGGACGAAGTACGCGTCCTCGCCGAGGCGGAGCGGCTCCGGGACGCCGTCCCGCACCAGCGCAGCGCTCGACCGTTCCTCGACGATGGAGCGGGTGACGAACTTCACCGGCTGGAAGAAGCCGTCGGTGCCGCCGGGCGTGAGGCCCGCCTGGCGGAAGTGCGCAGCAACGTACTCCGCGGCCTTGCGGTGCTCGGGGCTTCCGGTCGCCCGCCCGCGCATGGAGTCATGAGCCAGTGCCTGCACGTGGCCCCACCAGGCCTCGGCCTGGGCGGCCGCGCACGGAGCGACGGCCACGATGAGAGCGGTCAGCGCGGAAAGCATGCGGCCGGTCACGATCGATGTCCCTCTGCGTCTCGGGTTCCCGGATGGAATTGACGGCGGTAGAAACCTGGCGTCGCGTCCGCCGTCACGTTTCGCCGGCTACAGCCGGCTCTTCAGAAACTCCGGTGTGAGCCCCTGGAGCCAGCCTGCCATCCGGGTGAACTGTCCGGTGAGCATCAGCAGGCCGACCACGATGAGCAGCACGCCGCTCAGCCGCTTCACGAGCAGCAGGTGTTTGCGGAACGTCTTGAACCACTCCAGGAACCGCTCGACCGCCAGCGCCGCAAGCAGGAACGGCACCGCGAGGCCGGCGGAGTACGCGCCCAGCAGCACGAGCCCCTGGCCCAGGTCGGCCCGGGTGGCCGCGAGGCCGAGGATCGCGCCGAGGATGGGCCCGATGCACGGCGTCCAGCCGGCGCCGAACGTGACGCCCACCAGCACGGTGCCGACGTAGCCCAGCGGCTTGTCCGCGAGCTGGATCCGCTGCTCCCGCTCCAGCCAGTCGACCCGGATCAGGCCCAGCAGCCAGAGGCCGAGCACGATGATCAGCGCGCCGCCGATACGCTGGAGCCAGATCTCATAGTAATTGAGCAGCCGGCCCAGCGCCGTAGCGCTCGCCCCCAGCGCCATGAACACCAGCGTGAAGCCGAGCACGAAGAGCACCGCATGGACCAGCCCCGCCTTGCGGTTCACCCGCATCTCCTCCAGCGACATGCCGGTCACGAAGCCCAGGTAGGAGGGCACGAGCGGCAGCACGCAGGGCGAGAGGAAACTGAGGAGCCCGGCGGAGAACGCAACGAAGATGTCGATCGCGGCCTGGTCAGCCATGGTCAGAGTGCCCCGAGATCACGGTGCCGGCACTCCTGGCAGGTACCGTAGATCTCCACGCGGTGATGATGATGCTGGAAGTGGTGCTCGTCGGCGATCATCGGCAGCATGCGCTCGAGGCGCTCGGTGCCGAACTCGATCACCTTGCCGCATCGGAGGCACACGAGATGGCCGTGCTGGGCCTGCGCCGGCATCGGCTCGTAGCGTTTGAAGCCCTCGCCGAAGTCGTGAGCCCGGACCAGCCCCGCCTGCACCAGCAGCTCGAGCGTGCGATAGATCGTGGCGGTGCCGACATGCACGCCCTGCTCCGCCAGGCGCCGGCGGAGCGCGTCCACCGGCAGATGCTCCTCGGAGAGCAGGACCGCCTCCGCCACCTTCTGCCGCTGCCGGGTGGCGGGCAGCCGATGGTCCCGGAGGTAGCGCTGGAAGCGCTCGAGCAGCGCCGCGGCTTCAGCGGGCGGCAGTCGTGCCATCGGTTGCCGCGCTGAGCCACGGCTCGGGCGCCACCGCGGCCGGCGGCCCCTCGTCGTCGAGCCGGTCCTGCGCTTCCGCCAGCAACTGGTCCAGGGTCTCGCGCGGGCCGCTGCCTACCTCGAGCACCTCCGCGGCATAGCGTCCCCGTTCCTTCCCCTTGAGCTGGTGGACGTAGCGCGCGGTGTAGATCCGGATGCGGTCCTCCGCGGCACGGGCCACGATCGCCGTGCCGAATTCCCTGCCCTCCCGGCGGATCGGCTCGAACCGCCAGACCGCCTCCACCTCCGCCGGCGGGATCTCGGCCACGACGGCGTCCGCGAGCCGGTCCCAGGCGGCTCCTGGGGGCACACCGGTCAGCGTGACCTGAGGCATTGCTCGACATGCAGGCGCAGTACCGTGATGAAGTCCTGCGCGTTGGTGACGACGCCGTAGGCCTGATGGGTGCCCCGGTCCTTGAGCTTGTTCACGACGAACTCGGTCTGATCACAGCAGATGGTCATCAGGGGACGCGGCACGCCGCCGCGCCGTGTATGGAAGGCGGGGAGCAGGTTGCCCACGGCGATGGCGTGCAGCGCCGTGGCCACGAAGATGGCGCCCGTCGCCTGCGCGGTGTATTCCCGCATGCGGTCCTGGGCTTCGAGGGCGTCGGTGATGACGCCAGGCAACGGACCGTCATCGCGGATGGAGCCCGCGAGCACGTAAGGGATCCCGTGCGTGACGAGCGCGTGCATGATGCCGCTCCGTACCACGCCCATCTCCACCGCCCGCTCGATCGACCCGGCGGCCCGCACCTTGTTGATGGCACGCATGTGGAGACCGTGCCCGAGCGCGGTGGCGCAGCCGCTCGAGTCCATGCCGAGGGTCGTGCCGTAGATCGCGGCCTCGATGTCGTGCACCGCGACCGCGTTGCCCGCCAGCACCGCCTGCACGAAGCCGTGCTGAATGAACCACTCGAAGTCGGTGCGGGCGCGGGCATGGACCAGCGCCGGCCCGAGCACCCAGACGAGGTACCCGGCCTCGTCGCGCTCGTCCACCAGCCGCTGGGCCAGTTCTTCGTAATTCACCGGGCGCTCCCGGCTCACCGCGGTGGACATGAAGCGGAATTCGTTGGGACCGTGGCTGCCGCCCAGGAAGCCCTCGGCGTGAACCACGATGCCCGCACTGCCGTCCTCCGCCTCGCCCATGGCCACGAGATCGCCGCGCCGCACGCGTCGCGGCTCCACCGTCTCCAGGCGGTCGCCGGGACGCAGCACGATGGCGCAGTCCATCCGCGGGTGCTCCGGCATCACCCAACCCCGCTCGAGCCGCACGTACGTCGGCAGGTTCGAGGTCGTGAAGAACCCCTCGGGCAGGACGCCGTCGGCGGGGGCGGGCTCGAAGCGGGCGAGAGTGGCGTTCGCGAACGGTGCGCGAGAGAAATCGGGAGCCCGATACTCGGGGGCATCGGTCATGGCGCGGGAAGCTAATGCCGCGCGGGCCGCATTCCAACGGCGCGACCGGCCGCAATCATCAGTGCCCCAGCGCAGGGTGAAATCACCCACGGGCCGAGGGATATCCCCCACCCGCCCGGCGCAGCCGCAGCGGCCTGCGGCGGGACCAGCACTCATAATCGCTTGTCACCAATCACCTTATGCCGCCGCGCTCGGGGCCGACCCGGGCCCCTGCCGTGGCACACCGCCTGCCAGTGTTTGGTTGGTCTATGCCAGTGAATCGGCACACGGAGCATCCCCTTTCTTGACAGGTACTCTCGATGCAGAACCTGCCTCATACGGCAGTCGGGCGGCGGGCCGCCCTCGTGGGAGCCGGGCTCACCCTCGCGCTGGCGCTCGGTGCCGGCGCGCAGGAGCCCGCGCGCCCCGACTCCCTGAAGTCGCGCCGTGACTCGGCCGTGGTGCTGCCCGAGATCACGGTCACGCGTCAGCCTGAACCCATCGACAAGGTGCCCGCGGCCGTGGGTGTCATCACGAAAGACGCCGTCCGCCGCGGCCAGCAGACCATCGGCCTCGATGAGGCCCTGAACAACATCCCCGGCGTGTACGTCGCCAACCGCTACAACTTCTCGGTGGACCAGCGAATCTCCATTCGCGGCGCCGGCAGTCGCGCGAACTTCGGCCTGCGCGGCGTGAAGGTGCTGCTCGATGGCATCCCCCAGACCCTCCCGGACGGCCAGAGCCAGCTCTCCAACATCGACTTCGCCGTCATCGAGCGCGTGGAGGTCCTGCGCGGCGCGGCGTCGTCGCTCTACGGCAACGCGTCGGGCGGCGTGCTGTCGTTTTTCACCGAGCTCCCGCCGGCGGAGAGTTTCGCCCAGGTGTTCCGGGTGCACGGCGGCAGCTGGGGCAGCTACAAGTGGCAATCGCGCACGGCGGCCCGGACGGGCCGGCTCGCTGGCATGCTTTCCATCTCCCGGTTCAAGACCGACGGATTCCGCCAGCAGGCCGCGGCCGACATCCGCAACCTCAACGCCGCCGCGGACCTCGCGGTGGGCGGCTCCAGCGTGATCGGCGTGCGGCTCCTCCTCGACGACACACCCCGGGCGCAGAACCCCGGCGCGCTCACCCCGGCCGAGTACGCAGCGAAGTTCGATTCGGCGGCGCCGACCAACATCCTCCGCGGCGCCGACAAGGATGTGCAGCAGCAGCAGCTCGGCTTGACCTTCCGCACCCACGACGCGAAGGGCAACTCGCTCGACGCCACCGTGTTCGGCCTCCTGCGCCAGCTCAAGAACCCGCTCGCCACGCCGCCGCGGGGCGGCCTGCCCGCCACGAGTCGCCTGGGCACCTTCGTCGACATCGATCGCCAGGTGGGCGGCGCGCGGCTGGCCACCACGCTGCGCGCCGGCCCGAGCGAGCGCGCGCCCCGGGTCACGGCGGGCGTGGACTGGCAGGTGCTCCGCGACCGGAGGAAGAATTTCCTGGCCATCGGGGGCGTGGCGCAGGACAGCACCCTGGTGGATCAGCGGGAGAACGTGAGCGAGCTCGGGCCCTTCGCGCAGGTGACCTGGTCGCCCGTGCCGAACCTTCTGCTCGCCGGCGGGGGCCGCTACGATCGTGTCTCCTTCGACGTGAAGGATTTCCACTTCGGGGATGGCGTGGACAACAGCGGCGACCGCACCATGTCCGCCTGGAGCGGTAATGTCGGCGCGAGCTACACGGTCGGCGAGGCGTTCACACCGTACGCCAACGTCTCCACGGCGTTCGAGACGCCCACCACCACCGAGCTCGCCAACCGCGTCGACGGTAGCGGCGGTTTCAATCCCGACCTGGGGCCGCAGCGCACCCTGAATTACGAGGTGGGCGCGCGCGGCCGGACCGGCGTGCTGCACTACTCGGTGGCCCTCTTCCGCAGCAGGATCACGGACGCCATCGTCCAGTTCACCGCCGACGCCGGCCGCTCATACTTCGCCAACGCCGGCCGCATCCGCAACCAGGGCATCGAGCTGGGGATCGACGTGCGGCCCATCCGCCAGCTCGGGATCTTCGTCTCGGCCACGCACGCCAACTACAAGTTCACGGACTACAAGGTGCGGCGCAGCCCCACGACCGTGGACACGCTGGACGGCAAGCGCCTGCCCGCGGTGCCGCAGTACTTCGTCCGGCTGGGGCTCCGGGCCACGCCGATCGCCGACCTCCACGTCGATGCGGATCACACGGTCGCGTCCGAGATCTTCGCCGACGACCGCAACACGCAGCGCATCGGCGGCGGCCCGGGCGAGATCGCGCCGGGCTACGGCGCGGGCGTCACCAACCTGCGGGTGAACTGGGAGGGGCAGGTCGGCCAGTGGCGGGTGGCGCCGTTCGTCGGCATCAACAACCTCTGGGATCGCCGCTACGTGGCCTCGGTGACGATCAACGGCGCGTTCGCCCGGGTGCTGGAACCGAGTCCGCGGCGGAACGTGTACGTGGGTACCGAACTGGGGTGGAAGACGAGGCGGTAGGACGACAGGAATGGCCGGGCCCGCGAGCGATCGCGGGCCTCATCGTTTTCCGGACATCGGGCTGCGCCCGCCACCCTTTACATCAGATGCACCGGATCCCGATCGATCCCCACCCGCATGCCGCTCGGCCGGGGCATCCGCCTCGCCGCGTACCGGACCACGCGGCCCAGCGCCGACGATTCTCCCTTGAGCAGCACGTGCCACCGCCATTGATCCTTGAGGCGGGCCACGGCGGCGCGCGCCGGCCCGAGAACCAGCACCGGCAGGTGGTGCCGCGCGATCAGCCGCACCAGCCAGTCCGTCATGTGCACGGCCTCCAGGCTGGTGTCCAGATCGTCCTGGCCACTGATCACGATGTTCGCCAGGGCGACCCAGGGCGGGTAGGGAGGGAAGCGCCTGAGCCGCAGCTCGTCCTCGTAGAATCCCTCCGCGTCGTGCGCGGCGGCCCGCACCAGCGCGTAATGGGTCGGGGAGCGGGTCTGCACCAGCACCCGCCCGCCGCGCGGCCCCCGTCCCGCGCGCCCCGCCACCTGGGCCAGCAACTGGAAGGTCCGTTCGGCGGCCCGGAAATCCGGCAGATGGAGCGAGACATCGGCGTCCACGACGCCGACCAGCGTGACGTTGGGGAAATCGAGCCCCTTGGCAATCATCTGCGTGCCGAGGAGGATGTCGACCTCGCCCCGGCTCACGGCCGTGAGGATGCGGTGGTGCGACCACTTGGTGGACGTGGTGTCGAGGTCCATGCGCGCGACGCGCGCGCCGGGGAAGCGCTCGCCCAGCATCCGCTCGAGCTGCTGGGTGCCGACGCCTCTCAATTGCTGCGTCGCGTGGCCGCACACCTTGCACTGCCGCACGAGCCGCTCCGAATGGTTGCAATAGTGGCAGAGCATCGCCGGCGGCACCGCGTGCACGGTGAGGGAGATGCTGCAGTTGGGGCACTGCACCACGGCCTTGCAGGATGGACACTGTACGAACGCAGCGAACCCCCGGCGGTTGAGCAGCAGCAGCACCTGCTCCTGGCGGTCCAGCGCGGCGGACACGAGGTGATCGAGCCGCTCCGACCACGGGATGGCGCCGACTTCGGCCACTCGCGGCGCCGTGGTGAGGTCCACCAGCTCCACCGGAGGCAGCGGCAGCGCGCCCACCCGCTCGGGGAGCCGGATGAGCGCAAGCCGCCGGCGGGGCGGCACCGGTATGTCGACCCCGTCTCTCGCCAGGGTCATCGTCTCCACCGACGGCGTGGCGCTGCCCAGGATGAGGCGCGCGCCCTCCAGCCGGGCGCGGACGGCCGCCACATCCCGCGCGTGATACCGCGGGCTCTCCCCGTTCTTGTAGGTGGCCTCGTGCTCCTCGTCCACCACGATCACGCCCGGTGAGGCGATCGGGGCGAAGATCGCGGAGCGCGCGCCCACGGCCACGCGGCGCTCGCCGCGCCGCAGCAGTCGCCAGGCGTCCGCGCGTTCGCCGTCGGACAGGCCGCTGTGGAGGACGGCTACCTCGTCGCCGAACATCCCGCGCACCCGGCCGACGGTCTGGGGCGTGAGCGCGATCTCGGGAACCAGCACGATGGCGCCACGCCCGTGCTCGAGCGCGCGGCGGATGACCTCGAGGTATACCCGGGTCTTCCCGCTCCCCGTGACGCCGAGCAGCAACGCGCCGCCGCCCGGCGGCAGCGCCTCCAGCTGCGCCACCGCCTGCGCCTGGTCGGCGGTCAGCTCCCCGGTGGGCGGGCTCGCCGGCTCCCCCGCAAACGGGTCGCGGATCACCTCGCGCTCCTCGACGCGGGCGAGCCCGCGCGTCACCAGCGCCTTGAGCACGCTGTCGCCCACGTCGAGCCGCTCACGCAACAGCGTCAGCGCCGCCTGGCCTCCCAGCTGCTCCGTCAGTTCATAGGCGCGCCGCTGCTTCACCGCACGGCCGAACGTCTTTTCGCGCTCGAGCAGCGTGAGCGGCTCGGTGGTGAGCACGAGCACGCGCTCCGTCGCGGGCGGCGGGCCGG
>JBMOPM010000029.1:0-17238 GCA_049323575.1 Gemmatimonadota bacterium | reverse complement strand
ATAGCCGCTTCCCACCCGGAGCGGGACGGCGGCCCGCACGCCGGCCCACGCCTGATCACGGCGGGCATGGGGGAAAAAGGCGGCATCGACCTTTTCCCGCGCGAGCAACGTCCAGAGGTCATGGGCGCTGCCATCGGTGAGGCACACCCGGTCGATCGCGGGGATGCCGGCGGCCGCCGGCGCGGCGTAGGGCCGACACACGAGCACCAGCTCGGCGCCGCGCACGTGTTCGCGGAGCGCACCGAACATCGGCAGGGTGAGCACGAGGTCGCCGAGGCGGTCGGTGCGCACGACGGCGATGCGCCGCGCGGCCAGCAGCCGCTCCCGCGCACGCCTCACGGCCGGTCGGGCACCTGGCTGTCGCGCCGCTCGCCCGAGGCGTCCGCGCCGCGGGCCACCTGATCGAGCAGGGTGCGGAGTTTGGCCAGGCCGAACGGCTTGCGGAGATAGGGCCGGCCCAGGCCCTCGAGGAAGGCGAGCGTGTCACCGCGCACGGTGTCCCCGGTGCTGAAGATCAGGCGCCGCGCGGCCGCCGGGTTCTGGCGCTCCAGCTCGGTGAAGACGTCGCGGCCGTGGAGGCCCGGCATGCGCAGATCTGTGATAATGAGATCGTAGTCGCCGCTCACCGCGCGGTCGATGGCGGCAAAGCCGTCCGAGCCCGTGTCCACCGCATGACCCCACGACTGCAGCGCGGCGCGCATGTAGTGCAGGATGTGCGGCTCGTCGTCGATCACCAGGATCCGGAGCCGGGCCGCCGGCGCGGGCGGGAGTGACGGCGTGAGACGCGACGCCGCCCGCGAGACCGGCAGCTCCACGGTGAACGTGGCGCCCTTGCCCTCGCTGGTCGTGAGCGTGATGCGCCCGCCGTGTTCCTTCACGATGCCCTGGCTGATCGAGAGGCCGAGGCCGGTGCCCTTGCCTTCGCCCTTGGTGGTGAAGAACGGTTCGAACACCTGCGCAGCCAGCTCGGGCGACATGCCGGGACCGTCGTCGCTCACATCCACCGCCACGCCATCCCGCCACGGGCGGACGCAGATCGTGATGGCCCCGCCGCGGCCGGTGGAAGCGATCGCCTGCGCGGCATTGGTGAGCAGGTTGAGAAAGACCTGCTGCATCTGGTTGGCGTCGAGGTAGGGGGCCGGCACGTGCGGCGCCACCTCCATGTGGATCGCAATCCGGTCGACCTGCAGCTGCGTGCGGAGCAGTGCCACCACGCCCTCGAGGAGCGACGGCAACGGCATGAGCCGGCGGTGATGTTCCTGCTTGCGGGCGAAGGTGAGCAGGTTGCGCACGATCCCCGCCGCGCGCTCCGCCTCCTGCTGGATCACGCGCAGCGGTTCCATCACATGCGGCGGTACGTCGGGCGCCTCCACCAGGAAATCGGCGAAGCCCACCACGGACGCGAGCGGGTTGTTGAGATCGTGCGCCACGCCGGCGATGAGTTGACCGATCGCGGACATCTTTTCAGACTGAATGAGCTGGTCGAGCAGCCGGCGTCGCTCGGTCTGGTCGTCGAAGAGGAGGACGCTCGCGGCCCGCGTGGCCGTGGCGATGCGCCAGGCCGTGATCGCCCAGGTGCGCTCGTCAGACCGGAGTTCGATCTCGCGCCCGTGGCCGGCCGGACGGATGGCCGCCTCGATGCCGCGCTGCCAGGCGGGCGGCACGAGGTCCGGCCACAGGCGCCCGATCACCGAGACGATCGGCGTACGGACGAGGTCGGCGAAGGCGCGGTTGGCGCGCCGGACGCGGCCGGCAGCGTCCACGATGCAGAGCGCCGGCGAGATCGCATCCACCGCCTCTTCCCACGACCGCCTGCTGGTGCTGTGGAGGTCCACGATGTGCGCTCCTTCGAGCGCGATCGTGGCGGCGACGGCCATCGCGTCCAGCAGCGCGAAATCCGGCGCGCCGTAGCGGCCGGCCGGGCCCGCCACGAGGACGCTGCCCGTCGGGCCGCGGCGGGCCCGCAGCGGGACGCCCATCGCGCACGGGGGCAGCCCGGGCGGCGCCTCGAGGCCCAGACGTTGCAGGAGCGTGTCCTCGGGGACGAGCGGCCCATGCAGCGCGATGGTCTCCAGCAGCGGCAGCCGGTCGGCCGCGCCGCCCGGGGCGACATGCGCGATGGTGAAACCGCCGGTTTCGCTGTTGCGGAGTGCGATGGCCAGTTCGCTCGGCGCGAAACACCGCTCGACGTGGCGGGCCAGGATCGCGACGATCGGTCCGGTGCGGAAGGCGCCGGCCAGATCCCGGCCCAGGGCCGTGACCGCGTCGAGAGCCGAGTCAGCCCGGAGAGTGTCCATGATTCTGGCAAACACCCGCGCCCGTCTCGGGGCGCGCGACATGCAACTGGTAGTCCTGCTGCTGAGCCGGGGCTCGGCGCGGGATCGGGAAACCTGGGAGCGCCGGCTCGCCGTGGAAGGGCCCGACCCGCTGCTCGATGCCCCCGAGCTGCCGGAGCGCCTGCTCGCGGTGCGGACGATGCTCGTGCCGTCCGAACCGCTCTTCCACTACGTCCTCGTGCGGCACACGCTGCTCCGCGCGGGCATCGACAGCCGCGACCTCGCCGACTATCTCGCCGCGCTGGTCATCGCGTTCGGCCAGCGCGACCGCGCGTGGCGCGTGGACTGGAACGACGACCATCTCCACCGCTATCTGGTCGACATCGTGCGGGACCTCGATGCCGCCGAAGGCGCGCGCCGCTTCAAGGTGATGGTCCACCTCGGCGACTATGCGCTCTGGCTCGCCGGGATCTTCCCCGACTACATCGCCGCGCAGCGGACGCGCCGGGGCGGGCCCGACCTGTCGTACTACGATGCGCTGGGGCGGCGCGGCTACGCGCTCGCGTCGGATCACGCGCTGGCCCCCCGCTACGGGCTCGACAGCGTCTTCCAGCAGGCGGCCGAGCGCTTTCCGGCGCTCCGTCACGCGCTCAACGGTCTGAGCGACCGCGTGTTCTTTCCCGGCCACTTCTCGCCCGATCGGGTCATCCGCGAACTGACGACGGGGCACTGAGACAGGCCTCCACGAACGCGGGGAAGAGTCGCTGATCGGGGCAGTCACCCGCATCGCAGAATTCCTCCGGGTGCCACTGCACCGCCGCGAGCCACGGCTGGTTCTCCGGCCCCTCGATGCCTTCGATGAGTCCATCCTCGGCGTGGGCGGTGGCCCGGAGGCCGGGGGCCAGGCGCCGGATCGCCTGGTGATGAAACGAGTTCGTGCGAAACGCGGTGGCCCCCAGCGCCTCGGCGAGGCGGGAGCCGGGCTCGACCAGGATGCCGTGGCTGCGGTGATCCCGGGGACCCGGTGCGTCGTGCTGCACCGCCCCGGGTCGCTGGGTGGGCAGATCCTGGTAGAGCGAGCCGCCCAGCGCGACGTTGATCACCTGGCACCCGCGGCAGATGCCGAGGACCGGCAGCTCGCGGCGCCGCGCAGCGGCGAACAGCGCCAGCTCGAATTCGTCGCGTGGATGGCTCACCGATCCGAGCTGGGGGACGGGAGCTTCGCCGTAGAGCGCCGGATCGAGGTCCTCACCGCCCGTGAGGAGCAGGCCGTCGACCCCCTCGAGCGCGTGGGTGGCCAGTTCCGCGCCCATGAGCGGCGAGAGGATGAGCGGCAGCGCACCGGCCCGGGCCAGCGAGAGGACGTAGCCGCGGTTCAGCACCGCGCGTTCGAGCCCATCGACGGTGCGGACCACGCCGGTGACCGCGATCCGGGGCGGATTCATTGGAGGATCGAGTCGGGGAAGAAGGGACAGCCGGGATCCTCGTACTTCCCGGGGTCCAGCTGGATCCCGAGCAGCGGGACCACGGCCTTGCCGACGCTGACGGTGCCGAGCTGCGGTGCGTTCCGGATCGGCGCGCCCTCGAACAGCATCACGCCGCGTACCCGGTCCGCCGGGTCCACCACGAGCACGCCGAATCCGGGCGTCACGCCCGCCGGCAGGGAGCCCTCGACACCCACCACGAGCAGCGTATCCGTGCGTCCCACGATCGCCGGGTACGCACCACCGGCCACGAAGCGGGCCACCACCCGCTCGGGCAGGCGCGCGGGCGGATGCGACAGGGTCTGACCCGGCGTGGTGAATTCGCTGAGCAGGAGCGTGGGCCCGGCCAGCGCGGCAATGCCGCAGGCGGTCCGGCCCTGCTCACCCCGGGCGCAGCCGGAGACAACCGCGAGCGCCAAGGCGAGGATGATGCGTCGCATGACAGAGCCTGTGCGTAGGGGTGTGGCGGAAGATAACAGCCCGCTCGGCGCCGGGCCGCGATTCGGGGGTGGCCGTTCGCTTGACGGGTCGCCGTCCCGACGGGCAGCTTTCGGGACTCGACGTCCCCTTGCCACCGAGGTTTCACCCGCGTGTTCGACGAGCTGAAGGCCAAGCTGGACCGCTTCCTGGCCGAGCGGACCGCCTCGGCGGACCCCCGGGCGCGTGCCTTGCTGCTCAAGGAGGCGCTGCTCGAGGCCAAGGTCGGCGTGCGGGTCATCCGGGAGTCGCTCGCGAAGGCCGAGCGGGAGTTGGCGGCCGAGCGGCGCCAGTTGGCGGCCGCGGCGCGTCGGGGTGCGCTGGCGGCCGGCATCGATGACGTGGAGACGGTGGCCGTGGCGGCGAAGTTCGCGGCGAAGCACCGCGAGCGCGTGCAGGTGCTCGAGCGCAAGGTGGCGGTGCAGCGGGACGAGCTGGCACTGGCGGAGAAGGAAGTGGAAGAGATGATGGCGCAGCTCAAGGCGTCCCGGCACGGGGATGGGCCGCGCATCAACGTCGACAGCGCCTGGTCAGCCGTGGGCTCGGCCGGCGGAACCCATCCCGGGGTGGACGAGGTGGAGGACCTGAAGCAGGACCTCGACCGCGCCGGGATGGACGCCGCCGTCGAGGCCCAGCTGGCCCACCTCAAACGGAAACTCGGCAAGGAGAACGCGTGACCCTGCACGACACTCAGCCTTCCGGTTTCTTCGGTCATCCTCGCGGTCTTGCCACTCTTTTCTTTACCGAGCTCTGGGAGCGCTTCAGCTACTACGGCATGCGCGCGCTCCTCATTCTGTTCATGACGGCCTCCGTGACCAGCGGCGGGCTGGGGTTCCCGACCGCCAAGGCCGGCGTGATCTATGGCGCGTACACGGCGCTGGTCTACATGGTCACGCTCCCTGGCGGTTGGCTGGCCGACCGCTTCCTCGGCCAGCGCAAGGCGACGCTCTGGGGCGGCATGGTGATCATGCTGGGCCACATCAGTCTCGCCATCCCGTCGCTCGAATCGTTCTACCTGGGACTGGGGCTCATCGTGGTGGGCACCGGCCTGCTCAAGCCGAACATCAGCGTGATGGTGGGCCAGCTCTACACGCCGGAGGACGCGAGACGGGACGCCGGATTCTCCATCTTCTACATGGGGATCAACCTGGGCGCCTTCATCGCGCCGCTCGTCACGGGATGGCTGGCACAGAGCGACCAGTTCAAGGGGATCCTCGCGGGCATGGGCGTGAGTGCCGAGTCGTCCTGGCACTGGGGCTTCGGCGCCGCGGCCGTGGGCATGGCGCTGGGGCTCGTGCAGTACGTGCTGGGGTGGAGGCACCTGGGCGACGCCGGGCTCCATCCGGTGCGGCTCGAGAGCGCCGAGGCCCAGGCCGCGCTTCGCCGCACGCTGATCATCGGCCTCGGCACGGTGGTCGGCGCCGTGGCGCTGCTCGCTCTCCTCGCGACGTCAGGGGTCGTCACGATCTCGGCGGAAGGCATCGCCCGGGGCTTCGGGTATCTGCTCCTCGCCGTGGTGGTGGGCTTCTTCGGCTGGCTCTTCATGTCGGGCGACTGGACCCCTGAGGAACGGAAGCGGCTGTATGTGATCGCCGTGCTTTTCTTCGCCGCGGCGGTCTTCTGGTCGGTGTTCGAGCAGGCCGGCTCCACGCTGAACCTCTTCGCCGAGCGGAGCACGCGGAACGAGATCTTCGGCCTGTCCTTCCCGGCGAGCTGGTGGCAGTCGCTCAACTCGCTGTACATCATTGTCCTCGCGCCGCTGTTCGCGGCCCTGTGGGTGCGCCTGGGCCACAAGGGCAAGGACCCGTCGAGCCCGTTCAAGTTCACTCTCGGCCTGTTCTTCGTGGCGGCCGGTTTCGGCGTGATGATCGTTGCGGCCAGGCTGGCGGAGAACGGCCAGCAGGTGGGCATCATCTGGCTCGCGCTAACCTACCTGCTCCATACCGTGGGCGAGCTCTGCCTGAGCCCGGTGGGCCTGTCGGCGATGACCAGGCTGGCCCCCGCCCGGATCGCGGGCCTCATGATGGGCGTGTGGTTCCTGGCCACGTCGGTGGGCAACTACCTTGGCGGCCAGGTGGCGAGCCTCTACGAATCGTTCGCGCTGCCCACGCTGTTCACTGCGGTGACCGTCTTCGCGCTCCTTGCCACGCTGGTGATGGCACTGCTCGTGAAGCCGATGACCCGGATGGTCAAGTCGGGCGGCTAGGCGCCCGCCGGCGTTCCGCCCGGACCCCACCCTCCGGTGTCGCTCGTGCGGCGCCGGAGGGTTGCGCATGGTGTGACCCGGCCGTGTAGTATCCGTGCCATGACCCGAGCGCGGGCATCAGGCACCCCGGGCCGGGACGCCGGCCGGATCCTGCTCGTGGCCACCTTCTTCGCGTTGCTCACCGCTGCGATCGAGGCGGTTTCCTCGGGCTTCCGATTCCTCGTGCTGCACGAGATCCAGTGGGTGAGCCGGGACATCGCCTGGATCGCGCCGCTGGGCTACCTGCTGTTCTTTCTCCCGCCCGCCGTCCTTCTCATCGCCGTGTCGCTGGTGCTGCGGCGGCCGATTCCCTTCCGCTGGACCGTGGCGCTCTTCGCGTTCCTGTGCGTGTTCGCCATCCTGCTGCCCATCGTGCAGATCCCGTGGTGGATCTCCGCCGCCGTCGCGGCTTTGATCGGCGTGCGGTTCGGCAATGTCGTGGCGCCTGCCGCCGGGCAGTGGCTGAGGCGGTTCGGGCTCGGGGCCGCAGCGCTTGGCGGGCTCGCCGTGCTCACCGGTCTCGGCATCCGGGTGTCGGCGATGCTCCAGGAGCGGACTGCGCTGGCCGAGGCTTCCGCGCTCGGCTTGGATACGCCGAACGTCCTGCTTCTCGTGCTGGACACGGTACGGCGCGCCAGCTCCTCGCTGTACGGCTATCCGCGCGCGACCACGCCCGCGCTGGCGGCGCTGGCGCGCGAGGGCGTGGCGTTCGACCGGGCCGTGGTCACCGCGCCGTGGAGCCTCGCGTCGCACGGCAGCATCTTCACCGGCCGGTCCGCCGGCGGTGTCGGGGCGGACTGGCGCCGGCCGATCCCGGCGGCACCGCGGCGAGTGACCGAGGTGCTGAGAGCGCGGGGGTACGTCACGGGCGGGTTCGTGTCCAATCTGCTCTACGCGTCGTACGAGTCGGGACTGGCCCGCGGGTTCGTGCACTACGACGACTACCCGTTCACCTTCGCGGTCGTGGTGCTGCACACCTCGTTCGGCTGCACCACGCTGTTCAACCAGCTCCGCGAGGCCAGGTCGCGTCGCGCCGCGCTGAAGGCGCTGCGGCGATTCAATCTCAAGCCTGCCCGCGTTGCCGCCGACGTCCTGCGCCCGGCCACCGAGGTCACCGATCACTTCCTCGCGTGGCAGGCGCGGATCGGTCAGCGGCCATTCTTCGCCTTCATCAACTACGTGGATGCACACGAGCCGTACGAGGCGCCCGAGCCGTTCCGTTCACGTTTCGTGAGTCCGCCGGGATCGACGCCCGCCCCGATCGATCGCTACGATGGCGCCATCGCCTATGTCGATCACGAACTGGGTCGGATCGTCGCGTCGCTCAGGCAGCGGGGCGTGCTCGAACGCACGATGCTCATCGTCCTCTCCGACCACGGCGAGGGGTTCGGCGAGCATGGACTGCACGGACACGCGAACAGCCTCTATCTCCCGGTGGTGGAGGTCCCGCTGGTCATCCGGTATCCGGCCTCCGTACCGGCGGGGCGGCACGTGAAGACGCTGGTGACGCTGCGGGATGTCCCGGCCACGATGCTCGATCTCGCCGGTGTGCGCAGGGCGGCAGATATCGGCGGGACGTCGCTCGCGCGCTACTGGACATCGAGCGAGGCGGCGGACACGGCCGTCGCGCTCATCGAGCTGGTGCAGGGGATCAACGTGGACTCATCGTGGCAGAACAGCCGGGGGCCGGCGACGTCCATCATGGATCAGCGGTTCCACTACATCCGGGACGGCCTGGGCCGCGAAGAACTCTACGCCTACACCAGGGATTCGCTGGAGCTCGACAACCTCGTGTCGGAACCCGAAGCCCAGGCCGATCTGGGTCGGCTGCGGCAGCGGTTGGCGGAGGCCATGGCGCAGGAGGGAGCCGTGGCCGGCGTGGCTGGGCGGTCGCCACCGATTTGCGCCATTGCGATCCCGTTCGTGTATTCTCCATGTGATGCCGGGGCTCCGGCGCGGTAATCCGAGGCCCTCTCACGTAACAAGGCTGCGCGCCTCAGCGCGTCCCCGCCTCCCGGAAGGTGCCCATGCAGTACGTCGATCCCTCGTCGTCGGGCATCTGGTACCAGGCGCTGCTTCTGGCGTTCTCCACGGCGCTGCTGTTCTGGTCGCGGCTCAGCAGCGCCATCTGCGGCCTCTGGCGGCGCGCCCGTGGCGGCGTCCGGCGCGGACGTTTGTGACCCGCGCATTCGACGCGGCGTCGTACGCCGACCCCCACGGGCGGCTCCTGGCCGCGGAGGGCGCCGAGGTCCGTCGCGCCATTTATCCGCACCATCGCCCCGTGGTTGGCCGGGTTCTGGCGGACTCCCTGGTACGCCGCCTGATGCAGGACGGCCGGTTGATTCCGGCGCAGCGCGTCGAGGGCGATCCTGCCGCGCCCGAAGTACTGGCCCACCCGGTGCTCTGGCCCGTCACCTATCCCGCGGAATGGCCGGCGATCATGCTGGCGGATGCGGGGCTGCTCCTTCTCGAGCTGGCTCGCGAGCTGCTGGCCTCGGGGTTCTGCCTCGACGACGGTACGCCGCGCAACGTGCTGTTCGACCGCGCCGCGCCGGTGTTCGTCGACTTCACGAGCGTGGTGGACGCACCCGGCACGCCCGTATGGCGTCCCTTCGATCAATTCAGCCGGGAAGTGCTGCATCCGCTGTACCTGAGTGCCTGGGATCGCGGGGCGGAGTGGCGGTACGTCGCCATCACCCAGCCGCGGGCCGGTGTCGCGGCCTCGACCGTGGTGCGCGCGATGCCGCTCTCGTTCCGGCTGCGCCGCCCGATCCGGGCCGGTGTGCTCGGCGCCATGGCCCGGCTCGAGCGGAACGCGGCGCCGGCGGAGCGGACTTCCCACCTCGACGGCCGGGCGGCCGCATCCCGGAGCCGGGCACATCTCGAGCTGTTCTTCCGTCACCTCGAACGCGAGGTGCAGCGTCTCCGGCGCCAGGTGAGCGATGCGAATCGGCGGGGATGGGTGGACTACTACGACGCGGATGTGGCGGCGGCGGACACGGAACGGAAGACGCGAGCGATCGGCGAGCTGCTCCAGCGGCTCGCGCCCCGGCGGCTGCTCGATCTCGGCACCAATACCGGGCGCTACGCCATCATGGCGGCCGAGCTGGGCGTGCGCGTCGTGGCGGTGGATGCCGACGAGGGCTGCCTCACGAAGCTGTACGAGACGGCCCGCCGGCGGCACCTCGCGGTGACCCCCCTCCTGATGGACGCCGCCTGCCCCACGCCCGCCTTCGGGCTGGGCGGCACCGAGTTTCCCTCGGCGGCCACACGGCTCTCGGCCGACGTGACGATGGCGCTCGGCGTCGTGCACCATCTCGTGCGCCGCAGCGACTACACCCTCGATCGCATCGGCGATGCGCTGACCGCCTTCGGCAGCCGCGTAGTGGTGCTGGAGTTCGTGGGCCCCGGCGACCCGCGGGCCGCGCAGCTCGGCCTCGGCCGACGACCAGGATACACGCTGGAGGCGGCGCAGGCCGCGCTCGGCCGGCAGTATGCGCGGGTGACGACGCTGCCGGTGTATGGCGACAGACAGTTGGTGGTCGGCGAGCGGCAGTAGAGGCGGGGGCGCCCGCGCCACCATCGGCCTGGGCTTCAGCCCATCGTCCTGGCCGAGCCGGGGCTTCAGCCCATAGGCCGGGGCTTCAGCCCATAGGCTCACGAAGACGGGGTCTAGCGCGAGCGGCGCGATGCTCGCGAGCGTCGGCCCCGCCCTCCTGGATTCCAAGAGGGACGAGGACCACGGGCTGCGCTTGCCGCGAGCGTGCCGGCCGTCGCGCGCTGCCCGGGTCGCCTGCTACCCGCCATCGCGTGATGCCGGCTCGCCCGCGCCGTGCGCTTCCCCGTCCCCCGCCACCAGGGCCAGAATGAGCGGCGCGAGGTACCACCCGATGTATGTCCCGACGCCGTGCGACTTCCATATCTGCGCCGCCGCGCCAACGGCGGCGGACAGCGCCGCCAGTCTGGTCACCAGGCCGGCGCCGCGGCGGGCCCAGAAGAAGAGGCCCAGGCACAGTCCAAGGAACAGCAGGAAATCCGGACGGGTCAGCACGCTCCCGCCGACGAGCGGCGCGTGGAAGACGGCGGCAAGGGCGGGATGCGTGCCCCAGAAGCCGAACGTGGTGGCGCCGTACTGCCGCGGACCCGCGCCCTCCTGGTGACTGAACGCGGAATGCATGAATGCCGATACCGCGCTCGTCAGCCGGTTCTGCCCCGGGTCGACGGGTGTGAACGCCGTCACCAGCGCGGCGATCGCGAGAGCCATGAGCCCGAAGCCGAGGGCGAACCGCCACGGGCGATTCCTGCTCCAGAAGTGCCAGCCCAGCCAGGCGGGAAACATGAACGCGGGGAAGTACAGCACACCGGCCGCCGCGGCGAGGAGCGCACCCGAGAGGAGTGCGTTGCCCGAGGCGGCGAGCGCCAGCAGCACGAGCGCCGTGGGCGCGATGTGCGAGATGAACGTCAGGCCGGCGATGGCGCCGTGGCCCGCGTTGAGCCCGGTGATCACGGGACTGCCGGCGTAGAGAATCACCGCGCCCCAGGCCGCGGCCGGCGTGGCCACGCGCCGGACGACGGCAAACAGGCCCCACAGGCCCGCCAGGTGGAACATCAGGCACGCGAGCTTGGAGGCGAGCGCACGCGGCCTGACATAGTCCGGGCTCTCGACGATCGCATCCGCCGGATTCCATCCGGCGCCGACGAGGAGCTGGAACGGCATGTGTGCGAGGTACAGCAGCGGCCCGTAGGCGGATGCCGCGCCGCCGCCCGGCGACCGGGGTCCGATGAGCTGCGAGTCGGCGTAGGGAATGACGCCGGTCTCGAGCCAGCGCTGCGCGCCGAGACTGGTGTACGTGCCGGCGTCGTCGGGCCGGCGTACCAGGGCGAACGTCACGTTCACCAGCACCAGGAGGGCGGCCGTGAACTTGAGCACCTTGAGTGGCACGTTGGCCGGCCAGGCCGGCCGCTTCGCTGGCCGCACGAGGACCATTGCCCAGATCAGATGGGCCAGCGTGATGAGGAAGAGGGCCGTGAAGATGGCCCGCTCCATCGTCGGGAAGGCCCGGTCCCAGTACTGGATGTCGTTGAGGAGCGGCGGTGAGACGAGGAGCCCTGCCAGCGCCCAGTTGCGTGGCGCGTAAAGCCTCCGGTAGTCGGCGAAGACGAATAGCGCGAGGAAGAGGCCCATCCAGATCGCGCCGCCGCCATCGGGCAGGGCATTGCTGATGAACCGTGCGAGCATGGGTCGTTCTCCGGCTGAGAGGCCGTTCGACGCGCACTGTGTTCAACGCAGACAGGCCGACGAGGCCGATGGACCGCCATGATCCACCAGGGATGCACCGATCCTAGTGAAGCGCGGTCCTCGACGCCAACGCGCGAGGGTGGTTCGGGGGCGGTTCAGGGCTGGCCCGGCTGGTCCGCCTGCGGCCGGGACTTGAAGATGCGGAAGAGGTAGTACAGGGAAGGGAAGAGCAGAACCGCGCCGGCGCCGAGGGCGAGGAGCAGGAGCGCGAGCGTGGCGTCCGGGGCTGCCGCATCCTGCACGGTGAGCGTGGGCGGCACGATGTATGGGTACTGCGTGAGCGCCCAGCCGACGAGGATGAGCGTCACCTGCGCCGGCGCCGCCGCCCGAGCCAGGCGATACTGCCGGCGCCAGAGCGCGAGGAGGGTGACGATCGCGGACACGGCGATGAGCGCCTGCACGGGGAGCGACCAGGGCTGCCTGAGCAGCCGCTCCCGCATCGCCGCCCCGGCGGGGCCGGTCAGGAACAGCGTGCCCCACGCTGCCGCGAACACGGTCACCGCTGCCGCAAGTGCCCGCCGGCGAAAGTCCTCCTGCAGCGGGCCGGTCGTTTCGTTGGTGAGGTAGACGGCCGCGAGGAACGCGCAGACCGTCACCGTCATGAGCCCCACGCCCAGATCGAACGGCGTGAGCCAGGGGCGGACGTAGACGTCCACGAACGAGCCGCTCTGCGCCGTTCCCACCGCGCCGGTCGTGATCGCCCCGACACACACCCCGAGGAGCAGGGGCGTGAGCAGGCTGGAGATGCTGAACACGAGCCCCCAGCGCTGCTGCACCTGATCGCGCTGGCTGTCGTAGGTGCGGAACGTGAAGGCACTCCCCCGGAGCACGATGCCTACCAGCAGGAGCGTGAGCGGGATGTGCAGCGCGATCGAGATCCGGGCGAATGCCGCGGGAAAGGCCACGAACAGGAGCACGACCACCAGGATCAGCCAGACGTGGTTGGCCTCCCAGATGGGCCCCAGCGCCCGCGCGATCGCCTCCCGCTGCTCCGTCTTCCGCGGGCCGGAGGCCAGCAGATCCCACACGCCGCCGCCGAAATCCGCGCCGCCCATCAGCACGTAGGCGATGAGCGAGGCCAGTATCGTACCGGCGGCGGCCGTCGCGAGCGTCAGCTCAGGCATGCTCGGCTCCGGGGGCACCCGGGGCTGGGTGCGGGCGGGCCTCGCCGGCCTCCCCACCCGCGCTCCGCATGATCTGCCGCTTGAGCAGCACGACGACGATCACGGCCAGGAACAGATACAGCAGCGTGAAGAACGTGAACGGCACCACCAGCCCCGGCATCGGAGTCACGGCGTCCGCGGTGCGCAGCACGCCATGCACGATCCACGGCTGCCGGCCCACCTCCGTCACGACCCAGCCCGCCTCGATGGCGATGAAACCCATCGGAGCGGCGAGCGCGAGCGCCCGAAGGAGGAGCGGCCGCTCAGCGATGTCGCGCCGACGGATCGCGAGCCACCCCGCCCACAGTGACACCAGCAGCAGATAGACGCCGAGGCCCACCATGATCTGGAAGGCCGCGTGGACGATGGGGACGTGGGGCCAGTTCTCTCGCGGAAACTGGTCCAGGCCCTTGACCTCGGCGGCCGGGTCGTCGAAGGCGAGAAACGAGAGGCCGCCGGGGATCTCCAGGGCCCATCGCGTCTCGCGGGCCTCCATGTCCGGCCAGCCGCCCACGAGGAGTGGCGCGTGAGACCGGGTCTCAAAGAGGGCTTCCATCGCGGCGAGCTTGGCCGGCTGTGATCGCGCGACGAACTTCGCGCTGAGATCGCCGGAAATCGGCTGGAGGATGGCGGCGGGCGCGCCGACCATGAGCGCGACGGCGAGCGCGCGCCGGTGGAAGCCGTTGGTCCGGTCCCGCAGGAGCATGAGCGCGTGGATGCCGGCCACGCCGAGCCCGGTGGCCGCGTAGGCCGCGAGCGTCATGTGCAGCGTCTGGGACAACGCCGCGGGCGTACGCATGGCGGCGATCGGGTCCACGTCCGTCACCTGGCCGTTGACGATCGCGAACCCGGTGGGCGCGTTCATCCAGGCATTGGCGATCACCACGAAGATGCCCGAGAGCATGCCGCTCAGCGCCACGAGCACGCCGGCCCACCAGTGCGCGCGGGGCGAAATGCGGTTCCACCCGTAGAGATAGACGCCGAGGAAGATCGCCTCGGTGAAGAACATGAAGCCTTCCAGCGAGAACGGCATGCCGATGATCGGACCGGCGAACTCCATGAAGCCGGGCCAGAGCAGGCCGAGCTCGAAGGACAGCACCGTGCCGGACACGGCGCCGACAGCGAAGAGAATCGCGGTGCCCTTGGACCATCGCCGGGCCAGATCGAGATAGATCCGGTCGCCGGTGGCGAGCCACCGGCGCTCCGCGACCACCATGAGCAGCGGCATGCCGATGCCGATGACGGCGAAGACGATGTGGAAGGCGAGCGACATCGCCATCTGGGATCGTGCGGCCAGGAGGTCGGTCATGGCGATCGGCGCGACGCTCATCGCTTGAGCGTGATGACTCCGCACGCGACGCGCGGGCCCGCGTTGCCCGCCGGATCGGTGACCTCATCGTCCCGGTTCTGGTGCAGGATCAGGGAGGTCCCGCCGGGCGGAACGAGCGACCCCGGGCCCGGGCCCAGGGAGATGCCGGTGATGAGGACGTCGTACTTCGCGGTGCCGTCGTCCTTCACCTGCAGGTTGGGCAGATCGCCCAGGTGATACCCGGCGGGATTCTTCTTGCCGTGCTGTTTGCCGGTCGGGTTGAAGTGCCCCCCCGCCGAGATGAATTGGGGCGGCTCGCACAGGCCGGTGGCGTGGATGTGGAGCGCGTGGGTGCCGGGCGGTGCCGCCGTGAACTTGAGCTGCAGCCGCACACCCTCGGCCGTCTCGGTGAAGGTACCGACGCCGAGCTCCTGTGACCTGGCGTCGACCAGCCGCACCGTGGCCTGGGGCGGGCGCGGCGCGCTGGAGAAGAAGGCACAGCCCGAAAGCGCCAGGGCCACCAGCCCGGGCATCAGGCGCCGGGCCGCGAGCCACCCGCGGCGCGTCATGCGGTCACCCACAGCCGCACCGCCATGAACATGAGGAAGACCGAGAACATGCGCTGCAGTATGCGGGGCTCGAGGCCCTGCGCCACGCGAGCGCCGAACCAGGCGCCCAGCGCGAGCCCCAGGGCAAGGATGAGCGCCGCCTTGAGGTCGAGGTTGCCGGTGCGATAGTACTCCATGGCTCCGAAGAGGCCCACCGGCAACAGCATCGCGCCCAGCGACGTGCCCAGGGCCGTCTTGATCGGCAGCCGGGCCAACTGCACGAGCGCGGTCACGATGATGACTCCGCCGCCTATCCCGAAGAGACCCGACAGCACGCCAGCGGTGAGGCCAATCGCGAGATAGAGGGGATTCATGGGATAGGGGGCTCCAAGGTGGTTCGCCGTGATCGGTGCGGGATGGCACCGGCGCGCCGCCGACCTGCGTCCGCGTCTTCATGAGCCGAAGTATACTACCCGGATCTCTGGCGATGCAGCGATTCATGGCCGGCGCCCTGCCGGGAAGCGTGTGCTCCGGTGAGCCGGCCTGATCCAACCCGCTGCTCGGCAGGACAGGGCGGGCCCACGTAGACCCGTACCTGCCCATGCGGCTATTCTTGTAACAGCAGGCCCGCAATTAGCCCTTTGCCCCGGTGTCCATGCACAGACTCCGTTCGCTCGGCCACGCCGCCCTGGCAGTTGCCCTCGCATTCGGCCTCACCGGATGCGAGACGCTGCTGCTGGAGGGGGCGTCGCCGGTGGATCGGGACCGCCTGGCACAGACCCGGCCGGCGGACATCATGAACCTGGTGGCCGGGGGGTTCAGCGATTGGTATTTCAGTATCCAGGGCGAAACGCCGTCGCTGGCCCTCGGAACCATGGCCCAGGCCTATACCTCGTCCTGGGGCGACTTCGGGATGCGGAGGCTGTCGTCCATCCCCCGCCCGCCGATGCCCCATGCGGCGAGCGACCCCGGCATCGGCGTGGTCAACCAGCCGTGGTACCTGTCCTATGCTGCCCTGGCTGCCGGCAATCTGGCGCTCCTCGCGGTGCGCGGTGGCTTTCCGTTTCCCAGGGCCGCGGATGCCCGGATGATCGAGGCGGCCGCGGCGTTTCTCCAGGGGGCGTCGCTGTCGAACGTGGCGCTGCTCTTCGACCGCGGATACATCGTCACCGAGACGGCCGACCTGAGCCAGCCCATTCCGCTGAGTCCCCGGGAGATGGTGCGGGAGGCCGCGCTCGCGCGGCTCGACACGGCCATCGCGCTGGCGAGCCGGTCGTCGTTCCAGTTGCCGAAGGAGTTCCTCAACACCACCGGCTGGACCAGCAGCCAGCTGGCCCAGGTGGCCAGCACGCTGGCCGCACGGACGCTCGCGTACTTCCCTCGCAATGGCGCCGAGAACGACCAGGTGGACTGGGCGCGCGTGGCGCGGTATGCCGCCCGCGGCGTCTCGTTCGACGTGGTCATCGAAGGGGACAACGAGCGCTGGTACGACCCGTACAAGACCTACACCCAGGCCTACGACGGGTGGGTGCGGGTGGGGCAGCGCATGGTCTGCGAGCTGGACCCGACGCTCCCGTGCGTCTACCCGTCGAGCGGCATGCTCCCGCCGCCCAGGAGTCCGGATCGCCGGCTCCAGACCGATTTCATCTACCTGCCCACCGTCCCGTTCAACCCGCTCCGGGGCCGGTACCACCTGAGCAACGTGGGGCACAAGCGCTACCGCTTTCATTCCTTCGAGGATGAGTCGGGCGGCGGGTTCGGGATGATGCCGTTCCTTCTCCGGGCCGAGAATGATCTGCTGCTGGCCGAAGCGCTGATCCGCACCGGCGGGTCGCGGGTCGAGGCGGCGCAGCTCATCAACCGGAGCCGGGTGGGCCGCGGCGGCCTGCCGCCCCTCACCGGTTCGGAGAACCCGGCCACGTTGCTCGGTGCCGTGCTCTACGAGCGGGACATCGAGCTGCTGGGCTCCGGGGCCGGCGTGCCCTTCTTCGACATGCGCCGGACCGACCGGCTGGTGCCGGGGACGGCACGGCAGTTCCCGGTACCTGCGGCGGAGCGCGAGGGGGGCGCGCAGGCGATGTACGACATCGCCGTAAACGATCCCCTCCCGGCGATCGTGGCGGAGTTGGCGGCCCGCCGGGGCCGGGGGGCCGGCAGCGGCGGCCCGGCCTGGTCCATCGGGCAGGGCCGGGTCTTCCGCATCGCCGCCGAGCTCAAGGCGGCCGCCCGCAAGCGGATCGGCATCGGGCGGGAGTAGGTCTCGCACCAGCGGCGGGCGGCGGCGGAGGTACCGCTGGTCCGTAGTTACACGCTCTTGACATCCCGGTATGCTCCGCGCAGCTTCCCCTCACTCTCAAATCATAGCTCGACAACGTGATCCCGTGGACGCATCCAGCGCCGGGAGTCGGTCTGCCCCTTGGGGGACCCTTCCGTCTCA
>JBMOPM010000028.1:12505-17492 GCA_049323575.1 Gemmatimonadota bacterium | reverse complement strand
TGCGGGTGGCCGAGCGCGGCTGGCCTGATCCCTCCGTGCGCTCGCGACGAAAGCAAGGGCAGCGAACCGCGAGACGCGGCGTGTCGCGGAGCCGACGAGCGTCTCGGCATGTGACTCGGGCCACGATCGGAGGCTGGCTGGATCCCTCGCGCCGTTCGGGATGACAGAAGCCCGGGGCGGAACAGCAACGCCTCGGGCCCGACAAACGCGAACGGGGCCGCCGTTCGGCAGCCCCGCGTGTCATGCTCGTTCCGCGATCCTGTCACCGTCAGTCCCCGCCGAGCCGATTCTCCTCGCCCATGCCGGCCGAATCCGCCGGAATGATCACGCCGTTCGCGCCCAGCATCCGGAACAGCTTCCACTGCTGCTGCCGGGCGGTGTAGACCCGCGGGCCGTTGTATATCAGCGAGACGAGAAGCACGCCGTCGGGTCGGCCGAGGTAGCCCACCACCGACGACACCATGCCGAGCGTCCCGGTCTTGGCGCGGACCACGCCCTCGCCCGGCAGCCCCGAGTTGAGCCGCCGCAGGGTGCCGGTGCCGTTGGCCGGGAGAAGCTGCGGGAAATTGCGGCCGGCCGGGGTCGTCGGGAACTTGGCGAGGTAGGAGATGAAGGTGTTCGGCGAGACGCGGTCCTCGTACGAGAGGCCGCTGCCATCCACGAGGTGCACGCCGTCCCTGGTGCCGGTGATCTGGCGGACGTGCTCCATCAGCTTGTCCGGGCCGGTGTAGCGGCCGCCGGCCCACTGCAGCAGCAGTTCGGCGGCGTAGTTGAGGCTCCGGCGATTTACCTCGCTGGCCACCGAGTCGAATGGCGGGGACTCCACCTCGGCGATCGCCTTCGGCACGTCGCCGCTCAGGCTGGCCATGCCGGCGTCCGAGGGCGCCCACGCTACGCCGGCATCCGCCAGCGCCCGGGCCCACGCGGCCTGCAGCACCGCGCGCGGGTCCGACGCGGGCTGTGCAAACCGCCGCGCCCCGGCGCGGGTGCCGATCGTGCCCGTCACGACCCAGCCGCCGTTGCCGGCAGGCTGGATCGCCAGCCTGGCGCGGCGACCTGCAACCGTGCGCGCCCGCACGTCGATCAGCGACTCGATCCCGCGGGGCGAGGCCCCCGAGACGACCGGGCGCTGACCCGGGCGCGCCGCGGGCGCAATGCTGAACCAGACGGTGTTCTCGTGGATCGTGAGCGGCCCCACCTTGGGGGCGAACAGCCGGCTGCGGTGCTTGGGCGCCCACGCCTCGGGGTACCAGGCGTCGGCCGGGCCGTCGGCGCTCACCACCCGGAACGGGCCGGTGAGCCGGCGGATGCCGTTGGCCCTGAGCTGTTCC
Source organism: Gemmatimonadota bacterium (assembly GCA_049323575.1). GTDB lineage: Bacteria > Gemmatimonadota > Gemmatimonadetes > Gemmatimonadales > GWC2-71-9 > JBMOPM01. Next base: position 16,161 of record JBMOPM010000028.1, on the reverse strand, counting down.
GCCAACTCGACCAGCCTGGGCCCCTGGCCCTGCGGTCGCTCGAGCGTGGGGTCACCGTTGACCTCGAGCGCCCACGTGCCGACCCAGGTCCCCGTCTCCGGGTCCAGCCGGCCGGTGCCCACCACGCGGGTCGAGCGCCGGGCCGAGGGGCCCAGCACGCTCCGGGCAAACCCCGTGGTGAGCAGCTTGACCGTGGAGGCGGGAATCATCGGAAGGTCGGCCTGCTCGGACCAGAGCAGCTTGCCGCTCTGGTCCGCGATGGCGATACCCCACGTCCCGGGGGCTGCCCGGCGGGCCTTCGCGTACCAGCTCGTCACGAGCTCCCGGACCTGCTCGCCCCCCATGGCCGCCGGCGCCTGAGCCACGGCGGATGGACCAACGAAGCCACCAGTGACACTGGCCAAAAACGCCAGTGTCAGCGCACCGATAGCGACAGCGGTGGGCGTGCGGGGGGGATCAAGGCTCATGTAGCACTTTGCACGGTAACTATATCTCTTTGTCCCGTCAATATTTGCGCAATAGAGCCCGGGGCGGGGAACGGCCGCCGGCGTGGGGGCGGCCTTTTCCGGGGATACGCCCAGGCGCCCGCCTGCGTTGACATCGGTCTGCAACTCGCGGTCCAGACTGCGGGAACCGGGGAACCAGAAGTCACGAGCCGCAGGGGGCCTTGCGCCTGCGGCTCGTGACTCGCGACCGACGACCGCGGCGCTGGCTACTTGAGCAGGCCCTTCGCGATCGTCTGCAACTGCATATTGCTCGTTCCCTCGTAAATTGTGCCGATCTTCGCGTCGCGGTAGAACTTCTCGACCGGATACTCCTTGGTATACCCGTAGCCGCCGAACAGCTCGAGGCACTGCGACGTCACTCGCTCCGCCACCTGCGAGCTGATCAGCTTGGCCATCGCGGCCTGCTGGGTGAAGTCGTGCCCGCCGTCCTTGAGCCGGGCCGCGTTGTAGACCAGCAGCCGGGCGGCTTCGAGCTCGGCCGCGCACTGGGCGAGCTGGAACTGCACTGCCTGGAATTCGGCCAGCGGCTTCCCGAACTGCTGCCGCTCCTTTACGTACCGCGCTGCGGCGTCGAGCGCGCCCTGTGCCACGCCGATCATCTGGGCCCCGATGCCGATGCGGCCCTCGTTCAGGGTCTCGATCGCCACCTTGTAGCCCTGGCCCACCGGGCCCAGCACGTTGGCAGCCGGCACCCGGCACTTCTCCAGAATGAGCTCGCACGTGCTCGAGGCGCGGATGCCCAGCTTGTTCTCCTTCTTGCCGACGGAGAAGCCAGGGAAATCACGCTCGACGATGAACGCCGTGATTCCCTTGTGCCCCTTCGCCGGGTCCACGTTCGCGAAGACGATGAACAGCCCCGCCTCGGCGCCGTTGGTGATCCACAGCTTGCGGCCGGTGAGCTCCCACTCGTCGCCCACCGGCTGGGCCCGGGTGGCGAGGGCAAAGGCGTCGCTGCCGCTGCCGGCCTCCGACAGCGCGTAGGCACCGAGCAGCCCGGTGGCCAGGCGAGGGAGGTAGCGGCTCTTGAGGTCGTCGCTGCCCCAGCGGTCGATGGCGTTGTTCACCAGGGTGTTCTGGACGTCCACGTAGATCGCGGCCGAGGCGTCCACGCGCGCCATCTCCTCCACCGCCAGCACCGACATGAACATGGTGCCCCCGGCGCCGCCGTACTCGGCCGGGATCTCGATCCCCATGACGCCCAGCTCGAAGAGCTTCTGGATGAGCTCGGGCATGAACCGGGCTTCCTCATCCATGTGGGAGACGTGAGGCTTCACCTCCGTCTCGGCGAATTCGCGGACGGTGCTGCGGAATAGCTCCTCTTCCTCGGACAGCACGGTCAGGGCCTGAGGGGCGATCATGGTGTCGGACATGCAGACCTCAGAACGGTTGGGCGCGCAACAAATGGCCGACAGAAAATAACCCGGTTGCAAAGCGGCGGCGTCCCGATCGTCGATCCGGATGTTTCAGGTCGCACATCCTCCCCGACGGAGGGGAAGGCGTCTCCATCGCGGATTCCCTCGCGAGCCGGGGGATCGATCAGCGAGGCCGTTCCCGGCCGAGGCCGGCCCGGGTCACGTGACGAAGCGCCCGAGCGGAGCGTGGCCGGCTGGCCTGCAGGGGAGGGTGCGGGCGGACGGGCCGACGGGCCCTGCGTCAGCGCCCGCGCTGCGAACGGTCGTAGCCCAGGTTGGGGGCCAGCCACCGCTCTATCGTCTGGACATCCATCCCTTTCCGGCGGGCGTAGTCCACGACCTGATCCCGGTCGATCTTGCCCACGCCGAAGTACTGCGCCTCGGGATGCCAGAAGTAGTACCCGCTCACCGACGAGGCGGGGAGCATGGCAAAGCTCTCGGTGAGCGTGATGCCGATGCGGCGCTCGACTTCGAGGAGGTCGAACAGCGCGCGCTTCTCGGTGTGATCGGGGCAGGCGGGATAGCCTGGCGCCGGCCGGATGCCCTGGTACTGCTCCTTGATCAGGTCGCGGTTGCCCAGGCTCTCGGTGGGCGCGTAGCCCCAGAATTCGCGGCGCACCCGCTCGTGCAGGCGCTCGGCAAAGGCCTCCGCGAGACGGTCGGCGAGGGCCTTGGCCATGATGCTGCTGTAGTCGTCGTGCGCCGCCTCGAACCGGGACACCACCTCGTCGAGCCCGATGCCGGCCGTCACCGCGAACGCGCCGATGTAGTCGGGGACGCCGGTCTCCTTCGCCGCGACGAAATCGGCCAGCGCGAGGTTCGGCCGGCCCGGCCCCTTGACCATCTGCTGGCGCAGCGTGTGAACGACGGTCGCGACCCGGGAGCGCGTCTCATCCGTGTAGACCTCGATGTCGTCGCCCACGCTGTTGGCCGGGAAGAAGCCGAACACCGCGCGCGCCTCGAGCAACCCCTCGGATACGATGCGCTCGAGCAGGCTCTGCGCATCGATGAAGAGGTTGCGGGCCGCGGCGCCGACCTTCGGGTCGTCGAGGATGTCGGGGTAGTGGCCGGACAATTCCCAGGTCTGGAAGAACGGGGTCCAGTCGATCCGGTCCACCAGCTCACCCAGGGGATAGCGCTCGAGCGTCCGGATGCCGATGAACCGGGGGAGCGGCGGCCGGGTACCGTTCCACGAGATGGCGAGCCGGTGACGCCGCGCCTCCTCGATCGGGTGACGGCGGTCTTCCCGCGTCCGCTGGGCTCGCTCGCTGCGCACGGCGGCGTACTCTTCTCGCACCTGACGCTCGAAGCCTTCCCGGAGCGTGTCGCTCACCAGCGCACCGGCCACGCCCACCGCGCGCGACGCGTCCAGCACGTGTACCACAGGGTGGGAGTAGTTGGGGGCGATCTTGACCGCGGTATGCACCCGCGATGTGGTGGCCCCGCCGATCAGCAGGGGCGTGGTGAAGCCCTCGCGCTCGAGCTCACTCGCCACGAAGGCCATCTCCTCGAGCGATGGCGTGATGAGCCCCGAGAGACCGATGAGGTCCACGCCCTCGCGCCGCGCCGTCTCGATGATGGTCGCGGCCGGCACCATCACGCCGAGATCGATCACCTCGAAGTTGTTGCACTGCAGCACCACGCCCACGATGTTCTTGCCGATGTCGTGCACGTCGCCCTTCACCGTGGCGAGCAGCACCTTCCCCTTGGCCTTCGACTCCGCGGCCGCCTCCTTTTC